>NZ_LT906470.1:1297500-1557500 GCF_900187285.1 Veillonella rodentium | reverse complement strand
TATGAGGATCCACCTGTTCCCATCCCGAACACAGTAGTTAAGCTCATAAACGCCGAAAGTACTTGGCTGGAGACGGCCCGGGAGGATAGGAAGTCGCTGATTAAGCATTAAAAGAGGGTCACCCTAAAGGGTTGGCCCTCTTTTTTGTGCTCTAATGAGGATATTCTAATTTTTACTGGAGCCGTCTCCAGCCAAGGCTGTACAAGTAGTCTCTATCTGTATAAATCAATAAGACGGTGTGGGAAAAGTAGGGCAGTAGAAGATGGAGGAACAACGTGACGACAGATTCACTGCATCACTTTCTTCCGAACGTAAGATTTACCAAACTGCGAAGCAGTAAAGGGAAATCCACAGTGAGGAAGCAATTAGGGCAAGCGAAAAGTAATTAGGATTAAACGACGTATGGGGCCCACACATCACCTTCTTCCGAACGTAAGATTTACTGAACTGCAAAGCGGTGAAGGAAAATCCATAGTGAGGAAGCAATTAGGAGAACCTAAAGGTAATAAGAACTAACCGACGACAAATTCACTGCGTCGCTTAGTTCAGCGCGCAAGAGTTACCATGTAGCGAAGCTACATAGGGAACTCCACAGAGACGAACACCCACTATGGCTAAGGGTGAAACTATATATAAGGATTTGCTGATTATATTGGTAAGTTAACATAGGTATTTCTATACGGTTAGGCCTCCATTATGTACAAATTTTGGTACTTCATTTAATAATTCATATATATGAATTATGTTTTTGAATGATATACAAATAATTTAATATTTAGTAATATACTATGGTTTTCCGGCTTTTTCATATTTTTCGTATGTCCAAAAAAATACCCGTATATTTTTGGTAGAACATGAAACCTTCACTATCTTTTCACGAAGTGTCTATATACTAGCAATAGTTGATTGAGGTCAACTAAGGAATGGAGGTCTACTGCTAATAACTTTTACCTGTCCCTTTTACAAATAATACAAACAACACAAAACAATACAACACATAAAACAACACTTAATACACAACAATACTCTCCCTGTGTATAAACAAAACAATACATATACAAAACTCTCTAATTATATATACCATCTCCCGTATATATAAAGGTAAAAGTTAGGTAGACAGAAGAGCCCTTTTTAGGGCTCTTTTCCTTCCGGGACGCGGTGATTTTACTATTTAGAATGCGCGTATTTCTTGACAGCGTCCCTGTTTTTTGTTATGATAATCAAGTATCAAGCATGGCTTGGTGGAGATAGGGGTATAGCTCAATTGGTAGAGTAGCGGTCTCCAAAACCGTTGGTTGTGGGTTCAAGTCCTACTGCCCCTGCCAAATTTATTTTCAGCCTTTTGACTGTGAAGTGCTCGAAATGTTAAATAAATGCTTGCTTTAAAGCAGACATTATGTTAATATAAGTGAGTACTCAATTTATGACTCAGTAGCTCAGCTGGATAGAGCGTTTGACTACGAATCAAAAGGCCAGGGGTTCGAATCCCTTCTGGGTCACCAAATTAACCCGCATGTTGTGCGGGTTTTTCTTTTTGTCCTATAACCCCAAAAAATTCAAATATGATTAAGGGACTGTCCTTAGAATGCAGTAGAATTGCATTTTGAGGACAGTCCCTTTTATCGTTATGGTATTTTTTATTGCTGTATTGTATCACTTTATTAATATAACGCAGTACTATTTCTACAATGTAATTTAATTTTTACTATCATATTATTTAAGTTTGTTTATATTAATTGTCATATAGAAGATGTTTTTAAGCAATGATGAGCCTTTTACGCTACCCGATGGTGTAAGAGTCTCATATTATTTTGCGTGAGGTTGATCCGATTCAGCCACTACGTTAACGACGACTTCTTGATTCGAAGAAATCTGATTCATAATGACGGGGATTGGCTGTCCGATGGCTTCTGCTATATTTTTGATTTGTCGCATCGCAACAGGATGGGGTGTACTTCCATCGGCTTGAAATAGTTCTTCCAATTGACTGATTTCTGTTTGACTTAGATTTGATCTGGTTGCGAACTCCTCAATCGTCATATTATGTTGTTCGCGATAGGTTCTGATGATTTCACCGATATACATGATGGGCCTCCAGTAAAATTGTTTTAATATATTTTATTTTATGTGAAAGTCGGATAAAACTCAAGCTAGATTGTAATGATACTTCATATTATTAATAAATAACGGTTTTATATTATATGATGAATATATAATGATACGTATATATATGAAAATGAAAAGAGGTTGGCTATGAAGATGAATAGAGAACAACTTTTAACTGTTTATATATGTTTAGCGCTGGGGGCTTGGAGCGTTGGTGGGGGTATCAGTTTCAGTCAATCGAACGGCACTGCAGATCAAAATAATCGGTATACAACGATAGTACAGCATGGAACTGAAGGCACTGTTGAGGCCTCTGACCAAGGTAGTCCTGTTATTGCATCGTATTACAAGGATGGAAAAGATAAAAAAAAGAAGTCATCTGCTGATGAAGCGAAGCTTTCAGAAAAACAAAAAGCAACCAAAGAATTGAATGAGCATTCTTGGGTGGAAGAAGCGGGAAAACATCCGACACCGTATGAGGTTGTGGAAGGGAAAGCGGTCAGTGAAGATGAATTAGCCTACTGGTGGAAGGTGTTTAACGATCCCGTATTGGACCGGTTAATTGATTTAACTCTTAAAAATAACAGGCAACTAGAGGTGGCGCGCTCTCGAGTTAGACAAGGTCGGTTGCAGTTGGGAATTGCTGAAGCGCAACGATTACCCTGGCTGGATGCTTCCGCTTCATGGTCTGCTAACAGAGGGCAGGGCGAATGGGATTCGGACCGAGAAGAAATAAAGAGTTTACCTTTACCTGATAAGACGACGAGAACTGTAGAAACGGGCAAACTGGGAGTTGATGCCCGATGGGAAATTGATATATTCGGAAGACAGAAAGCCAATTCACGTGCTGCATCGAATTCGCTGCAGGCATCACAGGCGGATTTATATTCCACATGGGTATCGTTGAGTGCGGAAACCGCATTACAGTATATGTCGTTAAGAACCTTTCAGGAGCAATTGCGCATTACGGAAGATGATGTGAAGCGGCAACAGGAAGCGTTGGAACTGCTCAAGGTAAATTATCAGTCAGGCATTATAAATGAATTACCGGTACAACAGGCTACATATGCATTGTCTCAGACTCAGGCGGAGATTCCTTCATTAAAGAAAAATATAGCCTCCACAATGTCCGCCATCTCTATATTGACAGGAACGGTTCCGGGCGAAGTCGATGGGTTATTGACGGATGATGCTTCGTTACCGACGGTGGATCCGCATATGTTTATCGGCATACCGGCGGAAGCTTTACGGCAAAGACCGGATATACAGGCGGCTGAACGACGTATTGCGGCACAGCAGCAGAAAACGAAGTCAGCAAAGGCTGATCTTAAGCCTAGATTTTCACTGAATGGCAGTATAGGATTGGAGTCGTTTGCATCGGGTGGACTCGTTTCAGTCATCGGGAAGATGATAGGGATAGGACCGTCAATAACGATGCCTATTTTTCATGCCGGAGCTATCCGGAAGAATATAAAAGTACAAACAGAAAAGGAACAGGAATATTTAGCTGATTATGAGGAAACTGTTTTGAAAGCTGTCGGGGAGGTCCGAAATGCGGTGACGGATGCATCTCAGGATTATATTAAGTCCGAGGAATTAAAATCTGCCGTAGAATCGTCAAAACAAGCGGAGTCACTGGCACAAACCAATTTTGACTCCGGCCTTAGCGATTATTTAAGTGTTCTTGATGCGAGACGAAATGTATTATCTGCAAGGCGGCAATATATTATGAGTCGGGGACAGGAATTTGCCGATATCATTCGTTTATTCAAGTCTCTAGGCGGTGGTTGGGAAGCTATGGACATCGATCAGGCGGCAGAGGCGGATTCGCATGCTAAGAAATAGTGCCAGAGAAGGGGAATGATTATGAAAGAGAAATTTGATGTCGTTAAACGATGGATGGCGAATAATAGAAAAAAGTGTATAAGTATAATGATTGCTCTTCTAATTATTCTGGGCGGTGCAGGTTATTATGCTTATTATCAATATGAAGCGTATATGGCGGCTCATCACATTGTGTTGCAAGGCAATGTGAATCTGCGGGAAGTGAATGTTGCATTCCGGGGCAGTGATCGGATTTCCAGCCTTTTAGTGGATGAAGGGGCGGTCGTAACCAAGGGGCAGATATTGGGCTATTTAAATTCTGATGAATTGAGTCTTGCTGTACGGCAAGCTAAGGATACCATTGCAGCACAGGAAGCGGTAGTGGCTAAGTTGCAGGCAGGGAGCAGACCTGAAGAAATCGCCCAGGCATCGGCACGAGTTACATCTGCAGAGGCTTCGCTGGCTCAATCGACGCAGGAGTTCGATAAGCTGCAAAAATCCTATAATGCTTCAAATGGTAAGGCCGTCAGTCGACAGTCCGTAGATGATATACAGGCGAAAGTGAAAGTGGCGGAAGCTAAATTGAATGAGGCGCAGCAAGCATATAATTTAGCTGTTGCAGGACCGAGACAGGAAGATATAGCACAGGCCCAGGCACAATTGGATGCGATGAAAAGCGAACTGGCCCGTCAGGAGTTCTTGTTGAACCAAACCGTATTAACGGCTCCTGTAGACGGTGTTATAACGGCCCGATTATTACAGGTCGGCGATATGGCTTCACCGAATACACCTGTATTTAAATTGGCTGAGAATACTAAGAAATGGGTCCGTGTATATGTGAACGAACGGGATTTAGGGAAGATTTATAACGGTATGGATGCGAATGTGACGACGGATACCAATAAGAATGAACCGATTCACGGCACAATCGGATATATATCCTCCGTAGCGGAATTTACACCTAAATCGGTAGAAACGGAGGATGTGCGTACTACACTTGTGTATGAAGTGCGGGTATATGTGGATGATCCTGATAATCGTCTCCGTTTAGGAATGCCTGCCACTGTTTCCATTGATATATAGAGGTGTGCGGTGAATGATGTATATGCAATCGAAGCGTCACAATTATATAAAGAATTTCCTATTGTCGGAGCTGCTCCTAAAATAGCATTGGACCATCTGGATTTTAAAATTCGGAAAGGTTGTTTAACTGCATTAGTGGGACCGGATGGTGCGGGAAAAACAACGCTTATCCGGTTGATAGCCGGTTTATTGGACTCCACGTCCGGCTCTTTAGATGTTCTCGGAATGGACGTGAAAGCATATTCGCAGAAAGTTCAAGACAGACTGAGTTATATGCCTCAGAAATTCGGCCTTTATGAGGAATTATCGGTCAGTGAAAACATGAATCTGTATGCGGATTTACATGGTATCCCTCCGAGGGTGAGAACGGAACGGTTCGAAAACTTACTGCATATGACGGGGCTATCAAAATTTACTAAGCGTCCCGCCGGTAAATTATCGGGCGGTATGAAGCAAAAACTCAGTCTGGCCTGTACACTGGTACGATCTCCGGAGCTATTGCTGCTTGATGAGCCTACGGTAGGGGTTGACCCATTTTCAAGACGTGATTTATGGGAGATTTTAGAGTCGTTAGTACGTACAGATGGAATCAGCGTACTTGTCACTACTGCGTACATGGACGAGGCGGAACGTTGTAAAGATGTTTTTGTCCTCAATAAGGGGCGTTTTTTGGCAACGGGTACGCCGCATGAATTAACTAAAATGTCTGAGGGACGATGCTTTCAGGTAAAGATTCCGAAAACATTGAGCATGAGAAATGTGCAGGCCGCATTGATGGATGATACGCAATGCGTGACGGATGCCGTTCCGGAGGCCGGTGCCGTGCGGTACATAAAAACGAAAGAAATGCCTTCGATTCCTTGGCTTAGCGAGTACGGTATGGAGGAACAGCCTGTTCAAAGCCGTTTGGAAGATACCTTTATGATGCTGTTAAAAGAGGATGAGTTTGCCTCCGGGCAAGGGGGTGAGTTTTTAGGTCGCTTAAATATGGACATAGATGAAAGTGCGATAGAAAAAGAACGAAATCATTTATTGAGCCCAAATGAAATGGCCGAGCGGCATATAGAAATTTCCGTATCCCATTTGGTAAGAAAATTCGATGATTTTACGGCGGTTGCCAATACCTCGTTTACGGTGCAGCGCGGAGAGGTATTCGGTCTGCTGGGCCCTAACGGAGCGGGAAAGACGACGACATTCCGTATGTTATGCGGATTGTTGCCCGTAACGAGCGGGAATTTGCGCGTGGCCGGCATTGATGTCGTTAAATCCCGTACGGCGGCAAGAAGCAATTTCGGATATGTAGCGCAAAAGTTTTCTTTGTACGGTAATCTGTCTGTTATGGAAAATCTAAAATTTTTTGCCGGTGTATACGGTCTTCACGGACAGAAGAAGCTTGAACGGATAGAAGCCGTTATCAAGGAGTTTCGTCTGAACGACGTGAGAGATATGATGGCCGGTGATTTGCCAGGTGGTTATAAACAGCGCCTGTCCATGGCGGCAGCATTGATGCATGAGCCTAAAATCCTTTTCTTGGACGAACCTACAAGCGGCATTGACCCGCTTACGCGGCGTAATTTCTGGCGACAGATTACCTCTTTATCAAAACGGGGAACAACGATTATTATTACGACTCATTTTATGGATGAATCGGAATATTGTGACCGCATTATGATTCAGGATGCGGGTAAGCTCGTTGTATTGGGCACACCGGATGAGGTCAGACGGACTGCCGGCGATGAGACTTGTACTATGGATGAAGCGTTTATCTCCGTCATATTGAAAAAGCGGGAACAGGAGGGGGACGCATGAACGGCTTTATAAAACGGTTTTCTTCATTGGTACATAAGGAAACCTTACAGGTATTGCGCGATCCCAGCACTATTCTGTTGGGGGTCGTACTACCTATACTCCTTATTATCCTCATCGGTTCAGGGGTAACGTTGGATGTTAAGCATGTACCGATAGCGGTGGTTATGGAACGTCAGGATGCAATGTCCGAGAGTGTGTATGATTCGTTAAACGGTTCCGAGTACTTTCAGCCCATAGCGGTTCGAGACAGAAATACGGCGGAACTGTTGATGGAAAAACGAAAGGTGGATGCCATACTGGTGATTCCACAGGATTTTTCGTCTCAAGTTATGCGCGGACAAGGAAAGGTACAGGGAATCTACTACGGTGTCGATACTTCGGTAGCGATGAGCGTGCAAAGTTATGTTACCTCAGCCATCAATTTGTGGGCAGCTAAGAATATTCCCTTTATGATGCGTGGCGGATATATAACGATGAACCATCGCATGTGGTTTAATGAGGAAAATACGAGTACCTGGTTTTTAATTCCCGGGCTCATCATGATTATCATGACGATTGTATCCGTATTTCTTACGGCTGTCGTCATGGCCAGAGAGTGGGAACGGGGGACTTTCGAGGCTTTATTCGTTACACCGGTTAAGCCTATTGAAATTATTTTAGCCAAGATCGTACCGTATTATGTATTGGCGATGTCGGGCATGTTGTTTTGTCTCGGCGTATCGTATTTCTTTTATGACGTGCCGATGCGTGGTTCCTTATGGATTATCTGCATCGTGTCAACCTTGTACTTAATTGTTTCCTTAAATATGGGACTGCTTATATCCGCACTTACGAAAAAACAGTTTTTAGCGTGTCAAATGGCATCACTTACAAGCTTTCTACCGGCTTTGATGTTGACGGGATTTTTGTTTGATCCTCATTCCCAGCCCGTGGTGATTCAATATGTTTCCCGAATGTTACCTTCTACGTACTATTTGGAACTGTTGAAATCGTTGTTTCTGGGTGGAAATAACTGGTATTTAATTATTAAGAACAGCGCTGTTTTATCTGGCTTTGCTGTTTGTTTTACATTCTTGACGATTCATATTACGAGGAAGAAGGTGAAATGATGAATTGGCGCCTGTACTGGAATCAAATCATTGCTATCATATGGAAAGAGCTATTAGCCACTTTCAAAGATCCGAAAACTCGTATAATCTTACTGGTACCGGTTATTATTCAAGGATTCCTCTTCGGTTATGCCGCGACATATAACCTCAACAAGGTTCCTTATGTATTGGTTGATGAAAGTCACACTCAAACGTCGGCCGCCCTGGAATCAACTATCAATTCATCGGGCATCTTTAGCTTGTATAAAGTTGCGGACTCCCCCGATGTAATCGCTCCGCTTATCGATTCCAATAAGGTAATTATGGCGGTGATTATACCGCAGGATTTTGAAGAGAAATTAAAACATCAACAGCCTTCATCAATTACGGTTATTGCAAACGGGACAAATTCTATGACATCAGGTGTTGCCGCTTCGTATATGGGACAAATTATTTCCCAATTCAATCAGACCGCGTTAGGTGTTGAACATAAGGGGATCACGATTGAATCTCGTACGTGGTACAATGAAAATCAGCAGTCTTCGTGGACCTTTTTAGCCGGTCTCGTCGTCTTGGTCAGCATGACACAAGTCATCATGCTGGGCGGCTTATCGGTGGCGCGAGAACGAGAGCAGGGAACCTTTGACCAGCTGCTGGTAACGCCTGTATCCTCCCTGCAGATTTTGATTGCAAAGTCCATACCTCCAATGTTTATAGGCCTGTTTCAAAGCAGTGTATTGCTATTACTAGCTATGTTCTGGTTTCAAGTTCCGTTTCGAGGAAATATTTTTCTCGTCTATGCCGTATTATTTACATTTATATGCAGCAGTATCGGATTGGGGTTATCTATTTCGGCCATTGCTAAAAACATGCAGCAGGTTCTCGTATATGTTTTCGTTTTTTTATTGCCCTTGGCGTTATTATCCGGATTGGCAACGCCGATTCATAATATGCCGAAATTATTGCAATATATTACATATGTAAATCCTATGCGCTTTTCTATTGAAGCGATACGGCGGATTTATTTGGAAGGGGCAGGTTTTGTTGATATATGGTTCAATTTTATTCCTATGATTATCCTGACCATTATAACCATGTCCATAGCGGGCTGGCTGTTTAGAAATCGAGTGGGATAAGCATATTTTCTGGATGGTTGAACTGTTCATTTCTGTTATAACAATACGGCAGACCTATATAGCATTTTTTTATTAATAAATATGCTACTGCTGTATTGACGAAATGAATAGGGACTGTTAGAATAAAAGCATACAAAAGAACATATTTGGGAATAGGTGCTGAAAAGCATAATAGAGAAGCCGGTTAAAGGCCGGCACGGTCCCGCCACTGTATGGTTGAGCGAATCCGATTAAGTCACTGGGAAACTGGGAAGGCCGGATGAGCGTTGACGCCGAGTCAGGAGAACTGCCTATTCAACATTCACCATTTGACCTACGAGCGATAGGGAGGAGAAGTTTGAATCTCCTTTTTGCGTACCCGTAAAAAGGATTTTTTTAGTCTGTTGATCAGAGTCGAAAGCTTTTGCTTTTGTCGTGCGGTCGTGGTGATTTATGAAATTCGGTATTATCACCACGGCATTTTTGTTTGTGGCTGTTAATATATTTTGTGGTAAATGTAGGGCATGCATTTATTCATCATCATCCTAAAAAAGAGGCTGTCCCGGGATTTTGTAATTTACAGATTCCGGGACAGTCTCTTTTTCTATAGTCCGGGAGATTATATTTAGTCGAATATAGTTTTAACAATATATGTTTTTGCTATTGTAAATTTTCACGATGAGTACCATATATTTCTATAGCATGGATTTGTTATTAACGATTTTGAAAAATTATAAAAAAGTAATTGACGGTGCTGTATATACGTGATATTATAATTTCAGTCGGTACGCGGGAGTGGCGGAATTGGCAGACGCACCAGACTTAGGATCTGGCGCCTTACGGCGTGGGGGTTCAAGTCCCTTCTCCCGCACCAACTTTATTATTGCACCTGGTAGGTGCTATTTTTTTTGCCAAAAATAATTTGAGCCTCAATCGTCTTGTGAGGCTCAATCGTTTTGGGACATGGGTAATCCATGATATGTTATAATTAATGAGTCAAAAGATTTAAATTAATACAATATGGTGCAGTATGGATAATACATTTACAGAACTGCTTTCACAGAACCCATCCTTTGCGGATGGGCTAAATGCATTTCAAAATAAAGGAAAATCAGTTATATATGGGCTCAGCGGCTCTCAAAAGAGTTTCTTGTTGAGCCGGGCTTTCGCAGACGGGCCCACCAAGCCGTTCGTCATAGTGGTTCATGATAAGGAACATAAGGAGATGTGGGAACGGGATTTAGCCTTTTTCTGGCCGAATGTTCCGGTGTTATCATTTCCTGTAACGGATCATGTTGATTTTACCACCGTTGCACGCAGCCTGGAGGACCAGGGGGCGCAGATGCGGGCCTTGAGCCTGTTAGCGTGGCAGGAACCGGTAGTGGTGCTGGCCAATGCGGAAGAGGTCACCCAATATGTGGTGTCACCCCAATATTTGAAAGGCCAATCTCTTCACTTCGGTTTGAGTGATGTGATTGATCGAAATACCGTACTGGAACAGTTGGTGACAATTGGATATGAACGAGTGGACCAGGCAGAACAGCGTGGTCATTTTGCCGTGCGCGGCGATATATTGGATATTTATCCCGTAAATAGTGATGACCCTATTCGTATTGAGTTCTTCGGTGATGAAATCGATACATTGCGTTTTTTCTCCGTTGAAAGTCAGCGCTCCGTCGAGCAAATCGAGTCCTATACGGTGACGCCTTTCTTCTTAGGTAATGATGATGCTGAAAGTACGCTTTTATCCTATGTAAAAGAGGGAACTCTTATTTACGATGAACCGGGACGGATTCAAGAGGCATTGAAAAAGTTCCTCAAGGAGGATCCGACTCATCGGAAAATGCACTGTGACTGGAGCGCCTTGCAGAGAACCGCAGATGCGCGGACACAGATTGCTTTCACATTTATGCAGCAGCGTTCCATCGGCCTTGGCGGATTTACCGCAATCGGTATTCAAGGCAAGACGATGACCAGTTTTGAGCGTCAGATTCCGCTGTTGACGGATGAAATTGAGCAGTGGCATCGCCGACATCATCAAGTGGTGCTAGTCCTTAATAACCAGCAGCGCAGAAAGGGCATTGAGCGGGCTCTGGAGCAGGAAAATATTCCTTTTATTCATAGTGATACCTGGATTTCTAAACCCGATACTGTCGTTATTTTACAAGGCCTTTTAACAGATGGTTTTGAATTGCCGAACAGCCACATTGTGGTTGTTGTAGAGGGCAATATTTACGGACAGCAGAAGCGCAAATTGAGAAACAAGCCGAAGAAAGGTCAGGAAATCAATTATTTTACGGATCTGACTGTCGGTGATTATGTAGTTCACAGTGTTCACGGTATCGGCAAGTACATCGGACTTAAGACGATTGAAACCGAAGGTATTCATCGTGATTATATTGAAATCGCCTATGCCGGTACGGATAAATTGTTTTTGCCGGCCAATCATCTGGATCAGTTGCAAAAGTATATCGGCAATGAAGGTGATGTGCCTCGTATCCATAAGATGGGCGGCGGTGACTGGAATAAGGTCGTTACGAAGGCGAAAAAGTCCATCGATGACTTGGCGGAGAAATTGGTGGAATTATATGCACAGCGTGAGATAACCGAAGGGTTCGCGTTTCTTCCTGATCAACCGTGGCAACAAGAATTTGAAGATGCATTTCCTTATGAAGAAACGGCGGATCAACTGCAGGCGACGGCGGAAATCAAGGAGTCGATGGAACGCCCGGTGCCTATGGACAGACTTCTGGCGGGGGATGTAGGCTTCGGTAAAACCGAGGTGGCTATGCGAGCCATCTTTAAAGCCGTTATGAGCGGTAAGCAGGTGGCCGTGCTCGTGCCGACCACCGTATTGGCTCAACAACATTATCAGACCTTTGTGGACCGATTCTCTTCGTTCGGAGTTAAGGTGGACGTATTGAATCGATTCCGCAGTACAGCCGAGAAAAAGCAGATTCTCAAGGGCGTTGAGGACGGCTCTGTAGATGTATTGATCGGTACGCATTCATTGCTCAATAAAAAGGTAAAGTTTAAAGATTTAGGTATGCTCGTCGTCGATGAGGAGCAGCGATTCGGTGTAGCACAGAAGGAAAAGTGGAAAGAATGGGCGCATAATATCGATGTACTCACCTTGAGTGCCACTCCGATTCCTAGAACATTACATATGTCACTCGTAGGGGTGCGGGAGATGTCCGTCATTAATACGCCGCCTGAAGAGCGTCTACCGGTTCAGACCTATGTGGTTGAATACGATATGAATCTCATCGCTGATGCGATCAAGCGGGAGTTATCCCGAGGGGGACAGGTGTATTTCGTATATAACCGCGTTGCCTCTATTGAACATATGGGGGAACTTCTGGCAGATGCATTGCCGGGGCTACGGTATGCTATTGCTCACGGTCAGATGACGGGGCGTCAAATCGAAGAGATTATGACCGACTTTTATGAAGGTCACTATGATGTGCTCGTATCGACGAGTATCATTGAAACGGGATTGGATATTCCGAATGCAAATACGATTATTATTTATGATGCGGACCGATTGGGATTGTCTCAGCTATATCAGATGCGCGGCCGTGTGGGGCGCTCGCGCCGCAGGGCTTATGCGTATTTCATGTATCGTCCGGATAAGATGTTATCCGAGGCGGCGGAGAAGCGCTTGAAAGCCATCGAGGAATTTACGGAACTCGGAGCAGGTTTTAAGCTCGCCATGCGCGATCTTGAAATCCGTGGAGCAGGTAATTTGTTGGGCTCGCAACAACATGGCAACATCGCATCCGTCGGCTTCGGTATGTATGTAACGATGCTGGAAGAGGCCATTGCAAAGGCTCAAAATAAAGAGGTGGAACGGGAGACTGCCGTTGATCCCGCCATCGATTTAGAGGTGGATGCCTTTATCGACGATGCCTATATCAAGGACAGTGCCCGAAAAATCTCCGTATATCAACGATTATTGCGCATTAAGTCTAAAAAAGACCTTGATGATATGACGGATGAACTCATTGATCGCTTCGGAACGCCGACGGATCCGGTGGACCGTTTGTTGCGCATCGCTCAAATCAAGGAGCAGGCTCGATTATTGGGCATTAAGAGCATGGTACGCCGTGAAGGACAGCTCATTATTCACTGGTACGATGATTCGAAAATGGCCGATTGGGATATGGGCACTGTTCGTGAAGATTTATGGAAGAAAATGAAATTCGTAGATACAAAACCGACCACATTGTATGTGAGCCTCAACGGTATGAAGGGTTCTATTTTAACGATTACAGAAGCGGTGATGGAGGCATTGAGTCAGAAATCATCGACAAAGGAGAGCCTATGAATCGATTTCTAAAAGGTGCCATGATTTTGACCTTGGCAGGTATTATCGTCAAGATTATCGGCGCTTTCAGCAAGGTCCTGATCGCCCGCATTCTGGGCGGTGAGGGGATAGGTCTTTATATGATGGCCTATCCGATTTATCAGATTATCGTCAGCATATCCGCATCGGGGATTCCCGTGGCCATATCGATTATGATTGCCGAAAAGCTTGCCAACGATGATATACGCGGTGTTCAGAAGGTTTTTTTCGTATCTTTGCGGACCCTTACCGTGCTGGGAGTCGTATTTAGTCTCGCATTGTATAGCAGCGCTCAGTGGCTGGTTGATTATCATATCATAACCGACGCTCGGGCGTTGACAGCCATTCAGCTTCTGTCTCCGGCTATTTTGGTGGTGACCATATTGAGTTGCTTCAGAGGTTATTTTCAGGGCTTTCAATATATGGTCCCTACCGGTACGAGCCAGGTTTTTGAACAGATATTCCGCGTGTCCTCCATGGTGGGGCTGGCGTATTATTTTATAGATCGCGGCTTGCATCTCGCGGCCGGAGGTGCTACGTTTGCTACGTTTCCCGGTGTATTGGCGGGGCTGTTGGTGCTGATTTATTTTTACTATCGCCAACGTCATGTGCGTCAACAAATGTTGATGCATCAGAATCCGCAGGTTTCCGCTGAAAGTACGACGACCGTCGTAAAGCGTTTATTCAGTCTTGCGATTCCCGTATCGATGGCTAATATCATGTTGCCGATGGTATCCCTTATCGATACTTTCATCGTTCCGAAACGATTGATGGATATAGGATACTATCTGCATGAAGCGACCACACAATTCGGTTATTTAACAGGAATGGCTACGTCCTTAATCGGCTTGCCGATCATTCTGACCACATCTTTGGCGGCAAGCCTTGTGCCGGCCGTTTCCGAAGCGCATGCGCAAAAGGATATGCATCGCATCGTGCAGCGTTCCGGTTCGGCCATCAAAATTGCGAATATGTTTACCATACCGGCCTGTGTGGGCCTCTGTGTATTGGCGACGCCTATATCTCAGCTTATTTATGCGACGCCTAATGCAGGACCTGTCATTGCGGTCATCAGCTTGAGTATCGTATTCCTTGGATGGCAACAGGTGACGGCGGGGATTCTGCAAGGGCTCGGTAGAACTATGATTCCTATGGCTGCCATTTTTATTGGACTTTTAGCAAAAACCGTACTAGATTATAAATTAACGGGAACTGTCGAGCTCGGCATAAACGGCGCCGCATGGGCTACAAACTTCAACTTTGCCATTGCAGCCCTCATCAACTATACCTTTGTAAAACGATATGTAGGTGCGGTTTTAAATAAAATGGAACTCTTAAAAATCATCGTATCCGCCATGGCTATGGGCGGTGCAACCCAGGTGATTTATGTAAGCACGGTGGACCTGTTGGATAATGGCGGAGCCGTGGCGATGGCTATACTGGTGGCTATTTTCGTTTACTGCTTATCCTTATGGCTTACCAAGGCGATTGTGAAGGACGATATCTATTATTTCCCGATCATCGGTAAACGCTTACAGGCTCGCCGAAACAGAGAGGAGGCGAAACTATATGAACAACAATATTGATCAGTCCGGTTTGATTCATGATGAATCTACAGAAAAGGTATCGATTAAACCGCTTGTTGATGTAGTGAAAGCATTGCGTGCTCCCGATGGCTGTCCATGGGACAGAAAGCAGACTCACGAGTCGCTGCGGCGCTACTTTATCGAGGAGACCTATGAGGTGGTGGATGCGATTGATAATAAGGATATGCTCAATTTACGGGAAGAATTAGGCGATGTATTACTACAGGTCGTGTTTCACAGTCAGTTGGCGGAAGATGCGGGACATTTTACGCTGCAAGATGTCATTGATGATGTGACCGCCAAGATGATTCGCCGTCATCCGCATATTTTCAATCCCGGAAATGATGAAAAATCATATAGTTGGGATGAATTAAAGGCACAAGAAAAGAAAAATATACAAAATTCTGTATTAGACGGCGTTTCTAAAAGTTTACCCGCTTTAGTGGTCGCTCAGAAATTACAGGAAAAGGCCGGAAAGCTAGGCTTTGACTGGGATGAGCTTGATCCTGTCTGGGCGAAAGTAGACGAGGAAATGGCTGAATTTAAGGAAGCCGTAGGCGAAAAAGATAGTGAAAATATGGAAAAAGAGGCGGGAGATGTGCTTTTTTCCTTGATTAATTTATTTAGATGGTATAAAATAAGCGGTGAAAATGCACTGAATCGCACAAACACTAAGTTCCGACAGCGTTTTTCACATGTAGAGGCTTGTGTTAACCAAAGCGATCGCTCATGGGAAGACTTTTCATTAGCTGAGCTGGATGCTTTTTGGGAGGAGGCTAAGGTGCAGGAAAAGTAACCTGGAGGTATTTTGACATCTCGGGTATTGTATTTTTAAGGAGGTTCTGTCATGAATAAAACAGAATTAATCGCAAGTGTTGCACAAAAAACTGAGTTAACAAAAAAAGACGCTGAAAAAGCAGTTAAAGCTGTATTCGATACAGTTGCTGAAGAATTAGCTGCTGGTGGTAAAGTACAAGTTATCGGCTTCGGTACTTTCGAAGTTCGTGAACGCGCAGCTCGTGAAGGCCGCAACCCACAAAACGGCAAAACTATCCGTATCGCAGCTTCCAAATCTCCTGCATTCAAAGCTGGTAAAGGTTTGAAAGAACAAGTTAACGCTGCAAAAGCTAAAAAACGCAAAAAATAATCTGCTGTAAAAGTAAAAGAGACCTTTCGAGGTCTCTTTTTTTTGTCTATTTATGGTATAATGCACAGAGAAAGGGTGCATTATGAATAACGATATATCACGGAAGGTTCTCATTGTGTCCGCATCCATCGGAACGGGGCATATGCAGGCTGCCAGAGCCATAGAAGAATATTGGAAGGATAAGGAACCACAGGCCACCATCAGTCATGTGGATTTTTTGGATACCGAGACGATGTCCGTCGAGCATCTGATCAAGGGGACATACATCAAGATGATTGACGTGTTTCCGATGCTGTACGACATCATTTACCGCGTCTCCAAAGGGGAGAAGCAGGGATCCATTATGCAGACCGCTCTGTCTTATCTGTTAAAAGGTCGTATGCTCAAGCTGATTCAACAGGAAGAACCTGATGTGATGGTCTTTACGCACCCGTTTCCCTGTGGGGCCGCATCGATCCTGAAACGACAGGGACATATCAATATGCCTCTCGTAGCGATTATGACGGATTTCAGCAGCCATCAATTTTGGCTCTATCCGCAGGTTGATACATACTTTGTGGCTACCGAAAGTATGGTTTCCGAGATGGTACAGTCCGGTATCGATGAGTCGCGCATACACGTGTCGGGGATTCCCGTGCGTCGTTCCTTTTTTCGAGATGCTATTGAGGATTACTCCTTAGAGAAACCTGTGAAAGTACTCGTTATGGGCGGAGGTCTTGGCCTCGGTTCATTGGAAACGGCATTGAAGCATTTAGATGATGTGAACGGTATCGATGAAATCACTGTTGTAGCCGGTCAAAATACATCGCTCTATGAATCATTGGTGACCCTCAGTACCTCGATGAAAACGAAGACCACCGTATTCGGTTATACGTCAAATATTTCGGAATTGATGAAGACATCCTCCTTACTGGTGACGAAGCCGGGCGCATTGACCTGTATGGAGGCGGTGACAATCGGATTGCCGATGGTATTCTTTAATGCGATTCCCGGGCAGGAGGAAGCCAATGCGGAACTTCTTGAACAGCGCGGCTGCGCTCGCTGGGCTCGCGATATTCACAATCTGGAGGACGTTGTTGCGGCGCTTCTCATCAATCCGCCGCGATTACAGCAGATGTCTCAACGCGCTCGCGAATGGCAAGTGGACGGAGCGGCGGAAATCGTAAATGATTTGATTAAAATTTTAGATGATTATGATACGGTGCAGGTAACGGCTATAGAGGAATCTATATAGTTGCTAAGACATAATTAGCCCCTTGGTATTGACTGGCTTCAGTCTGATACCAAGGGGCTATTGGTTTATACCGTATTAATTAATTTGTATTTTATTGGTGTTGTTCGATGTGTTCTTCGCGAATATCCTCTAATGTGGCAAGAAATGTTTCCGTGCTGTCCGCATTTTGTAACAGTTCCTGTAGCTGATGAGAACTGTCCAGCGTGACACTCCATTGAAATGAGTCGTTATCATCGTATACATTGAATACGATAGGTGTATCTAAATCCTCGGGCATGTATCCGTCATCATCGGATACGGTAGCATAGGTACCGTCCTCTAGGAGCTCTGTGAATAATGTATCATATCCGTCTATGTCGATGATTTCAAAATTGATGCTTTCATAAAAGTCTAATACCGTATCTGTTACCATAAGGACCTCCTCAGGAATATTTATTACGTTACGTTTATTCTACTGATGGGGACCGTTACTGTCAATGATAATCTTGTAGTATAATAAGTACCATAGTTACAAAACAGGAGCGGAATATGAATGTCATCAGTTTACAGAATATAGAAAAATCATATGGCACGCGGCTGTTATTTAAAGACGTGAACATTACTTTTACTACGGAGAAACGATTGGGCCTTGTCGGGATTAACGGTACAGGTAAGTCCACATTTTTAAAAATATTAGCCGGCCAGATGGAGGGCGATAAGGGTCATATTGAACGAAACGGAAAGGCGACTATATATTATTTGGAGCAGACCCCGGATTTTGATGTGAATGCGACCTTGTTGGAGGCGATTCTAGATGGAAATCATCCAAGACTGCAAATGGTTAAGGATTTTGGTCGAATCAGTCGAGAATATCACGCTATGCAGGCGGCGAACCGCGATGATGATCGGGTATCCCGCCGGTATATGAATGCATTGGAACAGATGGATCAACAAGACGGCTGGCAGGTGGAGCAGGAAGCTCGCATCATTTTATCCAAGCTGGGGTTTATGGATGTGGAGCAGAAGGTGAAGCTGTTGTCCGGCGGGCAGAAGCGGCGCCTCGCACTGGGGCAGGCCTTGTTATATCCCTGTGATTTACTGTTGTTAGATGAGCCGACGAATCATTTGGATGAGAACAGCATTGAATGGCTCGAATCCTATTTGAGCACTCGTCAGGGGGGACTCCTGATCAGTACTCATGACCGGTATTTCCTCGATTCCGTATGCAATGGTATTTTGGAATTGTCGAATCGACGCATGTATCAATATGATGGCAATTATGAGGAGTTTCTTGCTCTGAAAGCTGATCGTGAAGCGCGTGAGGCGGCATCTGAAGAAAAGAGACGTCAATTTCTGAAGCGTGAAATCGAATGGGTGCGCCGCGGTGCACAGGCGCGCAGTACGAAGCAGAAGGCTCGCCTGGACAGATATGAAGCGTTAAAGAATATGGAAAAGACTCGTCGTTCCGATCAGATGGATCCGATCGCATTAAAGACTCGGTTGGGGAAGACGATTTTTGATATCGAGCACTTAACCTTTAATTTCGGAAATCGTCCGATTATTTCAGATTTTACGTATCATGTGGTTCGTCATGATCGCATCGGTATCGTAGGCCCTAACGGGGTGGGAAAATCTACATTTATGAACATCCTTGATGGTGCCTATGAGCCGACGGGCGGCACTATTGGCAAGGGAGAAACGGTTCGTATCGCTCACTTTAAACAGGAATTGCCGGAATTTGACGAGGATATGCGCGTTCTCGATTATATTCGGGAAGATCATGCTTACATGGTGTTGGGGGATGGCTCCACGTTGAGTGCGGGACAGATTCTGGAGAGATTTCTCTTTACGCCGGAGCTTCACGGTGTGCCGATTCGCAAATTGTCCGGCGGTGAGCGTCGTCGTCTCTATTTGCTGAAACTGCTCATGAGTGCACCGAATGTGTTACTGCTCGATGAACCGACGAATGATCTAGATATTCCAACCCTTGAGGTATTGGAGGATTTTCTAGACTCTTTCGGCGGCGTCATCATCACCGTATGCCATGATCGGTATTTTTTGGACCGAGTGGTGGATAAACTCTTTGTATTTACCGGCGATGGTCATATCGATATCGTGCATGGCTCATATTCGGATTACAAGGATGCTCTTGATGAAAGTACTGTAGGGAAGCGGACGTTCTATGTCGCTGATATAGCAGGCGATACCGTAGATAATACAGGAAAAGGAGATAAAAAACATAGTGATACATTTGTACAGCCTGAATTGCATCAGGAAAATGCAGAGCCATCTGTAATGGACCGTGAGGCGGATAGCGGCAAGTTGAATTCCGCAGATGTTGAAACGATTCGGAAGGGTGACGTACAGGATACTTTCACAGATACATCTGTAAAAAAGGGACTCAATAAATCAGAACAAGCCGAGTATGACCGAATTCTTGAAGAAATGCCGAAGGTAGAACACCTCATCAAAGGCATTGATGTTATGATTGCACAATTCGCAACAGACTATGAAAAAACGCAAGAACTGATGACGGAGCGTAATGAGGCGGAGGAACTTTTAAATGCCTTAACGGAGCGGTGGATAGTTCTTGAAGAACAATTATAATTTGTGATATAATTCACTGATGATATAACGATAACAACGTTACCTAAGTAGGAGGAATTCATGAGTAAGTATCAATTCTTGGATCGTCGCGTACCTATTGAAGAAGGAAATATTGCATTAGTACAAGACTTATCTAAATGTAAGAACTGTTCTTTGTGTCGCAAGGCTTGTGCCGTAGACATGGGCGTATTTGATTATTATGATTTAACGACGAACGGAGACCATCCGATTTGTATCCATTGCGGTCAATGTGCATCTATTTGCCCGTTCGATTCCATTAATGAACGCTCTGAAATTGATGAGGTGAAAGCGGCTATCGCTGACCCTGATAAAATCGTTATCTTCCAAACTGCGCCGGCAGTGCGTGTCGGTCTGGGCGAAGAGTTCGGACTTGATGCGGGGACCTTCGTAGAAGGCAAAATGGTAGCAGCCCTTCGTAAATTGGGCGGAGATTATGTACTGGATACAAATTTCGGCGCTGACATGACCATCATGGAAGAAGCATCGGAACTTGTTGAACGCGTTCTAAACGGCTCGGGCGAGTTGCCTCAATTTACATCCTGCTGTCCTGCTTGGGTTAAATTTGCGGAAACATTTTATCCGGAATTCTTACCGAATTTATCCACGGCTAAGAGTCCTATCGCTATGCAGGCGCCTACGCAGAAAACATATTTTGCGGAAAAAATGGGCCTCGATGCAAAGAAAATCGTCGCTGTTGCGGTAACACCTTGTACGGCGAAGAAATTTGAAATTCGTCGCGATGAAATGAACTCTTCCGCGGAATACTGGGATGTACCGGAAATGCGTGATACGGATTACTGTATTACAACACGTGAACTGGCTAAATGGTTACGCGCTGAGGACGTTAGTTTCGACGAGCTTGAAGATTCCGCATTCGATCCGTTGATGGGGGAAGCTTCCGGCGGCGGTATCATCTTCGGTAATACCGGCGGTGTTATGGAAGCGGCTATGCGCACTGCATACAAGGTGGTAACGAACGAAGATGCACCGAATACATTAATTCCGTTCGAAGCAATCCGCGGCATGGACGGTGCCCGTGAAGCGGACGTTACAATCGGTGATAAGACATTACACGTTGCGGCCGTACACGGTACAGGTAACTTGCGTAAATTTATTGAACGCATGCGTGCAGAAAATATCCATTATGATTTTATCGAAGTGATGGCTTGCCGAGGCGGCTGTATCGGTGGCGGCGGTCAGCCGCGCGTTAAATTGCCGATGGCTGACAAGGCTCGTGAAGCTCGTATCGCCTCTTTGTATACGCGCGATAACGAAGTAAAAGTTAAAGCATCCTGTGATAATCCGGATATTCAAAAACTATATGCCGAATTCTTTGACGGTAAACCGTTGAGTCATAGGGCCCATCATATGTTACATACGACATATGTAAGCCGTGCAGAAGACCTGGGCCCTAACGGTGCATGTACACCGGCTACATGCCCTACATCGGTGCCTAATTTGAAAAAGGCGGCTGATGCGGCAAAAGCGGCGGCGGAATCCAATAATTAATATAATGATAGATACATTGTAGTATTCGTAATAAAAGCAACCGATCCATATCCTGTTATAGACCGGTTGCTTTTTCATATACTATATACGATATGCGCATATGAAGTATTAACATTGAGACTGTTAAATTTGTTTAGGAATTCTTTGGGGTATGTTATAATGAAGTTATATTACAGAAGCAAACCGATACTGTTTCAGGAGGAACTTCATGGCTTTTAAATTAAAGGGAAAAGAAGAAAAGTTTTTCAGTATTCTAGAACATCATGCTGCCTTGACATATGAAAGTGCAGAAATGATGGAGCGTGTTTTTAAAGGGGAGATTTCAAAAGAGGAGGCCTTTCTTGAAATTGATACAAAAGAAAAGGCTGCAGATGAATTAGTGAGCGAAACAGTAGAGCGATTGCGCAAGACTTTCATTACCCCGATGGATCGCGAGGACATTCAATTGTTGATCGATCAATTGGATACGACCTTGGATAATATCAAAGAAATCATGGATAAGATGCTGATGTACCATGTGGGGAACCCTAGTGACGGCGCGATACGCATGAGTGAAATCGTCGTGAAATGCGTAAAGCATATTAATAAATCCATCGGATACATGGGCAGTCTTAAGAAAGATCATGTAAAGGTGGAAGGCCGCGTACATCAAGTGTTAAAGCTTGAGTCTGAAGCAGATAATATTTATCATGAAGAAATGGCTAAACTCTTTACGGAATGCAATGATCCGATTGAGATTATCAAATGGAAGGAAATCCTTAGCGCTATGGAAGATGTCATCGATGGCTGCGAAGATTTGGTAGGCACATTCCGCCGGGTAGTATTGAAGTATGCTTGATTCTCATTATTTGGTATGGCTGGTCGTGTTGTTGGCGTTAGCCTTTGATTATATCAACGGCTTTCATGATACGGCAAATGCCATTGCGACATCCGTATCGACGCGGGCGATTTCACCTAAAAAGGCGATTATGATGACCGCAGGGCTGAATTTCCTCGGTGCCATGGTCAGTACCGGTGTAGCGAAGACCATCGGCGGGGATATCGTATTATCGCCTGATCTGATTGACAGTTCTATTATCAGCGCCGCATTGATCGGCGCTATCGTATGGAATCTTGCCACCTGGTGGTGGGCGATTCCAAGCTCCTCATCTCATGCCCTGATCGGCGGTATTATCGGTGCCGTCGGATGGTCAGTCGGTTTTGATGCCTTAAATGAAGGCGGTATCTTGAAGATATTTTTCTCCCTTATTTTATCGCCGATCGTAGCGATGATAGGGGGCTTCATCATCATGAAGCTGTTGCTGCTCATCTTCGGAGGATTTTCACCGATTGTCTTAAATGACCGATTCCGATCCATGCAAGTTGTATCGGCGGTTATGATGGCGTTTTCTCATGGCTCAAATGATGCTCAGAAAGCGATGGGGATTATCACATTGACATTGCTCAGCGGCGGATATATCGATACCCTCGATGTACCGTTATGGGTAAAATTATGCTGCGCTTCCGCGATGGCTTTAGGCACCGCGGCAGGTGGTTGGAAAATCATTTCCACCATGGGAACAAAGATTTTCAAATTGGAAACCATCAACGGTTTTGCGGCGGATTTAAATTCCGCTATTACGATTTTTACAGCTACGTTCTTGCATTTACCGGTCAGCACGACTCATGTTGTGAGCGGCTCTCTTTTGGGGGTCGGCTCGGCTAAGCGTGTGAAAGCTGTTAACTGGGGCGTAGCACGATCCATGGTTATGGCATGGTTCGTCACGATTCCGTTGTCAGGTATCGTATCGGCTATTGCTTATGAAGTAGGACATCTGTTATTCGGTTAATATAAAATATAAAAAAGGGCTGTAACAGGCTGCGCAAAAACCGCGCTCCTGTTACAGCCCTTTTCATTATTAATAGGGTTGTGTATATGTGTAATTATTTTTCATAGGATTAAATTTGTAACACGCTTTGTCCTCTAACCCCTTAACATGTATTGGTATATTTAAATTTGAAACATGTTTTGTCTATAATCCCATTATTTGCTGGAGTCAGTGGACTTTGTATCATCTGATGTCTTAGCATTATCCTTGTTGCTAATAATGATATGTCCATCTACAACATCGGCAAGTAAATGTTTAGCATCGATGTGATCCAAGTAGAAGTCAGTCACATTATCGCGTATTTCAGATTCGATGACGCGACGTAATGGACGAGCGCCCATTGCTTTGTCATAGCCTTGTTCCATCAAGAGTCCTTTGGCTGCATCGGTTACATCAAGGGTGATGTTTTTCTTCGCCAATGTGGCATTTACTTGGGCAAGCATCAAATCAACGATTTTCTTCAAGTCTTCCTTGCTTAAATGATTAAATTCGATAACCGCGTTGAAACGGTTCAAGAATTCAGGGCGGAAGAATGGGGCGATACGGTCCATGATTTCAGCTGAGCTTTCATCATCCTTAGTATCACCATAACCAAAGCCTGCGTTAGATGTGGCGATGATAACGGTGTTCTTGAAGTTGACTGTGTTACCCTGACCGTCTGTTAGATGGCCGTCATCCAATACTTGTAAAAGTAATGTGATAACTTGAGGATCCGCTTTTTCGATTTCGTCGAATAGGATGATGGAATATGGGTTACGACGAACACGTTCAGTTAATGTATTGGAGTTATCGTCATAACCGATGTAACCGGCAGTGGCACCAATCAATTTGGATACTGCAGTGCGGTCGCTATATTCGGACATATCGAGACGAATAATAGCGTCTTTATTGCCGAACATATCAAGAGCCAATTGCTTTGCCAATTCCGTTTTACCGACACCGGTAGGGCCCACAAATAAGAAGCTGCCGATTGGACGATTGCCTTCGTCAAAGCCTGCACGGTTACGACGGATTGCCTTAGATACAGCTTCTACAGCTTTATCTTGGCCGATTACATGAGCTTCCAACCGAGACTTCATATCTTTCAATCGTTCGATATCGGATGCACCCATTTGGGATACAGGAATACCTGTCATGCGTTCTACCGCTTCGGCTACATCGTTAACCTTAGCCACAACCTTTTGATTTTCTGTGTGGTTATCGATTTCTTCCTGTAATTTCTGAATGCGCATCTTTTCATTGATAGCGGATTCGTAATCTTCTTTTTGTGCGTATTCCTCCTGTTTGGCCTTAGCATCCGCAATATCCGCTTCCAATGTTTTGATATCGGTTACGGGATGTTGAGAGGCCAAGTGAGCAGCTGTTACATCGATCAAGTCGATGGCTTTATCAGGCAAGCTTCGTTGCGGGATGTATTGCACGGAATAATCTACGGCCGCTTTCAATACAGCGTCTGGTAATTCGATGTTGTGATGTGCTTCATACAATGGGCGAATGCCTTGTAAGATTTTGAAAGTATCTTCCGGGGACGGTGCGTTTACTTTTACTTCATTAAAACGTCGAGCGAGAGCCGCATTTTTCATAATCGTGTTACGATATTCATCCTGTGTAGTCGCACCGATTACGGTCATTTCACCACGAGATAGAGCGGGTTTCAAAATATCTGCCAACCCCTTGGAGCCTTGACCATCACCTGTGGATCCGGCACCTAGGATCTGGTGGATTTCATCAAAGAATAGGATGATATTGCCCGCAGCCTTTACCTCTTTGATAAGGTTTTGAATGTTTTCTTCGAAGGAACCACGGTATTGTGTACCTGCTTCCAAACCGGAAATATCAATGGAGATGATTTCCTTATTTTTAATCGCTGCCGGTACATCGCCGTTTACGATAGCTTGAGCCAACCCTTCGACAACGGCTGTTTTACCGACACCGGCATCGCCGACCAACACCGGATTGTTTTTTGTACGACGTGCCAAGATTTCAGCCGTTTCCTGAATTTCTTTATTACGTCCGATAACAGGATCAAGTTTTCCGTTACGGGCCTGTTCTGTTAAATTTGTACCGAGTTTAACAAGAATACCATCTTGCTTTATCTTACCTTGTTGTGCAGCTTGAATTTCTTCATCGGTAGGTAAGTGACCTGTCTGACGATAGTAAGCAAATTCTTCAGGCGTTACTTCACGACCGTTGATCTTGTATCGACGGGTTTCTGTGGAATAACCGCCCATATTTCCCATCAATTGATTAAACAAATCATTCATACTACCAAATTCACTGCCAAAGTTATTAAAATTGTTATTCATATATATTACCTCACTTTTTACTACAAGCTTAACTATTTGACCTTTTGTCTACTTAATTTCTTGCGTATATTATTAGGTTTCGTTGACCTTATGTCATTATAATAAACTTAAAAAGTCAAAAAGTCAATAGTTCAAAATAAAATTTTTGACTTTTTCTGATTTTTTATGTTGAGGAATATTATTATAATAGTAAAATATAGGTAAATACTATATTCTATAATCTGAATATATCTATATTTGGCAACATTGATGTCGTTATTCAAGTGTGAAAGTATATAAATCTTATAATTATGTGCTTTGATTAACTATGCATTTTATTAATGCTTGCCATTTATATATGAATTACCGCGATTTAATCGCCTGTTAGAAATGGATAAGTATTGAATAGTTATGTACATAAGAGTATACTGGTCCTTGAGAGGAGTTATTTCAAGTGAAAAGTGAGGTATGTATATGGCCTGGGGTGGAGCAAGACGTGGGGCAGGGCGCCCTTGTAAACCTATTAAACGCATTGGCAGAACCTTTCGACTTAGCGATGAGGAGTTTCTTTCGTTAAGACCTTTGATTATGGCGATTAAGGCTAATAATGACAGGCGGTATGAAACAAAAAGGACATGAGCGTTAATCTGTCGGAACAATTATGACGGCATTGTCACAGCATATGATAACTGAATATCAAATTTTATATCTATTTGTACTTAACTTTTTTAAATCTTTCTAATCACAACACATTCCAACTCTCTAATATATGCTGTGTGCAATAAGCAATATGAAAAGGACCCGGTTCTTATGGACCGGGTCCTTTTCAGTATTAGATTAGATTGAATTGAATGACTATTCGACTCTAGTCGATTTTGACACCGTGAATTTCTTCCGCCAGGCGTTTGAGTGCATCCACTGTACGCACGCCTGGTGTGATTTCAGAAAGTTTTACACGGATGAAGTGATTTTCTTTAACGGCTGTAATATCTTGAAGTTGAGGATTTGTCTTGATCTTTTCGATTTTTTGCTGGAAGTCGTCATCGTTGCGGATAGAGTTACCGTAGTCAGCGATAATAATGTAATCCGGATTTTGTGCAATAACTGTTTCCCAGGAGCCTTTAGCCCATGTTTTATCCACGCCCAATCCGCTCATAACATTATCTGCGCCGATAAGTCTTAAGATATTTGTTGTATAGCCTTCAAATGCGGTAAATGGTTGACCGTCTTCGGAGTCATAGATAAATACGCGTTTACGAGGTAAATCCTTTAGCTTGTCCTGAATAGAAGCCAATGTTTTACGTTGATCTGCGACCCAGTCTTCGGCCTTGTCTTTTACACCGAAGATCTCGCCTAATTTGATCATATCGTTGAAGTTCGTATCTAAATCGGCTTTTGTGGATAACATGGATTCAGGAAGCCAGATATTTACCTTTTGAGCAATCATCTTATCGGCCGGAATGGCGCGTTTACTGAAAGAATCCGGCCAGCCGGTGGCAAAGTCTGGTTTTACGGACATAAACACTTCATAAGACGGCCATTTGTCGGATAATACTTTTACCTTATCGTAAGCGGCTTGTAAAGGAGGATAAATTTCTTCTTCTTTAAATGCTGTTCCCGCCATTTTATCTTCAAGTCCTAATTGCAACATCATTTCTGTTGTTGCTTGAGACATTGATACGGCGTGAGTAGGAGGTGTTTTTACGGAAAAATCCGTTTTTGTACCGTCGAATGTTTCACTCCAAGTCACGACTTTTCCTGTGTCAGCTGTATCTTTGGTGGCATCAGATCCACAACCGGCAATGGCAAAGGCTGCACAGGTCAGGGTAATTACTAATAATTTTTTTTCTTTTCTTAAATTTTGAAACATGATAAATCCTTTCTTTGGTTAATAATATAAATGATAGCGCCCTTCATCCCAGGATGTTTTGAAAGGAACTTCAAAAATCGGTTCAAGAATTTCAGGTGTGAGGATTTCGTCAGGTGAACCTTCTTTCAATATAGCCCCGTGATTCATTATGATTACATGGTCACAGTATTGAGCGGCCAAATTTAAATCATGCAGCACTACAATCGTAGTGCCTGTGAAAGCCCGTAGTTGTTTCATAAGGGCTATTTTATATTTCATATCCAGATGATTGGTAGGCTCATCCAGGAGGAGTACCTGCGGCTCCTGTGTCAGTGCCTTAGCGATAAAGACGCGTTGCTTTTCGCCGCCCGACAGATGATGAATCTCCTCGTTGGCAAGATGTGCGATACCTACTTCATCCATATAGTACTCTGCAATTTTAATGTCCTCTGAACCATATGTACCGAAGTGTTGCTTGTACGGATAGCGCCCCATGAGGACAATATCTTTCACTAAGAAGTCATCAATCATGGCGTCTCTGGATTGTGATAAGACTGCCACTAATTGAGCGAATTCGCGTCCTTTATAGGATTCTAAGGGGCGTTGGTTTAATGTGATTTTATTTTGCGACGGATGAAGGCGGTATAGATGGCTGAGCAGCGTTGATTTACCGCATCCGTTAGGGCCGATTATGGCCGTTATTCTATTCGTTGGAAATGTTACGGTAATATTCTTTAACACTTCTTTTTTCTCATAAGAAAAAGATAACTGATTGATATGATACATAGTATCTCCCATAAATTTGATAAAGACAGCTAACCGTTGTGTTTATAACGATTCATGATAATCCATATGAAGAGCGGAGCCCCTAATAAGGATGTAAGGACACCGATAGGGATTTCTTCCGGACTATAGAGTGCCCTCGATAATACATCTGACCAAATCATAACGATACTGCCGATAAGTGCACTGAACAGCAATGTGTGTGTATGTTTGGGCCCGCCTATAATCCGTGCCAAGTGGGGAATGATAAGACCGATAAATCCAACCATTCCGACCTTTGACACTAATGTGGCGATGACGATGGAGGATATGATGACGATGCTCAGTTGCAATTGTTTTACGGATAAGCCCATTTGTGAGGCTTCGTGATTGCCAAGAAGCAGTACATCTAGATCCTGATTAAACATATATATGTATATAATTAATAAGGTTACAATAACTGCTGTTAGCGGCAGGTCGCCCCACTGTATGCCGGCAAAGCTGCCTAGCAGCCAGAACATGGCGCTACGGACTTGAGCTTCGTGTTTTGCTCCATAAATAATCATCATCGTTAATGCTGAGAAGATTCCGGTCATTCCCATACCGATGAGTATGAGTTTTACGGGACTGTTGCTTTTACCGACGCAAAGCAGTACCAGCAGAATGGAAAGTGCCGCGCCCAAGGCGGCAAAAACAGGCGTATTATATTGTCCTAATAGAGGAATGCCGCCCATGATTATGGCGAAAACAGCGCCGGTACTCGCACCGGATGAAACGCCTAATACGTAGGGATCTGCCAAGGCATTACGTGTGACGGTCTGCATTAATAAACCTACGAGCGAAAGACCGATACCCGTTAGAACCGAGTAGATAAGTCGTGGCAACCGAATATCTGTAATAATCGTGTCTGTCGTAGTTGTCTGAGTATTCGGATTCAGTATGTGCGTAAGTGCAGACATTATTTGTTCTAATGGAATAAAATTAGCCCCGAACTGAAGGGCGACTACTAATGAAATACAGAGTATAAGACTTAGAACTAGTACTTTTATCAGAATCTGCATAAAATCTCCTTGTTATCGTTTTAGCAGGTAATAACTACTTAGATGAGTATAGATAATTTTCAATATATATACAATATGGATAGGCGTATGGGTATTCGAAATTATAGATGAACAAGCAATAAGATTGGTATACAAATTTGTGAGTCCATATTATTTAGGCCTTAGGTTTTTATACTTATGATGAGTTCATCTGTTTTTTGATATATGAAATTTGTCACAGAATAGATATAATAGACATGATATCTAATGTGTACTTAAGCTTAGGAGGTGTTAGCTTGTTACAAGATTTATTATCCGAGGACAATGTATCCTTTCATTATCCGGCGGAATCCTGGGAGGATGTCATTCGTCATGGGGGTCAGCTTATGGTGGAGGCAGGATTTACGGAACCTTCTTATACGGAGGCTATGGTAGAGGTCGTTCGTGAAATGGGTCCGTACATCGTATTGGCTCCGGGGTTAGCTATGCCGCATGCACGTCCCGAAAATGGAGCGAAACAAGTGGGAACGGCACTGGTTACGTTGGAAAAACCATTGGATTTCGGCAGTCCTGATAATGACCCTGTTTCCGTGGCATTGTTCTTATGTGCACCTAACAAAGATGAGCATATTCAATTGCTTACGGACATTGCGATGCTGTTTGATGATGAAGAATTTCTTGATGCGGCTGTTAATTTTGAAAGCATCGATGATGTTCAGGCATTCTTGGCGGAACATTTGAGTGAATAGTGAGTTGTTTAAAAACTCTAGTTATCTCTAGTTAGATATATGTATATATATTCTTTAACTTAGACATATTACATGTATTATTAGTTATGATGTATCGTGGTTGATAGTATAGGAGGATTTTATGATTTCAGTATTAACTGTATGTGGTAATGGCATCGGATCCAGCTTGATGCTTAAAATGAAAATTGAAGAAATATGTGCGGAAAACGGTATCGATGCACAAGTGGAATCCATTGATTTTAATGCGGCTCAAGGTCGTAAGGCGGATTTAATCGTAACCGTGAAAGAATTAGCGGAACAGTTTGATGGTAAAAATGTGGCTGTCGTTCGTAGCTATATCAATAAAAAGAAGATTAAAGAAGATATTTTAGAGGCATTGCAACAGGCGGCTCAATAACAGTCGTTTGAGTTTTACCATAGGAGGTAGTGTTATGGAAATGGTATTGGAGTTTTTACGTGATGTGCTCTCTCAACCGGCATTATTAATCGGTATCATGTCATGTATCGGATTGATTGCACTGAAACGTCCATTTCATAAAATTATGACGGGCACGCTAAAGCCGATTCTCGGTTATTTAATGCTCGCCGCAGGGGCCGGTGTTATCGTAAGCAATCTCGACCCGTTGGGAAAGATGATTGAACATGGATTTCATATTACCGGTGTCGTACCGAATAATGAAGCTATCGTAGCGGTAGCACAAAAGGTATTGGGCGTTGAAACGATGTCTATTCTCGTAGTCGGTCTTATTATGAACTTATTGATTGCCCGTTTTACCAAGTTCAAATATGTATTCTTAACCGGTCATCACAGCTTGTTTATGGCGTGTCTCATGTCCGCCGTGTTGGGAACGGCTGGGTTGTCAGGCATGGAACTCATCCTTGTAGGCGGTTTTTTGATGGGGGCCTGGTCCGCTATTTCTCCTGCTATCGGTCAAAGTTATACATCTAAAGTGACGGATGGTGATGAAATCGCAATGGGGCACTTTGGCAGCTTAGGATATTATTTATCCGCATGGATTGCTAAATATGTTGGTAAAGCCGATGACAGCACGGAGGACATTGAGATTCCGGAAAAATGGGGCTTCTTACGTGACTCCACATTGTCTACGGCTTTGACGATGATCGTGTTTTATTTAATTGCGGCCTTTGCGGCAGGCTCTGAGTTTGTAGCAACCTTATCGGGTGAAATGAGTCCTTATTTATATGCCATTATGAGCGCTATGAACTTTGCGGTAGGTGTGACTATCGTATATTCCGGTGTTCGAATGATTTTAGGTGATTTGATTCCTGCGTTCCAAGGGATTGCTACAAAGATTATCCCTAATGCTATTCCGGCCGTAGATTGCGCCGTATTCTTCACCTATGCACCGACGGCCGTAGTGCTAGGCTTTATCAGTTCTTTCATAGGCGGTATCATCGGAATGCTCATTCTTGGAGCCGTAGGTGGTGTTTTGATTATTCCGGGCCTTGTACCTCACTTTTTCTGCGGTGCTACTGCCGGTATTTTCGGCAATGCTACAGGTGGTCGCCGTGGTGCAGCGGTAGGGGCATTTCTCAACGGCTTGGCGATTACATTTTTGCCTGCAATGGCGTTACCTGTTTTGGGACAGCTCGGCTTCCAAAATACGACTTTCGGTGATGCGGATTTTGCAGTGGTAGCTTTAGTGCTAGGCCACGCTTTCGAATGGATCGGTATGGCAGGTATTTACGGTATCGTCGCTATTGCTGCATTGGTATTGATTATTCCTAATTTTATTAAAACGAAAGGTAAAGTTATTAACTACGTAGAAGAGGAATGATGAAAACAACAGCGCAACATCGATATGCAGTAGTGCGCTATGTATTTCTTACTATAGCCGCTATTAGCTTTGGCCTTGGTACTGTAGGCATTGTATTGCCAATGTTGCCAACTGTTCCTTTTTACATGCTTACACTATTTTGTTTGGCGCGAGGTTCTGAAAGATTCCATAAGAAGTTTCTGGAGTCCGATTTATATCAAAGGACTGTCGGAGCTTATGAGCGCAATAAGGCGTTGTCGGTTCGGGCAAAGTTGACCATCCTGGCTTCCGTCAGTACCATAATGGCGATAGGGGCCTACTTTAGTAGGAATATTTCGACAGCGCTTATAGTGATGGCAATCGTATGGATTGCACATGTAATAGCCTTAACATGTGTTGTAAAAACAAAAAATAAGTAAGTACCGGTTATTATACTTTAAACTGGCCACCCCTATTAGATGTGTTGATTAGGGGGTGGTCATTTTATTTGAGGAGAATTATCTTTAATAGTTTTAAGTCGACATGGGAATCCCATATAATTTAAAAGTTATATGAATTATTGGTAATTTGAATTTGACAATCACTTTCAATATGTATACTATAATAGTGATGTTTATAGTATTTGTGTATATGGTGATAGTATGAATCCACATAATCATGCGATTTCACAGCCGGGAATTTCCATGTCGAGATATGCTGTTTTTGACGGTATTGATTTGATCTTCCTGGATGTGAAGCGAGAGACGATTCAATTTTTCGCCCAGTCACATACAAAGACGTTTGCAATTAACCACTGTGAAGAGGGACGCATTGAGTGCAAATTTACATCTGGTGAGTACCTATATATGGGGGCAGGGGATATGTCATTAGGATGGCATACTCACTCGGATTATCAACATGAGAACTATTTTCCTACAAAATTTTTTAAAGGGATTGTATTGTTGGTGGATGTTGAAAAAGCTCAACCTGTATTGGACTCCCTTGTAACGGATTCGCGCATTGATTTGACGGAGTTAGCTAATCGATTTTGCGAGAATTCAGACTTTGGTATGATGGTGGAGGAAACGGAATCGGTTCGACAAATTTTTTCCAGTTTATATACTGTGCCCGATCAAATTAAAGGGCACTATTTTAGACTGAAGGTTATTGAAATCTTTTTATTATTATCTGTTATATCTACAGAAAATTGTGAAAGACGCAGTACTTTCAGAAAGCAACAGGTAGATATTGTTAAATCCGTCAGTGAGTATATGTCTACGCATTTTATGAAGCGTATCACTATTGACGAGTTAGCCCACAATTTTAACATTCCTTCATCCACATTGAAACGGTGTTTTAAAGGTGTATATGGTGTGACCATTCATCAATTTTTGAAAGAATGTCGCATCAATGAGGCGAAGCGGTTACTACGCGATACGGATGAACCGATTTTGCGCATTGCTAATGCCGTCGGGTATGAAAACGGCAGTAAATTTACAAGTGCTTTCAAAGCGGCTGTAGGGATGAAACCGAGTGATTATCGAAAGATATAGTTACACTATAACAACAGATTTAGATCGGTTGTTACACGATAATTGAATATTGTCCGAATTGTATATTTTTGGTCTGTTCGGAGTAGATATGCAAGATACACTTTGCTACCATAATTATGTAAATGATTTTCAATGTCATTACCTGATGGTAGTGAAGTGTATTTTTTATGATTTTTCTTGTGTGAAATCGGAATCATAAAGAAACAGTATGGTTGTGTGTAATCAGATATTGGAGGAGGTTGTGATGATCCGTTGGGGACACACAAAACGCTATTTAATCCTATCTAGTGCGGTGGCACTATGGTTAAATGCTCCGTTTGTTGTCATGGCTGACAATGCGACGGTGACCACCGATGTGGTTCATGTTAAGGGGACATGGGCCGAGGAAGAAGCTAAATTAAATCCACAGCAAGTGCAAATTATTACTAAAAAAGAAATTGAAAAGAAGCAGGCGAAGTCCGTCGAAGATATTATTTTTACTCAAACAGGTGTATCCAGAACGGTTGATGCAATGGGGCGTGTAGGGGTATCCATACGTGGTGCCGAGGCGCGGCATACGCTGATTCTTGTGGATGGGCAACCGGTACTGGGTGATTTTGATAAGTACTCCGGGGCGGCTGATGAAGTACAGCGTCTGGGAACGGAAAATGTGGAGAGAATCGAAGTTATTCAGGGGGCGGCGAGCGCTAAATACGGTTCCGATGCGGTGGGCGGTGTGGTTAACATCATCACAAAGAAGGCGCAGAAGAAACCTACCTTACAACTTAATGCGGAAGGGATGCGGCGGAAAAGTGATGGCGATGCCTTCCCGTATCAAAACTTCTTTATTCGGGCCGATTCGGGTCAAATGGGTAAATTGAAGGTGGGTTTATCCGGCAGCAAACGGGATCTTATGCCGGTACTGGCATCTGTTAAACGCCGTCAGTCTGGAATGGCCTTTGATTATGCAAAACATAACTTTAAGCCGAATGTGCTTCGCTACTATGGGGATGCGGCGGATATCGGTCTCGTTGCGACCTATGAGGCCAGTGATAGAAATAAATTTGAAATGCGCCTCAATCGATACACGGAGGATCTTGTACGTGATGTGAAACACTCCGATTCTGATTTGGAGCCGCAACAACACTTTAAACGAACTGCTGATCGTAATACGGCGAATTTATCGTGGTCCTCGAAGGCCGGTAAAAGTGATTGGACGGTAGAGACAAACTATTCGCGCATCAAGGAAAATGATGTGGCTCTCATCAGCTATACGGGGCGGTCCGCCTATGAAGGATCCAACGAATTGCGGTATATCGATAATATCGACCATCGCCAATTGGATATTCGTGCGAATGCGAACACACAGGTCCATAAAAATCACTTACTCAGTTACGGCGTAAGCTATGCTCGTGAAGAAGGCTCCGGCAGTCGCCTTAAGAGTTCGCCGAATGCGAGCACTATGTATATCGATCCGTGGAACTATGACAAGAGTCTGCTCGTAGATAAATTAGATCGTCTGGTGCGGCGTAAAGGTGATAACAGCGTTAAGGTTTACTCTCATATTCATGACTATAAATTCATTAATTCCGGCGGTGGAATGCCGCAGTGGGATATGGATTATGAATACTATGGCGCTGAAACAAATGCCCAGAAACCGGGGATTACATATGATGACTATGTGAATTATGGCTTATCTGAAAGTCGTCTCAGTGAATGGTCCAGCACATCACCTAATAATCAACCTGTAACCGATGAGTTTAAAAAGCGGTATTACGCTTTAGAGGATCGTTTGAAAGCGGAGAATCCCGAAATGGCCGCGCATCGTGCGAACATTGTAGGCGATTATTTTAAATACGGCGAATCCAATGATGCGGAAATGCGTAAGAAAGCACCTAAATTAAATGGCAAGGCATTCCTTGAAGAATATCGCAATCGAGATCAACGGTTGACTACCGGTAGCGGAACGATTAGAAAGGTAAACGCTTATATTTCCGATACATGGCAGGTCAATAAGAATTTGACATTGGTGCCGATTGTACGATTTGATAACAGCAGTCTGTTCGGCTCCAATATATCCGCATCAATGGGGATGACTTATAACGTCAAAGGTAATATACATCGTCGATTCAAGGCTAATGTGGGTACCGGTTATACGGAACCGGGCATGGGTGAGTTGTGGTACAACTGGGAAATGTATGCATCGAATCCTGTGGGCATCGGTGTTGCCAAACTCGGTTGGTACTGGGCGGGCAACCCGAATTTGAAACCGGAAAAATCACTCAACTTTGATATGAGTTTAGAAGGTGAAAATAAAAATACCTATGCTCGTATCGGGGTATTCCATAATCGCATTAAAAACTATATGTCCGTGTATTTTACTGGTGATTTTATGGACTTTGCACCATATTTGCGAGGCGATGCGAAATACCAACGTGCACCGGATATGATTTACAGCTTTAAAAATATCGGCAAAGCTGTAATCACCGGACTCCAAGCGGAAGTGCAGCAGAAGTTCGGCAAACATTGGTCTGCTAAATTGGGTTATACCTATTTGCATGCCATTAACAAGAGTGATCCGAGCATGCCGCGTCAACTCTTAGATAAACCGATGCACAAAGTGGATATAGGTATCACCTATGATAATCCGAAATCCGGCTGGAACGGCTCTATCTGGGGCGATTATTATATCAATATGCTCGACAGCAACACATTGAATAATGGCGGTAATTATTGGCCTGATATCCTGTCCGGTGATGCCGGGGTATATAAGAAACAGGTTTATGAAAAGAAGACATTCGGTATTTGGAATGTTATGGTCCAGAAGCGGTTTAATAAGAATGCCATGATGTACTTCGGTATCAATAATATCTTTAACCATCGAGATGATGATCGGGCTACACAGGAACGCGTATACCGCGTAGGTGTCAATCTTAAATTCGGCGGTGGTGAAAGTAAGAACGCGGCAATTGGTAAATCTAACGGCACAGCCGGTAAAGCAGGGGTCGTAGATTCTAACGTAACTAGTGGTGAGTCCGTAAACACCGAATCCGCAGTACAAAATGTATCCGATGTAGTTCGTCTAACCGATTTTATTCATTCTGATTTTGATCTATCTAAAGAACGCGGTATTACGATGGTCGGCGATTACCGTGCACGTTGGATGGCTCACGACGGTACCAACCGCCCTCAATCACCGTTTAGAGAAAATTCCGCTATCGGATCCGCAAAGGCCAATATATACGATGCAAATCGTCATAGCTTTGAACAACGACTACGTCTCGGCTTTGATGCACGTCTCAATGAGTTTACCAATCTCACCGTTATCGGCAGTGCGACGGGGATGCGTGGCGTAGATACAAGTTGGACGATGTCTAATTCGAAAGGCTTTAATCATCAACGGCTCGATACGGTTGATCTCACAAGACGTGTTAAGAAGTGGGACGTATCTGTAGGGCGATTGACTGAGCCTATGGGGGCCAGCGGCTATTGGTTCGGACAGTCTTATGATGGTGCACGTGCCGTATGGACCGGTAATGATACACAAGTACGCATTGGCGCAGGTACATTTAAACACAGTACAGGAATCAGTGATTCCGCTTATACACATGCGGAACATAAGGTGATTTACAGACCGCCTACTGCGGCCGAGCTGATAGGGATTAATCGAGATGAATATCCGTATGATATCAACAGTGCAACCAAGTCCGGCTCTGATGGAGAACGAAAGACGACGGAAGATGCGGCGGCTCCGGACAGTCCAAATGGTATCTACGACTCCACGTATAAAGGTAAAACGGATAATCTCTACTTCTATCAGCAGCTAAAGGATTTGCAGGATGAATATGAGACTTTCAAAAAGAATGCTGATCTAAGCTGGAGTAATCCGAATCGCGATCAGGAAATCGCGAAGGTTGATGCAAAACTGGCTGAAACGCAGAAGAAACAGGCTCAAATTATGGGGCGTTTACAGGATATTCTTACAAAGGCCTATCCTGAGGAAATGGCGAAAGCCAAGTTCTCCCTTGATATTCCGTCCGGTGGTTATGCAATGTATGAGATCACCAATAAGAAAACAGGGGAAAAACTCTATATGACTGGCGGCATCATGTATAATGTGAACTCGCCGTTATATCCTGAATACTTAAAAGAGTCGGCCAAAGGGCTTATCGTTTCGTCAGATAATAAGGATGCTTTGTTGAATTCTAAGGTTTACATGGATAAACATGGGGCGGATATCGATAAAGCTATGAATTCTATCGCTAAATACAATGCATCCGATAACTGGTCAAACTATAAGAATGGTGAGCTTGAAGCTGTTTGGGTTAAACAGTCGGACGGTACGTTCCGTCAATCGTATGATTATTATGGTCAATCTGCAAATGACTACGAGTTTTCCGGATTCTTAGGTGCCAAGACCTATAAATACGACAGTGGTAAATATGTATTTAGTGATTATGATGCTAAATCGACTCTTTATAATAAGAACTTTACACTTTCCTCAAGTGATTGGGGTGAAGGCAGCTCCGATTATGGTTGGGGTCTTACTCCTGCGATGTATAACTATCTATATAATTTGGAAAAGGTTGTACATGATGCTGAGTCAGAAAATAAACTGCCTCGGGAGGCTATCGGAAAGATTATCGGTAATCTTATCAGGACGGAAGGTGTTGTTCTTGAAAAGGATACAATTCCGGCGATTGAAACGGCCGCATTTGTACAGGTGAAGAAACAGATCGGTTCACGTCTCGGCCTGCAAGCGTGGTATTTACATTCCTTTGACGGCAGCAAGCATACCTTCCTGAATGCTAACGGCAATAAAAATGATGAATACAGTTTCTCGAATGTAGCGCATATATTCGGTATCGGCGCCAAATATCAGCTAGGCGCTAATGCATCCGTAACCGTTGATTACGGGCAGAACAGATCGAACTTCGGTAGATATATGAACGGTAATACCGTTTATGAACATGAACGGGGCACCGCGGATTTTGCTATTAAAGGGCACCAAATGGGCGGTACACCGCACTTCTGGATGGCTCGACTCGATATCGGCCGTGCGGATTTGGATGTTCCGAAGTCGTGGAATGCGTTTATTGATTATAAATACTTCCAGCACGGTTCATTCTTCGGCGGCAACGGTACAGGTGCTGTTCCGGATCGTTATCTGGACGGAATTCGCAGCTTTACCTTTGGTGCCGGTTATGTACCGCGTAAGGATCTGCTCATTGAGGCGTTCTATACATTTGATGCAAAGGGTACTAATAAACGAGATACTTTATATGGTAGTGAAAGCTTTAAGTTAGGCGATTATACAAGAATTCAAGGGACCTATCGGTTCTGATATGCGGTCTGTGAATAGACAGAAAGGTTATTAGTATGGAAAATCTAAATTATGTAATTCATTTATTTCATAGCGGCGGATATGTCATGTATCCATTGCTATTCTTATCCCTTATGGTTATCGCCATAGCGGTGGAACGAGCTTTCTATTATCGTAAATATGCAGGTAAGACATTTGTTGTGTGCCATGCGGTTAATGAACTTTCCAGATTGCAGAGCTGGGATGAAATTGAAAAAGTGATTCAGGAAAATCCATCCATTGCCAGTCGAGTTGCACAAGCGGGATTGACGAATGATAAGGACGAGTCAGGGATGAAAACGGCTTTCGCCGATCAGATGGGCGTTGATGCGGTAGGGTTCAAAAAATATATGGATTACTTAAGTGCAACCGTAACAATTTCTCCGTTATTGGGCTTGTTGGGGACGGTTACAGGTATGATCGGTTCTTTCAGTATTCTCGACTCCGGTGCAGGTGCATCCGCCATTACCGGAGGGGTAGGTGAAGCCCTCATCGCGACGGCATCCGGTCTATGTGTGGCGATTATGGCATTTATCGTTTATACATTTTTTAGCCATCGTTTGGACTCCATTATTAATCAAATTGAAACGATGTGTGTTAATATAATTACAGCAAAACGGGAAGGGTGGAAATAGTATGAATTTACAAAGTTTTCGTATGAAATCCAAGCCTGAATTCATGATTATCCCAATGATTGATATTATATTCTTCTTATTGGTGTTCTTCATGATGAATAGTTTGCAGACCATTGCGCAGAAGGCTTTATCCATACAGTTGCCGCAAGCTATATCCGCATCGACGCCGGCTCAATTACCGGTGGTCCTCACATTGGATGCGGAGGGACACATCACGATTGATAATAATCCGATGAGCATCGATGCGGCAGAGGCCATGGTAAAAGAGCGTATCGCACAGAATCCGAATGCCAGCGTTATTTTACAGGCCGATAAGCGTGCAGCACATGGTCAGGTGGTAGCTATCATGGATATGCTTAAACAATCCGGTGTTAAGCGCTTGGCTATTGCGACGGAACAGAAAGGATAACTATGGGAATAGGCATATCATGGAAAAAGGCAGCCATCATATCCGCCATAGTGCATCTGATTATTCTATTTATTGCCGTCATTTTCTTTGTAGTAGTGCCAGCTATTCAGGAGCAGGACACATATGAAATCGATCTCACCCAGAGTGTGCTTGATGATGGTGGTAGCGGCCATGCCGGCGGCGGAGGCGGGGACCGGTCATCTCTATTCCCGAAACCGCTGTCCGCTGATGAAGTGGCGGCAAGGACAAAGGCTGTTGTAACAAATGTGGAACCATCTACGGCAACGGATATTCCTGATGCTGTAGATGTACCAAGTAAGGGTAATGAAAATCAATCGAACACATTCGGTGAAAATGGCGGAGCCGGTAACGGTCCGGGATCCGGAGGCGGAACCGGTGGTGGTCATGGAACCGGTGACGGTACAGGTGTTGGCGATGGTCGTGGTACCGGTTATGGCAAGGGCGATGGCAAAGGTGAAGGGGACGGCCATGGCAAAGCGAAAGCGGCATTTGACAGTGAAGGCTTCCGTGAAAAAGTACAGAAATACGCACAAAGTCCGGCTATGGCATTGAAACGGCGCCTGGAGGGTGACGTACTTGTACAGGTGACATTAAATACGGACGGTGCTCTTATCGGTCAACAAATTTTATCGACTACAAATGAAATCTTTAATGATGCAGCTATGTCTGCAGTTGTATCCGCAACACCATATAATAATCCGACCGGAGAAGATATAAATGTAAATGTACCGGTTGAGTTTAGAGGACAAGAAGCATCTGATGAAGATGAGGAATAATCTATATAAGGAATAGAGGAGATAGCAATGAAAAACATTATTTTATATTCATCCCTTACAGGGAATACAAAACGTGTAGCGGAAGCGATGGCTTCCGTTATGCCGCCGGGGACACCTTGTGTTTCCGTTAAGGACGCACCGGACAATTTGAGTGATTACGATACCGTATTTGCAGGTTTCTGGGTTGATCGCGGTACGGCTAATAAAGAAGCGGCTAAATTGATTGAAACGCTTACAAATCCGCATGTCGTACTATTTGCGACGTTGGGGATGTATGCCGATTCCGATCATGCTCGTGAAAGCATTGAAAAAGCATCCGCATTATTACCGAACAAGGAACAACTGGTAGATGGATTTGTCTGTCAAGGGAAAATCGATCCGAAGGTCATCGAAATGATGTATAAGATGTTCCCGCCGGGATCTGCACATGGACAAAGTCCTGAACGTGATGCATTACATAAGTCTGCAGAAACGCATCCGGATGAACAGGACTTTGCAAATGCAAAGGCATTTGCAAAATCGGTACTTGCCAAGTTGCAAGCTTGATATAAGGGGGATTGTAGTATGACGTTAGCAGCGTTTTTTGAATCACTTCCCGAGAAGCAGAGAAATCTGCAACTGGGTATGGTTTGTGATGATCCTATCAGCGGGGCATTCCCCCATAAGCGCGTCGTTCATGCGGGGTTGAACGGTACACTCGTATCTCCGAAGGAAACTCAACAGGTCTGGCAGACCGTGATGAACGGAGAGGTCCCTAAAGGACAGATGCAATCCGCATATATCCATATTCCGTTCTGCAAGACGAAATGCACCTATTGCGGTTTCTTTCAGAATGGGACCAGTCAGAATGTGGAAGATACATATATCGACAACCTCATCGGTGAATTGCAGGCCGCCGGTGAATGCAAGCGATTGAAAGACGGTCTTATTCATGCGCTGTTTATCGGTGGCGGTACGCCTACATCGTTATCGCCGACTAACTCCAAACGTCTGTTGCAGGCGATTCGCGATTACTTGCCGTTGGCGAATGATTATGAAATGACCTTGGAAGGTCGTATTCACGATCTGATTCCGGAAAATTTGGATGTCTGGATGAGTCACGGTGTAAATCGTATGTCTATCGGTGTGCAGTCCTTCAATACCGAGGTACGCCAAATGGTGGGGCGTTTAGATGATCGGGAGACGGTGCTTAAAAGACTGGCGGATGTGAAAGCTTACGGTCAGTGTTCTCTTGTTATTGACCTTATCTATGGCTTACCGGGTCAAACGATGGAGGTATGGGAGGACGACCTGGCTCAACTCGTAAGTTCCGGCGTGGATGGAGCCGACTTATACCAGCTCAATGTGTTTGACGGCAGCGACCTTAATAGGGATATTGTCAGCGGTAAAGTGCCGCCGGCAGCGACGACGGCAATGCAAAGCGATATGTTTAGATTCGGTCGGGACTATTTGGAGAAACGCGCGTATCGTAGATTGAGTGCAGCCCATTGGAGTGCCGATAATCGGGAACGCAGCCTGTATAATATCCTCGCTAAAGCCGGTGTGCCGATGTTTCCGTTCGGGAGCGGTGCCGGTGGTAATATAGACGGTTACGGTATGATGTTGCATCGCGCTTTAAAGCCTTATGAAGACATGGTCAGCCGCGGTGAAAAACCGTTTATGGCGCTTATGAAGCAGAGCGAGCTGCAGCCGATTGTCAATGTCGTGGTGAGTCAACTGGAACAGGGCTTCCTGAATATCGATGATTTAGTGACGATGGATTTTCGTTTGAAAGAGCTTAGCTGGCTCTATGATGTTTGGCAGGAACGCGGACTTGTAACTTATAACGGCATTCTTTACCGTTTGACGACGGCCGGTGAGTTTTGGACCGTTAATATCACCCAAAGTACACTGGAAGCCGTCGAGTACATCATGACCGGGCGCAATTCGTTCGCGTTGGAATCTGTAGCTGCACAGGATACAAAGACCCATTCTAAAACGGCGCCGGCTCAAGAGGTGCGCGGTATCGGTCAAGGCAAGGAGAATATTTCCGTTCCGACCGGTGAAAACGAAGAAGCTAAGCGTAAGGATGCTCTCATTGCAAAGGCTAAAGCGGAAATCGCGAAAAGCGGTGCATCCGGTGAATCTGCGGAACGCATGGTTCAGGCTATGTATAATCTCAGCGCTGATGAAATAGAATATATGATGGAACGTATGATGTTCTAAACTTTACACTACTTACACCGACTAAATAACCTCAGTATACATTGTATATACTATTTCACCACATTATCGATAAAAACCCCGGGATTTGTCCGGGGGTTTACTTTTATCATGTATACGGGTATGCTAGACGTAGAATTTGTATTAAAATTAAGGTCAGCATGTAAGATGATCAGTATAATGAGGAATTAATATGCAGGTTACTATTGCAAGTGTTACGGCGACACCTGAACGGCCGAGAGATATTGTATATGACACACATCCTTTTGATATTGTCGGCATCGGGGCCAGCACATTGGATCGATTTGTCATGGTAAAAGCATTCCCTACGGGGCGTGAGGTACAGGAGGCGGTAATGACTGCCGTTGACGGAGGCGGCCCTGTAGCGACTGCTCTTGCTACGGCGGGAAAGTACGGACTCGATACGGTTATGATTGACGTCATCGGAGATGATATAGGGGGGACTCATATTCTCGATGATTTTGATTATTATAATGTTGAAACCAGTCATATCGAATCCGCGCGGGACTCCAAGTCGGCGAGTGCCACTATTTTAGTTAATGAAAAGACCGGCGATCGGGCTATTTTCTTTGAACGGTCCACGGCACCCGAACTGGAGTCCCTGGATAAACATAAGGCGTGCATTGAAGGCGGCCATATTCTACATATCAACGGTCGCCATCGTAAATGCTTAATCGAAGCCATGACCATCTGTAAGCAGTCCGGTAATCTCGTTTCTCTTGATGGCGGCGCGAACCGCTATGATGAAGGCTTAAAGGACATTACACGGGCCAGCGATATTGTTATCGTCGCCCGGGATTACGCCGAAGAATATACGGGAACGAAAGATCTGGAGGAAGCATGTCGCATCATTCATGAACGTGGCGCCTATATTGCAGGTGTTACGGATGGGGCTGAGGGCAGCTATTTTGTATGGCCTGACGGGACATTTTATCGGTGTCCCGCATTTCCTCAATATACCGTTTTAGATACTACCGGGGCGGGTGACAGCTTCCACGGTGCCTTTTTGACGGTTATCGCAAAGACGATTCGCAATATGCGTGTTGAGTGCGAGGGGCGTCGAAGTGCGCGGGAGGTTCTGTTGGACTGTTCCAATACAATTTTTGAAAGTGCCGCTGATTTTGCTTCCGCCGTCGCATCTTTAAATACGCAGAGACTCGGTGGACGCAGCGGACTGCCCTCATTAGAGGATGCGGTGGCGTTGGCAAACTCCCGTTAAGGTGGACATTATGTGGCACGATATTTCACATCATCCTGTACAAAAATATATTCAAGATAACCCCTATCGATTATTGGCACTCAGTTTTTTCAGTGTCATGGCGTTAGGTACATTACTGTTGATGTTGCCCATGTCGAGTGCCGATGGTTACGGTACGAATCTCGTGGATGCGGCTTTTACGGCGGTATCCTGTGTGTCCGTTACCGGGCTTGCGACTGTAGATACCTATTACCATTGGTCTTTTTTGGGGAAAATAATCATGGTCCTTCTCATTCAGTTGGGCGGACTCGGTATCGTATCGTTTACGACGATTATAGCATTACTGTTAGGACGGCGCATCGGACTTAGAAACCGAGTTCTCCTATCGGAGGATGTAGGACAGGAGGGGATGAGCGGACTCTTACATATCACAAAGCTGATAACACTGTATACCCTAGTTATGGAGATTATAGGCGGCATCATTTATACGATTCAACTATATCCCTATATCGGTTCTGAAGCTCTATATACCGGGTTTATGCAGGCTGTTTCAACCTTCTGTAATGCGGGCTTTGTATTTTTCGATAATAATCTGCCCTATGCTATGGTAGGAGATGTGCTGTTCAATATTAATACAATGGTTCTTATCATTGTCGGCGGCTTCGGATATTTAGCGACCTTTGATATATGGGCGAATCGCGGTGTAAGACGGTTTACAAACCTTAAGCTGCATACTAAAATCATGCTGATAGGAACAGTGACTCTCATTGCGATCGGTGCCATCATCATTTTAGGGGTCGAGTGGGGAAATCCGAAGACTTTGGGGCCTTTACCGGTATGGGAAAAGGTCATGGCTTCGTTTTTCCAATCTGTTACACCGCGTACGGCGGGGATTGCGACGGTGGATTATGGTTCATTACATCCCATTACATTGTTCGTGTCGATTATTCTCATGTTTATAGGGGCCGGACCGAACTCGACGGGCGGCGGTGTCAAGATAAGCACCGTAGCTGTTGCATTTTTGTCTGCTCGCACACTGTTTGATAACAGACCTGATGTGGAGGTCTTTGAACGCCGCTTATCCATAGTTACCGTAATGAAAGCGAACGGTATCATTTTCTTATCGTTACTGATAGTACTATTGGCGACCTGTTATCTTGCATGGGATGAAACGTATGACTTTATACGGATTCTGTTTGAAGTTATGTCCGCATTCGGTACGGTCGGGCTCACGACGGGGATTACCCCGGACTTATCGGATAGCAGCAAATGGGTACTGATGCTCGTCATGTTTACGGGGCGTGTCGGTGTTATGACGGTTATCGGTACATGGGCCTTAAAAACCGCACCTATGAAACCTATCGGATATGCGGAGGAGAATGTGCTGCTCTAACTGTTATTTCGCATGAACCTCTCGATATTTCTATTATGAGTATTGAGTATCAGTGTATTGAGTTCCATGAGGTAATGAGAGGTATTTGTATGAAACATAAAACTATAGCTGTAATTGGTCTTGGTCAATTCGGTACGACCATTGCTAAAATGCTGGCATCCATGAAACATGAAGTGCTCGGTGTCGATATCGATCCGGATATTGTGCAGAAAATATCGCCCTATGTGACACATGCCATCGTAGCGGACACCACTGATGAAACGGCGATCAAGTCATTGGCACTCAGTCAATTCGATCTGGTTATCGTCGCTATCGGCGACAATGTGCAGGCGAATCTGATGACCTCCATGTTGTTAAAAGAAATGAATATGCCCTATGTGGTGGCGAAAGCGGAAAATAGTTTGCAAGGCAAGATGCTCAAGAAAATGGGCGTAGATATGGTAATTTATCCTGAATATGACGTAGCGTTGCGTTTGGCACAGTCCTTGACGCGCGATCATGTGATGGATTATTTGCAGCTATCTGAAAGTATCGGACTCATCGAGGTGGATATGCCGGCGTTTATGGTCGGGTCCTGCCTGAAGGACTCCAGGTTGCGCGAGCAATATAATCTGAATGCCATCGGTATTCGGCGCGGTTCGGAATTGGAGGTGCCGCCGGATCCTGTGACCATACTTTCACAAGAGGACAAATTATTGGTCATCGGGAATAATTCCGATTTGGATGCATTAACGATGTAGCAAGTATGTAAAAGATATATAACTATATCGAAAAAAGATGATATAATAGAATAGAATTCAGTATAGGTCATACGTATTCGTATGGCCTTTTTATATAGAAGTGAAGGGTATTATGACAGAGGAACAATACATAACGGCATTGGTGAACAATCCGCATGGCATACGGAATATTCCAAATCCTACGGAGGGAATGCAGCTTGTCTGTGTTTCACAAAACGGCATGCTGTTACAATATATTAAACAACCTACGCAGTCGGTTATTGAAAAAGCCCTTGATGTATCCCCGCGAGCGATTCAGTTTGTGGAGCATCCGGATGAAGCCTTATTGATGCGATTGATTGAAAAGGATTGGGCCGTATTGGAGTTTATAGAGAATCCGTCCGATGTATTAATTGAGAAGGCGCTTGAACAGTCGGGCTGGGCTATTCGATACATCGAGAATCCGTCGGAAGCATTGCAACTTACCGCGGTGCGAAAAAACTTTGATGCGTTGCAATATATTAAACATCCTACAGAGGTGGTGCAACTGGCAGCTGTACGGGAAAATTATTTAGCACTTCGCTATATTCCGAAGCCTTCGATAACCGTACTGAAGACCGCCGTATTACAAGATCCGCAAGCAATGAGACAAATCGGTAATCTGACGAAGGAAACGGCGTTGCATCTTTTTTCTGTCTCTGCACGGGTTTTAGGCTATATTCCGAATACATTGGGGATTACGGTGGAGGATATACGGCGGAGTATTATAGATACATTGTCCGGCGAGAACGTAAACGAAGTATATATTCGTGAACTTATTAACAATACTTCTGTCGGCGGACGTCAATCAAAATGGCCAATCGATGTATTGGCGCTAATCGATACGTATGGAACAAGAGCCGTAAAGAAAATTGCGGTAGATGAATATTTAATATATTGATGCTGTAAGGGCATTGCATATTGATAGGGTGAGGAATATGAAATATGACTTTCACAAAAAGATTTATACATCATGCAAGTCCTGTTTCTTGAAATATAAGGCATTAAAGGAGTTACAATGAACTTTACAGATACTATGGCCAGTGTTGAATTGGTACTGGCCGCGAATCAGGTACCTTTACTCGTCGGTGAAACGGGTATCGGCAAAACATCATTAGCGGCGCGCGTGGCGGCGCTTCACGATTGGGAACTGGTGACGATTGACGGCAATCTTTTGAAAGAAGGGGAAATCGGCGGCTTACCGACGGTGGAAACAGTGTCACATACGGACGGTCATGGTACCGTACATCAAGTGAAAACCACTGTGTATGCGGTACATCATACGCTGGAACATGTGGCGCAGGCGGTCGATAAGGGGCGGCATGTATTGCTGTTCATCGATGAAATCAATCGCGCTGAACATGCGGTACAACAGGAGTTGATGAATCTCATTCTGAATCGTGAAATCAACGGGTTTTCCTTGAGTGACAATGTGCGAATCGTGGCGGCCATGAATCCGGAGGATTCCTTTGATTATCAAACTATCGATATGGATCCGGCGCAACAGAACCGTTTTGTTTGGCTGTACATGCATGCGGATTATATGCAGTGGATTGACTGGGCTATCGGTGGCGGCATTGAAAGCAAGGTGATCGAGTTTATCTCATCGTATCCGGAATACTTGAATCAGCGGCATGAGGATGATATCGATGCGACGCCGCGCTCCTTTGAGCGGGTATCCGGTCTATACAGTATTTATAAGAATCAAGAGGACAACGGTTACAGTCGCGACGTGTTTTTGAATGTCATACGCGGCAATGTGGGAAAATTGATTGCCGAGGCGTTTATAAACTTTATCGAGTCCGATCAGGAACCGTTGATTACCTTTGACGATGTGCTCGCAGCCGTTCAAAAACCGGGGGCTGTCATGTCTATGGCTGAACAGGTTCAAGGTGAAAGCCCTACGCGTCTTTACGTGGCGGCAAAGAATATGCTGCATCGCCTGAACGGTAACAGCAATGCGCAAGAGGTACATCACTTTGTAGAATTTTTAACACTTTATCCCGGTGATTTACGCATTGCGGTTATGAAAGACCTGCGCAATACGTACGAACGTGTTTATGCCTATGCTATTGAGGATGAACTGTTTGTGGATACGTTTTTTGAGGCGCAGAAATAATTGTTAAAATGTGTCATCTTAAATTTATATGCCCTTAGATGATAACTATACGGCTATGTGAGTTTTAGGGCTTCAGTCGTGTTGTGATTCAGGTGAATTTTATCGTTATTAACTTGAAGGAGGTGGAATAGATGCAACGTAATTTGGATAAGGATGACATCCGTGACGACACGGATCTGTTGACGCATATCGACGGCTGGGAAAAGACCGGTGCTTATGATGCGGATGCGGTCGAGTTACTAGATAGATGGCATGCCAAACGGGAGAGAATCCATCGTGAAGCGGAGGCTTTATATACGCAGATTTACGCGGCCTATGAGGCCTATGTGGACAGTTATGAAGCTCAACATCACAGCCTTGAACCGGAACGCATCGCCGCTGATTTGATGAATCACAATATATCAGACAGTCATATCGGCACTATCGGTCGCGCATTAGAGGATATGCCTTTAGAAGGAACCGATTTGGCGGTCATGCAACAGACTGTCATGAATACTTCGTATGAGCAGCGGTTGTGGGCGATTTTGCATGAGGTGAACAGTCTGCTTTTGGAAGAAGATCAATTTTTCGGATACTTTTACCTGCAGATGGCACATCGTATCAGATTTGATATGACCGGTGCGTTCGGCATAAATTTGAAACAGGGCGGTTATGTGCTGTATGTGAATCCGTTTATCTTGCTCAGACAGCCGCCGGACGTGATGAAAGACGGCATCAAACGCGAGGTGCTTCATATTATTTCCGCCCATTTGATGCGCGTGAAACAGTTGAGCCAAAGTTTTAATAAAACCGCGGTACACATGGCTATGGATATGGTGTTGAACGATTATTTGGAGCATGTGGACCGAGATGCGGTGACGGTAGCGAATGTGAATGAGCGGTTCGGCTTGTTACTTAAGCGATTCCGTACCATTGAATACTATGCAAAAGCCATTGATAAGGTGATGACGGAAAAACCGTACCTCTTTGTGCCGATTGAAGATGCGGATACGGCGGTAGCGATGGAATTTAATCCTGAGACAAGTCATGATATCTGGGATGAGTCGGACTCTATCGATACGGATACGATGGATCGGATCACAGAGCGCTATATCAATGAAGCCTCTAAAGGGGACATGGAGGGTTATGTGAAAAGTCTCATCGATACCTTTCAGAAAACCCGTCGTACATTGCCGTGGTACTTTTACCTTAAAAAACTGATGGGCAAGGTTTCAAGCGGATATAAGAAGACGGCGATGCGCCGCAATCGCCGTCAGCCGGAGCGCCTTGAATTATCGGGGACATTGCGCCAGCATAAGGCGAAAGTGTGGGTGGCTCTCGATATGAGCGGCAGCATTACCGATGATGAATTTACGAATGCACTGGAGCAAGTATTGCAGATCGTACATGCCTATAACCATCGCATTACGGTCGTGGAGTGCGATAATGAGGTGCGCCGCATATATACGATGGAGTCCGTACGGGACGTAAAGCCGCGTCTGGATGTGCGCGGAGCTACGGCGTTCAGTCCTGTATTTTCGTTGGCAAATCAACATCGCGTAGATTTGCTGGTTTATTTTACGGACGGTAAGGGCGAGGAGCGCTTGCGGGACATGCCGAAAGGGTATAAAGTTCTATGGGTTCTCACAGGGGAACAGCCGAAGCTTTCCCTGCACAATCCGCATGGGCCCGTTCGTGAATTAGGTTATGCAGGTGTCGACGAACGACAGGATATTGATGAATTCGTGCGCATGAGCAATCGCGGTGGATTCTCCATGGCGAATCAGGAAATATAATAAAGGCTGCCACAGCATAAGATAGATATATTCTCTTTGTTCGAGAAATACTATGGTATGCTGTGACAGCCTTTTGTTGTGTTTGTGAAATTCCGGTTAACTGTTCAGTTCAATGGAGGAACCGGGATCGATAATGAGACCAGTCTGGTTGTATTTACCTTCCACGAGGCTTGTGAATACACCGGGTTCGCGGTCGATAACAGGCCATGTTTTATAGTGAATCGGAATAGAAATACGCGCTTTCACATAGGAAGCGGCAAGCGCCGCGTCCTCAACGCCCATTGTATAGTTATCGCCGATAGGCAGGAGTGCATAGTCGATATCACCGAAGCGGTTTAACAGCTTCATATCGCTGAAGAGGGCCGTATCACCCGCAAAGTAGAGGATGTCGCCATAGAAATCAATAAGGCAACCGGCCGCATGACCGCCAGGAATCCCGGCACCGTGAAAGGCGGGAACCAAACGAACGGATCCGAACTCAAAATCGAATTTACCGCCTAAGTGCATGGCATGCGTGCGGCATCCGGCTTCAGCTGCCCTGCCGGCTATTTCGGCGGTGGAAATAACGAGGGCATCGTTAGCCTTGGCGATATAATCCGTATCTCCGTAGTGATCGTCATGTCCGTGGCTGACAAAGATATATTGACATTTAATATCTTCTTTTTTTGCGATATCCCATGTATTACCTGTCAAGAAGGGATCAAAAATCATGGATACATCACCGCGGGTCAGCATAAAGCAGGCGTGGCCGAAATAGGTTAATTTTGTTTTCATGGGGAACACTTCCTTCCTTATATATAATTCTTGATTCTATTGTATAATAGAATATATGAAAATAAAACTGTAGAGAGTGAATTATGCATACGGATTGGAAATATACACATGGATTTGACACATTTCGATGAACAGGGCAATGCGTGGATGGTGGATGTGTCCGATAAGGACGTGACGTCGCGTACCGCTGTTGCGGAGGGCTTTATAGCCGTTAACGATACAATTTATGATCGCATTGCGGCGGGAACAATGAAAAAAGGAGACGTATTGAGTGTGGCCCGGTTGGCAGCTATTATGGGGGCAAAACAGACGAGTCAGCTCATACCGCTTTGCCATCCTTTGAGTTTGACCAAGGTGGAGGTGCATTGCACTTTAGTTGATGGTGAAAGCTCGGCCTGTACGGATGTGACGCATAATCGTGCCGTCAAGATTCGTGCTATCGTAAAAACGACAGGGAAAACGGGCGTTGAAATGGAGGCGCTCACAGCCGTTCAGGTGGGACTTCTGACGGTATACGACATGTGTAAAGCTATCGATAAGGGGATGATTATGGGACCTACATATCTCGTTGAAAAAGAAGGAGGTAAAAGCGGGCATTTTGTAAGATAATGCATCAATATAAATCAGTCACGGCGCTTTCATGATCAGTTGATGTATTAGAGGCAATAATGGTTGTGAGATTATATTGAAGTATATTTACAAAATAAAATGGAATCTGTGTTAAGAACGAGAACATTAAGGGGGCCCGCACATGAGTAAATTACGATCGAAACTGTTTATTGTCATGATGTCAGCCATGCTGTTGGTAACCGCAGCCGGATGCGGCAGTGATAACATGATTGGCAATATGCTGTCTTCTATGAGTGAAGATGAGGCGCAACGCGGCAAGGGGATTAATAGCGATTTAAAAGATCCAGTTTACACCTATGAGGCCGTTGTCAATGCTGCACCGGGGGTGGTTCATCAGCGCAAAGTGCCTTATGGATTTTATTCGCAAAAAGGGGGGGATGACGAATATGAGATTTGGAGCTCTCATGTGATTAAACAGTTTAAAGATGTGAAGCCTGTTCCGGACGATGCATCGGAAGCGGAGATTAACCGATTATTCAATCAGATTCTCTATGTATCCGCTCTTGATTATGAGCCTGTAGAGGAGTTGGATAGGTATGCTTATTTGGTGTTTCAAAAGGACCGCATTCATCCGTTTACGAAGCAGCCGATTAAAGAAAATGCGCAACTGAATCTTGAAATTGTATTGGATGCCAGCGGATCCATGGTCAATGAAATTAAAGGGCAAAGTATGATGGATATTGCTAAAAACTCCATTAATGAAATTTTGGCGACCTTACCGGATAATGCTAATGTAGGCCTGCGCGTATTTGGACATTTAGGAGACAATACGGCGGAAAAACGTACGGAATCTTGCGGCGCCAATGAGCTGTTGCAACCGATAACGAAACTTGATCGGGAGAAAATAAAATCCAGTATGACTCCGATCCAACCGACGGGCTGGACATCGGTTGCGAAATCCATTGAAAAAGGAGCTTCTGACTTGAGTCAATTTACGGGGGAGAAGGATGTTAATATTTTATACATCATTACCGACGGCATCGAAACTTGTGACGGTGATCCGGTGGCTGAGGCGGAGAAATTAAAAGGCGGAAAGACCAATGTCATTCTGGGAATTATAGGTCTTAATGTCGATGCGAATCAAGACGCATTATTGAGACAAATTGCCGAAGCTGGCGGCGGTTATTATGCTTCCGCCAATGAAGCGGACACGTTGACTTCGGAGTTGTATCGGATTCATGAGTTGGCCAATGCGCAATATGAGTGGCAAACGTTAAATGATGAGGTGCTTAATCGGCTTAAAGCAAGTCATGCAAGCGGGCGTCTCTATAACGGCTTTTTAGCGGGGCAGGCTCTTTCCGAAAGAATTAATATTGGTTCCACTATCGAATGCTTACAGAGTGATGATTTAAAGATTATAAAGCCGTTCGGTAATGTGTATAAAGCACTGGATAAAAAGGCGGGGGAACGTCAGAAAATTATAGAGAAGCTGTTGGAGGATAAATTGGCTGAAGTAGAAAAAGCAGATGCGGAGTATATCAAATCTGTAGCAGGGCGGAAGGGTGAAACTGTTGCCTATATGCCGTCCACGAGCCGTGTGGATAAATTCAGTCGTTATTATATCAAACGGGAGGAGCGTCCCGATACGACGGCAGCTCAACAAAAAGACGGTCAGAAATTGGAAGAGAAACGACAACCTGACAAATAAATATATGAGCCTTCTATGTTACAATTAAGTTAATCGTAGAAGGCTCATTTTATGAGGACTAAATACATAACGGATTTATTGAACCGTGTGTTTTCTCAAAGAGGACCGATTTTTTCTCTGTAGTTTACATATAATGATATAATTATATGTTAGAAGAAACTTTTTCTTCATTCGAAGTAATAATTATATAAGAGGGATATTTTGGAAATTGTATTATATGAACCGGAAATTCCCGGTAATACAGGAAATATTGCGCGCTTATGCGCCGCAAATCATATGATCCTACACCTTATCAAGCCGTTGGGATTTTCTGTCGATGACAAGCATGTAAAACGGGCCGGCCTCGATTATTGGCATTTGGTGGATGTACAGATTCATGAGAATATTCAAGAATTATATGATACATATCCTGACCACAGATTCTTTTATGCTACGACGAAGGCGAAACATACTCATTCTGAGGTGAAATATGAACTAGGAGATATGCTTGTTTTTGGACCGGAGACTCGTGGTTTACCTGAATCGTTACTGGAAGGAAAGGATGAATCCTGTATTCGCATTCCTATGATTGAAGAGGCACGATCTTTGAATTTATCCAATGCGGTGGCTGTTGTCGCTTACGAGGCCATGCGGCAGTTGGACTACCCCGATTTGAAAGCGGAAGGAAACTGGATTCAATCTAAATAAATGGTTATTGTATATAGTGTTGTTTTTAGGAGGTAAGTATGAATTACGATAAGGCTCATGATTTAGCGCATGCTATGCGTGAATCCGAAGAGTACAAAGAGTTGATGAAAGCGCAGGAGGCGGTGCAGGCTGATGCGACCGCGGCTGCGCTGGTGAGAACTTTCATGGCCCAACAAATGCAATGGGAATATGCGAAAATCTCCGGTGCACCGGAAGAAGCAGAATTGTTGAAAAAACAGGAAGAATTGATGCCGCAAATTCAGGTGAATACAGCGGCACAGGTTTACCTGCAAGCTCATGTCCGTTGGAGTCAAGTATCCAACGATATCTATAAAATCATTAGCGAGCCAATCACTGAGGGGATGAAGGTTTTAGATCATGGGCAACAACAGTAACATTAAGACATTGCAGGCTGCATTATTAGAGAGACTCCCCGGTACACGTGTGCGTGAACGGGAATTATTATGTGAGCATACGACCTTTAAAATCGGTGGACCTGCTGATCTTTTTATAGAACCTACGTCGATGGCGGAGTTGAGTTTTGTACTGCGTACGATTCATGAACAGTGTGTTCCTGTTACAGTTATCGGTTGCGGTTCCAATATTTTGGTGAAAGATGGCGGCATCCGCGGCGCCGTTGTATCCGTGCGTCAGATGATGCAAATCATGGACTGTAATGAAAATACATTGTGCATCGGGTCCGGTTTTATGTTGAAAGATGCATCTGAATTCGCATGGAAAAATGGTTTGACCGGTCTTGAATTTGCTATCGGAATTCCGGGAACCCTGGGTGGAGCCGTATTTATGAATGCCGGAGCCTATGATGGTGAAATGAGTAACGTCGTGACGATGGTGCGGGCTGTAGATTTTGAAGGGCGCATTAAGGAATATGATGCCTCTCATTTGGACTTTGCCTATCGGCATAGCATTTTTCACGATAATCATGAGGTAATCGGTGAAGTGGTTATGACCTTGACACCCGGCGATAAGGCTGCTATCAGGGCACGTATGGATGAATTGACAGCAAAGCGCGAATCAAAACAACCGCTTGAGTTTGCCAGTGCCGGATCTACTTTTAAACGTCCGCCGGGATATTTTGCAGGAACTCTGATTGAACAGACGGGGCTTAAAGGGCTATCCGTCGGTGATGCACAGGTATCGCATAAGCATGCTGGCTTTGTTATCAATACGGGGAGAGCTACCGCCAAGGACGTACTTAATCTGATTCAGGAGGTACAGCGTCGTGTATATGATGAACATGGTGTACATCTTGAGCCGGAAGTGCGCATGATCGGGGAAGACTGACTACATAATAATTAGAAGATTTCTTATGAGTCTTTGTATCTTTGCAATGGTTTGGATAGACGGACTCGTAGGAAGTCTTTTTTCAATAGTATCTATGATTGTAATTGTTAATATCTATGATCATAATTGTTCTTAAATGGATATGTTGTTTAGTAGGAGGCGAGGATATGACGACCCTAACAGCAAAACAGGTTCATGACAAAGCGTTGGAATGCGGCTTTGATGATTGCGGTATTATATCCATTGATGCATTGGATTCATATAAGGACCGCCTGGCGCAACGACTTGAGGCGGTTCCGGAAAGTGAGGATATATATACTCATACTAAATCATTTTTAGAGCTAAAAGAAAATTATCCATGGGCTCACTCAATCGTAGTTTGCACGGAGTATTATGGGAGCTATAAGTTTCCCCTATCTCTTCGAAAACGATATGCAAAAGGGCTGCTGTTATCTTTATCAAATATTCCTCACAGTGACGAGTTCAAACGGCGGCGATCTTTTGAAACATGGCTTGGTGAAAAGGGAATACGATATATTGGCGGTGAAACGGCAAAACCGGCCGGAATTATTCCTTTGCGGCCCGCTTCGGTAGCAGCAGGTTTAGGCATCTATCGGAAGAATAATTTCTTTTATGGACCTAAAGGATCCTGTTATGAACTGGCAGCCTATTTAATTGATGAGTCCTGTGAATATATTCAGCAGTCGGAGATACCTCCGTGTCCGGATTCTTGTGACTTATGTCAGCAGGGGTGTAAGACAAAATCTTTATCTGCGCCGTTTACTATGAATCCGTTAACATGTGTATCTTTTATTAATACATTCGGTGATGGTAAGTTACCGGACGGTGTCACAGATGATATGCTGGAGGTGTGGATATTAGGCTGTGATAACTGTCAGGATGCATGTCCTTTTAATGTAGACCATGATTGGAGTATTGGGTTGGATTATCCCGGACTTGATGAATTAGAGCCGCTGCTACAACCGGAATATATTCTGAAAGCATCCGATGCGGAACTTATTAAAAAGGTGATTCCCAAATGCTGCTTTCATTTAACGGATGAGCAAATACCGTTATTACGTAAATCCGCGGAGCGAGCCATGCGGGGTAAATAATCTCTGTCGTTATACGATGACTTAAATGTATAATCAAATGTAGAAATTATAATGACTACAACAAAAGAGCTTCTTTGACTTTCATAGATATAGTGAGTTATAATTAACTGTTGCCAATTTTTGGGAATATACCTGCATAGCTACTTTCACAGAGGCTATGTGATATAGAATATACTGAAGGAATTAAAGGGAGGATCTTATGATTCGCGAAAATCTTCGTAATGTAGCGATTATCGCCCACGTTGACCATGGTAAAACAACCTTGGTGGACGCATTATTAAAACAAAGCCATGTGTTCCGTGAAAATGAAAAGGTAGCAGAACGCGTAATGGATTCCAATGATTTGGAACGTGAACGCGGTATTACCATTTTGTCCAAAAATACGGCCGTTATGCATGACGGTATTAAAATCAACATCGTTGATACGCCGGGCCATGCTGATTTCGGCGGTGAAGTGGAACGCGTACTTAACATGGTTGACGGCGTATTGCTTCTCGTAGACGCTTATGAAGGTCCAATGCCTCAGACTAAATATGTTTTGCGTAAAGCCTTAGAACAGAAATTGAAGCCGATCGTGGTTATCAATAAAATTGACCGTCCTGACCAACGCGTTAAAGAGGTTGAGGACGAAGTTCTTGAATTATTTATGGAACTTGAAGCTGACGATGATCAACTCGACTTTCCTGTGGTTTACGCCTCTGCCCGTTCCGGTGTTTCCAAAACCAACTGGGACGACGAAGCCGTAAACATGGAACCGTTGTTTAAAACGTTGATCGACGAAATTCCTGCACCGCAAGGTGATATGGAAGGCCCTCTTCAATTCATGGTGACCACACTTGATTACGATAACTTCATCGGTAAAATTGCCGTAGGTCGTATAGTACGCGGTAAAATGAAAACTAACCAACAGGTTGCCATCATGAACGGTGAAAGCACTCGTAAAGCGAAAATCGGCCGCGTATATACATACAATGGTTTGAATCGCGTTGAAACTGACGAAGCTGAAATGGGTGATATCATCGCCTTTGCCGGTATCGACGATATCAATATCGGCGAAACAGTAGCGGATGCTGAAAATCCTGAAGCGTTGCCATCCATTTCCATTGACGAACCGACATTGTCCATGGTGTTCTCCGTAAATAACTCTCCATTTGCAGGCCGCGAAGGTGAATTCGTTACATCCCGTCACTTGCGTGATCGTTTGTTCCGCGAAGTAGAAACTAACGTATCCATGAAAGTGGAAGAAACTGATTCTGCAGATGCGTTCAAAGTATCCGGCCGTGGCGAATTGCATTTGGCTGTATTGATTGAAACTATGCGTCGTGAAGGCTATGAATTACAAGTGGGAAAACCTCGTGTAATCTTCAGAACCATTAACGATCAATTGTGTGAACCGCTTGAAGCGTTGACCATCGATGTACCTCAGGAATTTATGGGTACTGTAATGGAAAATCTCGGTCAACGTAAAGCTGAGTTGACTAACATGGTTGAATTGGCTGGTTATCTTCGCATGGAATTCGTAGTTCCGGCTCGTGGCTTGATCGGTTTCCGCGCCCAATTCTTAACAGCTACAAAAGGTAATGGTATTATGAACCATGTATTCCATGGCTATGCACCATATAAGGGTGAAATCCCTTCCCGTACACGCGGTGCTTTGGTAGCATTTGAAAATGGTGAAACCACACCATATGGTTTGAACTCCGTTCAAGACCGCGGTACATTGTTCGTTGGCCCTAACCAAGACGTGTATGCAGGACAAGTTATCGGTGAAAATACGCGTGAACTTGATATGGATGTTAATCCATGTAAGAAAAAACACGTTACCAACATGCGTTCCAGTTCCTCTGATGAAGCGGTACGCTTGACGCCGCCTCGTATCTTCTCCTTGGAGCAGGCTCTTGAGTGGATCAATGATGATGAACTCGTTGAGGTAACACCTGAAAGCATTCGTATGCGTAAGATGATTCTTGACCGGAATGCTCGTGCGAAGGCTGCAAAAAACAAAAAATAATTGATTGAAATTCATGGAAATACGAGTTTTCCCGAATCTATACAGCGGATAGTCGGTATGTATCGACTATCCGCTGTTTTATGTTCGGCTTAGATATGCTGAATTTCAGAAGAAAGAGCAATGAAAATTATCTAATTGAGTATTACTTTCATATATAATTCTACATGATTATAGCTAATAGTCATATGTCTATGAAAGTTATTAAGATTTCATGAAACTTTAATAAATGAATCTGTATAATGATAATATATTTATTGAAAATTATTTTTAGTTTGTAGGAGGGTCCACCAATGAACAAAAAAATTCTTGCATCCTTGTTTGCTGTTGGTCTTGCAGCGGGCTCCATATTAACCACTGTCGATGCACATGGCGTTTTCTTTGCCAATCGCACTGATGAAAAAGTACTTGTCCTCGGTGAAGGGCCTGTAGATAATGCATACACTTCAGATATGGTAAAAGGAATTACCGGTTATGATGTAAACGGTAATGTTATGCCTGTGAAAGTGATTAAACATGAGAAAAATGTAGCCATTGAACAACCGTCCAACCTTGGTGTAACTGTAACGAACTTTGATTACGGTTATTGGACAAAGGATAAAGACGGAAAGACTGTACATAAACCTATTACACAGGTGCCCGGTGCAACTAAGAGTACACACGCTATCAAATATGATGTGCACTACTGGAATGCAAGCGCGAAGCCTTTGAATAATAAAGATGCCTTCATTCAAATCGTGCCATCCGTGAATCCATTGACGCTAAGAAAAGGTGATACCTACGAAATTCAAGTGCTTAAAGAAGGTAAACCATATGCTGATGCACCGCTCATTAAAGATGTAATGAACGATCTTACAAATGAAAGCAAAACCGATGCAAATGGTAAGGCTATCGTTACTGTAAGTGCTAACGGCCTCAATGTTGTGGGCGTGGAAGTAGGCTTCCCGACTCAAACCAAGGGCGAACAAAATAAATACTTCAGTGCATTGTCTTTTATAATTGATCCTGAATAATATTGGGAAAGTTAATTCTAGTTATTGCAAAAGAGTCCTCTATAGCGTATGCTATAGAGGATTTTTGTGTAATAGCGAGATTTTTATGATAAAATTTTATTCATCTGTCATGAAAATATCTGCCGCTCAACGATGGCGGAGCTTTATGAAGCATATTGTTAATCAGGTCGGTTTGGGTGACTATACTTCAGTTTACTTTATACTATCGAACCATAGCGTAATATGGTATAATTTTTAGGTACTCATGCGCCTATAGCTCAGGGGATAGAGCACCGGTCTCCGGAACCGGGTGCGCAGGTTCGAATCCTGCTAGGCGCACCATGATGAAACAAGAGGCTTTCAGATTGAACTGCATCTTAAAATTTGGACATAATTTTGAGATGCAGTTCAGCCTGAGAGCTTTTTTATTTGTATAAAATTTGCATAACCGATGTGACTATAGTAACACAAAAATCATTGAGAATGATGTACAATTAGAATGAATAATCTATATGAAATTCTGAACACATTCGGACGGAACACCGAGGCATATAGAACTATTAATTTTGTGTTGTATGTAAACGGATATGGCGGACGACTCGTATCGTCAGTATCCTATATAGATATAAAGGAGTCATTATGGCAAATGAAATACAGGCTGTGTCTGTGTCCCTCGAAGCGTGGAAGGATGAGCAGGATGCTTGGAATAATCGGTCCAACTATTTTGTGGAGATGCATAACCGTGAGGATCGCAAGGCGCAGGTAACCGCATTTCTTGATTTTTTGAGGGCGGAGCGATTATTGCCGGCGCCAGGCGGTCGAACACTTGATGTAGGCTGTGGTGTCTGTGATTATGCATTAGGACTGGCACGTGAAGGATATAGCGCGACGGGAATCGATTTATCGGACGGTATGATTAACGGTGCAAAGCAGTTAGCCGATGAAGAAGGTCTGGACTTGAGCTTATATATTGCTCCGTGGTCTGATGAAACGAGACGTAAATTAGAATGGGATAAGGCCTTTGACTTGGCGTACAGCATTTTCTGCCCCATTATGTTTGATGTTGAAAATATCCGTGCCATGCATGATGCGAGCCAGGATAAATGCTTGTGGGTTGCTTTCAGCGAACGCAGTGATGAAATGGTGGATATGTTATCGGAACATTTTTTCGGCAGTGATGCATTTCCCTGGGATGGAAAGATGAAGGAGTGTCTTGAGGCGATTCATAGTATGGGGCATAATGTGAAAGTAACATATAAAACCGTGCCTGAAACTGAGGTTATGGATCTCAATAAAGCGGTTGAATATTTTACGATGAGGTTACATAATAATGGTTGGGGCAGTATGGATGATATGAAGGCGGAAATACGAAATCTCATAGAGCCGCTGGCTATGGATAACAAGATTCAGAATAAAACCGTGGATAAGGTGGCGTGGGCTTCCTGGTCTGTTAAGTAGGAGGTCGTATGACTGTTGATGAAAAACGTCAGTTAGAGCTGAAGGCGATGCATCAAATCATTGCCATCTATTGTCATAATAAACATCATACACAGAAGGGTGATTTGTGTGAAGAATGCCAAAAGGTATGGCAGTATGCGGAACACCGAATAGACGTATGCCCCCATATGGACAGTAAAACTTTTTGCAGCGTTTGTAAAACACATTGTTATGAGCCGACCTATCGCGAAAAAATCCGTGAAATCATGCGCTATGGCGGACCGCGTATGTTATTCGTCTCACCGATTATGGTGATTCGCCATATGTATTTGGAGTGGAAGGATAGGAAAAGGAGTATCACATCTCATGAAGACTGATATGGTTGTAAAGACCGGTATATTTATAGCTTTGACGGTTTTACTATCTTATATTTTCGCCATTCATACCACATTTATACATATTACATTTGGGTTTTTATCGACCGCCATATTCGGTATTCTATACGGGCCTATGGCCGCCGGCATTATGGCGGCGATTGCCTGTTTTATCGGAATGTCCTTATTCGGACACGGCGTATTTTTTCCGGGTTTTATTGTGTCCGAGTTTCTGGTGGGCTATGTGTATGGTTATTTTCTGCACGGTCGTGATGTTACGCTTAAACGGCTTCTGTTGCCGGAACTGATTGTTACGGTATGTATACATCTGGTGCTGAACACATTGTGGCTCACGATATTTTATAACAAAGCGGTATCCGCCATCTTTTTGAGCCGACTCATAAAAAATATTCTATGCTTTCCTCTAGAAATCGCGTTGATTTTAATTGTATATAAGGCGATAAGCAGATTTATTGTACATAAAAAGCTGTAACCTCAAGTAATTTGAAGTTACAGCTTTTCTTTATGCCAATGCCTTATCAAGCACCGCTTTAATTAATGTTTTTGTCTGTTCGTAGCTTTCGCCCGGTTGAGCCTCGTATTGTTTGTCGAGGTCGAACCACAAGTTCGGATAGTATTCGTAAGGATGCGTTTTGAATAATTCATGGGCATCCTGATCTTCAACCCAGTTGATGTGGATATCAGCGTATTTAGGATTTTCCGCAACGAGTTCATCGACGGCGCGGAATGCATTTTTACAATAAGGGCAACCGTTCAAGTGGAAGCCCAGGATTTCTTTCATAGTATACCGTCCTTTCAAAAATAACATTAATATACTTATATAAATTGAGATTAATGACATACTCACACACCACAAGATATGATATATTATTGAGTATATCATATCTACATACAACATTCAATTTTTTAAATGTATTGAATGTGGATATTAATTGAGTACATATATTATAAGCAGATGAGGAGGCTCTTATGATTTCCGGTGCGGCATACTTGGTGAAAGCGCTTCAGGAGGAGCAGGTGGAGATTTTATTTAACTATCCCGGGGCGGCGACTATCGATATAATGGATGAGTTGTACAAACAGGATACGGTGAAAGTTGTATTGCCACGTCATGAACAGGCCTTGGCTCATGCGGCGGATGGTTATGCGCGTAGCACCGGTAAGGTGGGAGTCTGTATGGTGACTTCCGGACCGGGCGCGACCAATCTTGTAACGGGGATTGCAACGGCGTATGCGGACAGTGTGCCTCTCGTTTGTATTACGGGACAAGTGGACTTGAGTCTCATGGGAAATGATGCCTTTCAGGAGGTCGATACGGTCGGTATCGTGCGTAATGTGTGTAAATATGCGGTAACCGTTCGCGACCGCAAGGATTTGGGACGTATTTTGAAAGAAGCGTTTTATATAGCTCGTACAGGTAGACCGGGACCGGTTGTAGTGGATATGCCTAAAAATATTCAAAAAGCAATGGGGTCCGATGAATATCCGACAGAAGTTAATATTCGTAGCTATAAACCGAATACGACGGTCCATGTCGGACAAATCAAGAAGGCCTGCTCCGTTATCGAAAAGGCAAAGCGTCCTCTGTTCCTGTTGGGCGGCGGGGTCAACATCAGCGGTGCCAATGAACTTATGATGGCGCTTGTTGAAAAAACGGGTATTCCCGTGGTCACTACCTTAATGGGGAAAGGGGCTATCGATTCGCGACATCCTCTATACCTTGGCAATGTGGGCATTCATGGTGGATATGCTCCCAATGTGGCTCTTACGGATTGTGACGTGATGATTTCAATCGGCACCCGTTTCAATGATCGTATTACGGGTAAATTGAGTACATTTGCTCAAAACTGTAAGATTATTCATATTGATGTTGATGCGGCATCGATTTCTAAAAATATTAAGGTGGATATTCCCGTTGTAGCCGATGCGAAACTGGCGATTGAGAAACTATTGGAATATATTGAGCCTCATGACCTCGGTGAATGGTCTAAACAATTGCAGAAACTGAAAGAGGAGCGACCTGTTACACAAGCCGATGAAGAGGGCTTAACACCTCAAATCGTCATAGATTATATCAATAATCACTATGATTGCCCTATTGTAGCGACCGATGTGGGTCAGAACCAATTATGGACAACTCAATTTTTAGAGTTAAAAGGCGGTCGTCAATTATTGACATCCGGCGGTCTCGGTACGATGGGGTATGGCTTCCCTGCTGCACTGGGGGCTCAGCTGGGAAATCCGGACCGACGTGTTTTCTCCATCTGCGGTGATGGCGGTGTGCAAATGAACATTCAAGAATTTGCTACGGCTATGCATTATCACTTGCCGATGACGCTTATCGTGCTTAATAACGGTTATCTCGGCAATGTGCGCCAATGGCAGCAGTTATTTTATGATAAACGGTATGCCTGTACAAATTTGTTGATGGATGAAAGCGCTATTGTTACACGTAGCATGATCGATAATGACGAGTTTGAATATGTACCGAATTTTGTGAAACTGGCTGAAGCTTATGGGGCTAAGGCAATGCGCATTACAAAGGTTGAAGATATGGGAAAGGGATTCCTTTTGGCGGATACTTTCAAAGAAGGTCCGACCTTATTGGAATTTATCATTCCTACGGAACTCAACGTTCTGCCTATGGTGCCGGCAGGGAAATCTCTGAGCGATATGTTATTGAAGGATAGAAAATAGGAGGGGCTATGGAATTACATATGAAAAAGCGCTGTATTTCGGCGTATGTGGAAAACCAGATCGGCGTGTTAGCTAAAATCTCAGGCCTCTTCGCCGGTAAGAATTATAATCTTGACACATTGACCGTAGGGGAAACCGAAGATCCGACGATGTCTCGAATGACAATTGATCTTACCTGTGATGATTTGACATATGAACAAATCATTAAGCAACTGAATCGTAGTGTAGAGGTTATCAAGGTTATCGACTTTACGGATATGGCGATTACGAAGAGGGAGTTATTGTTTATCAAAGTGAACAGCTGTAAGGAAGCGGATAAGCAGGAGATTTTCCGCATCGCCCGTACCTTTGATCTGCTTGTTGTAGACTATAGTCGTAAATCCGTCCTCGTACAGTGTGTAAAGACCGTATCTAAGAATAATGATATGATTGCACTGTTTAAGGATATGTTTGTCAATCGTATTGAAGTCGTTCGCGGCGGCAGTGTCGCTATCGAGGCATTGTCTACGCCTGACCGTTGATTGATCATAAACCCTAATCTTTTATTATAGGAGGTACTATGAGTTTACTGGATGATATTTTAGCCCATAATAGAGAATATGTGGAGGATCAAAATACGGGTTATGTAGAGACTGATACAAAATGCAGTAAGATGCCGAGTCGTCAGATGGCCATTGTCACATGTATGGATACACGTCTTGTAAATTTTTTGGAAGACTCCATGGACATCGGTCGTGGGGAAGCCAAGATTGTAAAGACAGCGGGCAACTGTATTACAGGTCCTTTTGATGGCGTTGTCCGCAGCTTACTGGTATGTATCTATGAACTCGATGTTAATGAAATCTTTATCATCGGGCATCATGAATGCGGCATGTCCAAGACGACGGCGAAGAATTTAACAGAAAAGATGTTGGCTCGCGGTATCGCACCGGAAGCAATTCATATGGTAAAGCGGGAAATGAAACGTTGGGCGGACGGATTCACGCAGCCTGCGGAAAATGTGGAGGACACGGTAGACGAACTGCGAGTTAACCCTCTTATTCCTAAAGATGTCCCCATTCACGGATTAATTTTCCATCCTCGCACCGGTGAAATTGAAGTCATTGTAAACGGCTATACACAGATGAAACAGTATTATGAAAAATAAGAGGAGGCATAGCCTCCCTTTGTTTTATATGGGCATTGCATATAAGGTGATAAAAATTATCTAGAGTAGTCAAACATTTGTGACACAGCCTATGCAGCATGAGATAAGAAATACTCTGTTACAACTTCATTGGGTGACTTAAAGCCTAATACCTTTTGCGCTATATTGTTATAACGACTATTATAGCGTCGATGGGCCTTCACTAACTCATCCACACTAGTAAACGTTCTATTATAAAAACGCTCTCCATCAACCTTGTGACTACGCTCTACTTTCCCATTTTGCCATGGGGAAAATGGTCTTGTTAGCTTATGATCGACACTGAGCTGTTTTAATACCTCGTCGAACAGACACCGCTTCTCACTACCATTCCAGTTTGTGAATTCGCGACCGTTATCCGTTTGTATAATCGCTATTTTAAAACCCATACGAGTTTCTAAATCCAGTAAAAATCGGCTCGTATTAGTAACACTCTTTTCATCAACGATGGATAAAATTCTTTTTCTGAAGTATTCATCAATAGCTGTGATTTGATAGTAACTAATACCATGCGTATGAAACTTCAAACATTCATTGGGTACATATTTTATGTCGATTTGAACCTTTTCACCCGGATAGGTGACTACATCCGGTCTCCACTTACTTTTGGAATAGGTCTTCTTTTTAGATACCTTAGGTGTATGAAGACGTATCTGCCTGCACATGGCTCCGTACGAACGTGTATAGCCTCGTTTTCGAGCTTCTACATATACCTGTGCCAGTCCTTCGTGACGGAACTTCGAATTCACTCTACGAATCAACTCCAGCTCTGTTGCTGTATGTTGATTAGCATGACTATGCGGTCTCCTACTATGTGGACGTAACAAATCTATTGTTCCATCATACCGCTTTCTTCAACGTTGAATTTGTTGTCGGCTTGTATGATACCGACGCGCTGCTTCAGCATTATTGTTATATTTTATTGCATATTCATATGCCCGTTTACGAAGTCTTAGTTCTTCAGTTATAATAGATTTCATAAGAAGATTCTCCTTGTTTATAACGATTGGTTTAGCGACTTCATTATAACAGAGAATCTTCTTATTTTTTATTCTTTTGTCACAAATGTATTATACTTGAACACATTGCATATAAGGTGATAAAAATTATATATTGACTTAAAGTCAACTTTAATTTGTACAATAAGGCCATGTATTTAGAATATAAAAATGAGGGTATATGGATAAAAAGGATTTATTAAAAATAATAGGTATCGGAGGTGTTGTTGCGGCTCTATTCTTTGGTGCTTATGAGTATCGTGATGCTTTCGGCTCCTTTCTTGAGCGTGGAATGGCGGTTGCTACCGGGCAGGAGATTAAACCGCTGTTGGCATCAGAAGGGCGTTATATTCGTCAGATCGTTGCCAAAGACAACAGTGTTGCCAGAACTATCATGTGGCAGTCGGATAATGATGAATCTGATGCGGTAGTTGAATATCGTAAGCGTGGTGATACATCCGCAACAGGTCTTATGAGTCAGAATGCATCGAGCAAGGCTTTCACGGACGATGGGACAAGCACATATATTCATGAGACGACATTAACCGGACTCGCACCGGATACCGAGTATGAATATCGTGTCGGATATGGAACGGATCGACGCAGCGAATGGTACCTCTTGAAAACGGCGGGCGCCGATGAATATGAGGTGCTCATATATCCGGATTCGCAGTCCGCTGATTATTCCGGATGGAATCAAATCGTCAAAGATTCGGCTCAACGTAACCCTGAGGCGGCTATGTATATCAGCATGGGGGACCTTGTGGATAACGGTGAAGAGGCGTCACAATGGCGCGCATGGCTAAATTCTGTTGCACTTCTTAGCACACGAATTCCGTTGTCGCCGTTATTGGGAAATCATGAAATGTATACCGTAGATTGGAAAATGCGTGAACCTCGGGCGTATCTGAATTATTTTGATGTGCCGGGTAACGGGAATGATATATTTAATCGTCGTTATTATTCTTATGATTATGGCGATGTTCATTATGTCGTACTGGATACGCAATTGTATGAAAGTAACCATGAGGACAATCACGATGTACATCATCCTGATTTATATGATGTGCAGGTCGAATGGCTGCGGCAGGACTTAGCGTCTAATACCAGGAAATGGACTGTAGTGCTCATGCATCGTGACCCGTTCCAATATGCGGTTAATCGCGAAGGGGCCAGTCGCGCTTCCGGATTTAGCGAGGAAGGGGTATTGTTTATGCCTATCTTTGATGAATTTAATGTGGATCTTGTGCTGTCGGCTCATTTACATACCTATCGCAATCGCGGTCATGTACGTAATTTTGATCGAGATGCGTCGGGCCCTCTTTATATTATTACGGGCGTTGCCGGTGATGTGCGGTATCCTGGGTTATGGGTACGACATCCTCTGGATGTATATGTGGCGCCGCAACCGGAAACGGATAATTATATGTCTATGACGGTGACAAAACATTCGTTAATGATCAAGTCGTTCTTGCCTGACGGAACATTGTTGGACGAAACGACTTTAGAAAAATAAATCATGTATAAGTATACTTAATATATTATCATATTTAATGGTGATATATGATGTATACGGTAAAATATAATTTAATATGTCAGATTTTACAATACTAAGGCATCTTCCGTGGAAGGTGCCTTTTTGTGTGCTGTTTATGTTATGACTCTATTACATTGACAGTATAGAAAGGGCGCTTCATTGTAATAGTATTGTTTCATGTGTTTCGACATATTTTGTTCGAGTCGATTATATGGGTATTACAAAATGCGATATGTATAATTACAAATAAAAATACATTATTGGTGTATAAATACTTGCGCAATGAAAAATATGGGATTATAATACGTACATAGATTATAAAAATACAAAAATTATGTATAAACTAATAGGTTCTGTATATTTTACGGAAAAGGAGAAATCGTCATGCATACACTACAAGATTTAATTAAACAATATGCTTCTCAATATAAAGAACAAGTTGTGGCATGGCGCCGACATATTCATCGTCATCCGGAACTATCCGGTGAAGAAAAGAAAACATCTGAATTTATTCAGAGCGTATTGACGGATTTAGGCATCCCTTTTAAAGCGGATGTATATAAATATGCAGTCATCGGCGAGATTAAGGGGGCCTTTGATGGTCCTGTAGTGGGACTTCGGGCGGATATGGATGCATTGCCTATCACGGAGGTAACGGGGTTGCCTTTTGCATCTGAGAATTCCGGTGTTATGCATGCATGCGGCCATGACAGCCACATGGCTATTCTTTTAGGAGCGGCAGCCATTCTGCAATCCGTCAAGGATCAACTGCACGGAACAGTGAAACTCGTATTCCAGCCCGCGGAGGAGGAAGCACTTATTAAAGGGGCACAAGGTATTGTGGACTCCGGTGTTTTGGATGATGTGGACGAGATTTACGGGCTTCATGTATGGCCTCAGCTGCCGGTGGGGACGGTGGGGCTTAAGAAAGGTAATCTCATGGCCGCGTCGGATCGATTCCTCGTCCATATCAAGGGGAAGGCGACTCACGGCGCCGAGCCGCACAACGGTATTGATGCCATTGTGGCCGCGGCGAACTGGATTGTCAATGTAGAGTCCATGGTGGCTCGTGAAACCAATCCGATGGACAATCTCGTATGTACAATCGGTGTCTTTAACTCCGGTGATCGATATAATGTGGGATCCGGAGATGCATATCTGGAGGGAACCTGCAGAACCTATGACCCAGCGAAACGCGACTACATTGAACGTCGCCTCGGTGAAAGTCTCAAAGCCCTCGACATGATGTTCGGCACAGCCAGCACATTGGAATATCGTCGTGGACATGGGGCGACAATCAATGATGCGGATGCTATTGACTATGCCACACATATCGTTGAAACTTATCTCGGCAAGGATTCTGTGGTGCATCCGGAATTTCCGTCGATGGCGGCGGAAGATTTTTCCGCATATCTCAATAAAATCAAAGGGGCCTTCCTCTGGTTGGGAACGGGATTTGAAGGTAATCCGGCCCTACATAATGCAGCTTTCACCATCGATGAAAGCATACTGGAACCGGGAATTACGATGATGGCCGGCATAGCGGCGGAGTTATTACAGGAGAAATAAGAGGTTATTATGAAAAGTTTACAGAATCAATCATTTAAAACAATGCTTCAGTATACACCGGATGAAATCAAGTACTTTCTAAAACTTGCGGCGCAACTTAAGGCGGATAAAAAAGCGGGGACGGAGGTAAAGACATTAAACGGTAAAAATTTCGTTCTTATCTTTGAAAAGGATTCTACACGGACTCGTTGTGCCTTTGAAGTCGGGGCTGCAGATCAGGGGGCGTATACGACGTACCTCGGACCAAGCGGATCTCAGATGAATAAAAAGGAGTCCTTAAAGGATACGGCTCGTGTATTGGGATCCATGTATGATGCCATCGAATTCAGAGGATTTGCGCAAGATGATGTAGATACATTGGCGGATTATTCCGGTGTGCCTGTGTGGAACGGTCTTACCGATATGGATCATCCCACACAGACCTTGGCAAATTTCTTGACCTTACAGGAGAATATGGATAAACCGTTGAATGAAATTTCCTTTGCCTATGTAGGACATGGCCAATCCAATATGTGCAATGCCCTGATGAGCGGCGCCGTAAAAATGGGGATGGATTTCAGACTGATCGGACCTAAAAAATTCTGGCCGGCCGGACCGTTCTATGAAGAATGCCTCAAGGTGGCGAAGGAGACCGGTGCCACCATTACCGTTACGGATGATGTGACAAGCGGCGTTAAAGGCTTAGATGTTATCTATACCGGCGTATGGGTGACGATGGGCGACACTTACGATATGTGGGAGGAACGTATCAATACATTTAAACCGTATCAGGTAAATGCAAAGATGCTGGAACTGACGGGAAATCTAAATGTTAAGTTCTGTCACTGCTTACCGGCGTTCCACAATACGGAAACACAGGTCGGTCACGATATCTTTGAACGATTCGGCATGAACGGTATCGAGGTGACGGAAGAAGTCTTTGAAGGTCCTAACTCTCTTGCGTTCCAAGAGGCGGAAAATCGCCTTCACACGATTAAGGCGGTTATGGTTGCCACATTCGGCGACTATCCAATGAAATAATTTCTTTGCTTTAAGTGATTATGAGTATAGTTTGTTCATTTGTTCAGTATGGCAGAGAGTGCCGTTAAGAAAGAGCAGGTTTGATCACCGGTATAGAGGTGAGAATTGAGGTGTAGTATGGCATCGTATAAGGTATTTATCGTCGGTCATGAAGGGACCACGGGGCTCCGGATTCATGAACGGTTGTCCGACAGAAAAGATATTGAATTATTGGCTACCGCCGATGAGGATCGTAAAAATATTGAAGCTATCAAAGCGGTGGCTAAGAATGCAGATATCGTATTTCTTTGTTTGCCGGATGCGGCATCCAAGGAAATTATGGCGGCCATCGGTGACCTGTCGTGTAAGGTTATCGATACATCGACGGCTTTCAGAACGGATGCGGATTGGGCCTACGGTTTTCCTGAACTTGGTGAAAGCTACAAAACAGCGATTGCTACAGAAAAGCATATCGCAAATCCCGGATGTCATGCGAGCGGCATGATCGCCTGTATCGCACCGCTTGTAAAGTCAGGACTTGTACCGACTGATTATCCGTTTACCGTTACATCACTAACGGGATATAGCGGCGGCGGTAAGAAAATGATCAGTCAATATGAGAGCGAACCGAAGGATTATTTTCTATATGCGCCACGTCAATATGGCCTGGGACAACAGCATAAGCATTTGCCGGAGGTGCAGCATATGTGCGGTCTCAGTGAGGCTCCGATTTTTATGCCTATCGTTGACGATTATTATTCGGGGATGGAGGTTACCGTCGGTATTCACAGTCGATTATGTCAAAACCCTATCAGTATCGCTACGGTACAACATACATTGGAAGAATTTTACAAGGACAGCGTCATCGTAAACGTGGCGCCATTTGATGAAAATAGCAATAGCGGTATGCTCAACGCCAATCAGATGAGTAATACGGACAGCATGAAAATCCATGTGACGGGTAATGACGACCGCATCATGGTTCATGCGATTTTCGATAATTTAGGTAAAGGTGCGTCGGGTGCAGCCGTTCAATGCATGAATATCGCGTTAGGCTTACCGGAGGAAACCGGATTGGAATTAGGCTAGAGGGGACATCATGAATAATGTAACAAATGCGATGCGGGCGCATATTTTGACGGCGGCCGTTCCATATATCAAACAATATACAGATCAATATGTTGTCGTTAAGTACGGCGGCAATGCCATGACCGATGAGGCGTTGAAAAAATCCGTTATGAAGGATTTGCTGTTGCTTCAATTAGTGGGGGTGAAAGTTGTTCTCGTCCACGGAGGCGGTCCTGCCATCAACAGCACATTAGATGCTATGAACATAGAATCTCATTTTTCAAATGGTTTACGCGTTACCGATGAACCGACTATGGATGTGGTGCAAATGGTCTTGGCGGGCAAGGTGAATAAAAGCCTTGTGGCGGATCTTGTGGATCTCGGCGGCAAGGCCATCGGCCTTTGCGGTGTGGACGGCAACATGATTCAGGTGCACCAACAGGATGAAACACTCGGTTATGTAGGGGCCATAGATTATATCGACACGACAGTTATCGACGATGTTATCAGCAAGGGATATATTCCTGTCATATCTTCTATCGGGATGGGGAAGGACGGTAAGACCTATAATATCAATGCAGATACGGTAGCCGCAAAAGTTGCAGGGGCTCTTAAAGCGGAGACGATGGTTGCCATGACCAATATTGACGGTGTTTTGCGTGATGTAAATGACCCGTCATCGCTGATTTCAAAGATAACCGTGTCGGAAGCGGCTCAGCTCAAAGCGGACGGCATTATCGCCGGCGGTATGATTCCGAAGGTGGACTGTTGCTTAGAGGCCATTGAAGCGGGGGCTCAAAAAGTATTTATTATCAACGGAGAAATACCGCATGCTATCTTGATTGAATTGTTGACGGATGAAGGCCTTGGCACGATGTTTGTAGCCGGCTAACATATTTTCGGTAAGGTTATTATTCTGTGTGATATAGGCGTATATCCGATAAGTGGTTTATAGGATAACAGGTATCGATAAGGATCGTACGATTGGAGGATATGATGAATAATACAACAGATTTTGAAAAACAGGATAAGGAATATATAGCCAATACGTATGGCCGTTTCAATGTATGTTTTGAAAAAGGGAAAGGCTCTTTATTGTGGGACGTCAACGGTAAGGAGTATATTGATCTGGGATCCGGTATCGGCGTTACCGCATTCGGTGTCGATGATGAAGAGTGGTCCGATGCGGTGACGAAGCAGGCTCATGCCCTTAATCATGTATCGAATTTATATCACACATTACCGCAAATCGAATTGGCTAAACAGTTATGTGCAAAAACGGGTATGAAGAAGGTGTTTTTCTCCAACTCCGGAGCGGAATCCAATGAATGCGCCATCAAGGCGGCTCGTAAGTACAGTCATGATACATATGGAGACGGTCGAAATGTAATCGTCACGCTCGTCAACAGCTTTCACGGTCGTACCGTAACGACATTATCCGCTACGGGACAAGATGTATTTCATCAGCATTTCTTTCCTTTTACGGAAGGTTTCGTTCATACACCTGCCAACGATATAGAGGCGGCGCTGGAGGTATTATCAAACCCGAATGTATGCGCCATCATGATGGAACCGATTCAAGGGGAGGGCGGGGTTATGCCGCTTGATGCGGAATTTGTGCAAGCCGTTACAAAATATGCCCATGAGCACGATCAACTGGTTCTAATCGACGAGGTGCAAACGGGGAACGGACGGACAGGCACCTTGTATGCGTATGAGCAGTTTGGCATTGAGCCGGATATCGTGTCTACCGCTAAGGGACTTGCCGGCGGTCTGCCGATGGGGGCTACCTTGTTTAATGAAAAAACGCAATATGTACTCACTGCCGGCGCTCATGCCACTACGTTCGGCGGCAATCCTATCTGTGCGGCGGCCGGGAATACCATTATCAGTCGATTGACGCCGGAATTTCTCAAAACCGTGAAAGCTAAAGGAGATTATGTAAAATCCGCATTGGCGGGAAAACCGGGAATTGTCGATGTCAGCGGTATGGGCTTGATGCTCGGTATCGAAACGACCGTCGATGTGAAGGATGTAATCCTGAAATGTTTAGAGCGAGGGGTTGTCGTACTTTCAGCGAAAAATAAGGTCCGTCTATTGCCGGCTCTTAATATTCCTCAAGAGCAGCTGGAAAAGGCGGTTGCGGTTGTGGCTGATGTTATTGAAAGTCTAAGTGAATAAACCGTGTAGAGAAAATAAACATTGTAGACTTTATACAATATTCGTGATACTCTAAAAGAAATATAATGAATGGAGGACTATCATGAATACAGAATCCTTACGCAATGATGTACTAGTGCCTGCAGTAGCCAAAACATTGGATATTGCAAGCAAAGCAAAACCGACCAAAGACGAAGTTTGTACTACATTAAAAATTACAGCTGCTGTAGCAGCGGCCACAGCTGTTGTATCCTTTGCGGTACAGGCGGTATTGCGCAACCGATAAGAAATTAGAAAACGACAGGTTTATGCCTGCCGTTTTCTTTTACGTTATGCCTTTTATTCCTGATAAAAAGGGAAAATAGGGAATTAATATAGAAAGAGATAGAATATGCATAGCCGTGATTTGATTGAACAATATAAAACCTATGTACAGGAATGGAGACGGTACTTTCACAAGCATCCGGAACTAAGTAATGAAGAATTTGAAACGACGAAGGCCTTGGCTAAAGAATTGGAGTCTATGGGTGTTGAGGTGCATGTTGATGACGTGCGCAAGACGGGGCTCATCGGTATCATTCGCGGGGCTAAACCGGGCAAGGCGATAGGTTTGCGTGCCGATATTGATGCGCTACCTGTGCAGGAGCATAATACATCCGAATATAAATCCGAAGTAGACGGCAAGATGCATGCGTGCGGTCATGACGGGCATATGGCGATTCTCTTGGGGGCGGCCAAAATGCTGATGCAGATGAAGGATCGTTTGGAGGGGGATGTATACCTCGTATTCCAACCGGCTGAAGAGACCGGCGGTGGCGCACCGGAATTTATTAAATTCGGTGACTGGTTTGAAAAAATTGACGCCATTTTCGGCGGTCATGTATGGATTGATTTGCCAGCCGGTCTCGTATCTGTTGAAGCGGGGGAACGCATGGCGGCGAGCAGCCTGTTTTCTATTAATGTAAAGGGAAAACAAGGTCATGGAGCTCAGCCGCACCAGGCCGTTGATGCGGTGGTTGTGGCCAGTGCTATCGTTCTGAATCTGCAAACGGTCGTATCCCGTAATGTAAGCGCCCTTGATTCCGTAGTGGTCACAATCGGAAATATTCATTCCGGTTCGGAATGGAATGTGATTCCCGGCGAGGCTACAATGGGCGGAACCGTTCGCTTCTTTGATCCCCGTCAGGAGGAGTATATCGTCCACCGGATGCGTCAAATCGTGGAACATACGGCCCTTGCTTATGGTGCGTTGGCGACGTTAACTTATGAAAAACGCGTTCCCCCGACGATTAATGATGAAAGCTGTAGCGCCCTTGCTGAACAGGTGGTTATCGATACGCTCGGTGCGGATAAACTGTCGAAAATGCGTAAAGTTATGCCCGGAGAAGACTTTGCGTGGTATTTACAGGAAAAGCCGGGATGCTTTGCATTTATTGGCATTCAAAATCCTGATGTAGACGCCGTTTACGATCATCATAACAATCGATTCAATATGGATGACTCCGTACTGTCCGCGGCATCCGCAGTGTATGCGGAATATGCGATTGCGTGGTTACAGCGGAATAAATAGTTTGGTTGATAGTAAAAAATAAACCTCTTTACATTTTCCGTAAAGATGTTTATTATATTCCAATATTAATCATATTGTAGTTAAAATGGTTTCCTGCATGGCGTATGTTTTCGTGTCTTGCGGATAAAAAGGACCTTCCTTTGCCGGACGGTTCTAGAAGCCAGAAAGGATGCAATGAACGATCAAGTTTCTATTTCAAGAGCAAATATCCGCGGTGCTTTCGGGGCGTTTTTTATCTCCGGTATGTATACAGCCTTATGGGCCGGTTTTGTGCCTTACTTAAAGGCGAAGCTCGGCATCGGTGAGGATGTATTGGGTTCTATGATTTTGTTGCTCGGTGTAGGTTCTTGTGTGTCTATGGCCGTAGCGGGTAAAATGGTAGAAACTTTGGGTTGCAAGAAGACGGTGCTTACCGGCAGCTTTATCGGTATGTTGTCACTTGCCGTCGTGATTATGTGTTCCACCATTTTTGAAACGACGGTGGCGTTATTTTTCTTCGGTATCGGCGTAGGGCTCAGCAGTTCGTCCGCTAATTTGCAGGCGATTCTCACGGAAAAGGTGAGCAAAAAACATTTGATGGGCGCTTATCACGGCGGATGGAGTCTCGGCGGTTTTGCCGGGGCCGGCGTGCTCCTTGTGCTTTTAAAAATGTTATCTTTGCCTGTTGATAAAAGTATCTGGGGACTACTCATCATATTGTTCATCGCTATTGTTGTTATCAGTCGTTTTATGTTGTCATTTGGAACCGATCCAAATGCAAAAACGGTAAAGAAATTTAAAAGTCCTTTATCGTTTCATCCTATTGCGATTATTTTCGGCCTTTTATGTTTCGTGTCGTATTTGGTGGAAGGCGCAGTAGGGGACTGGAGTGCGTTATATCTTCATGAAGATAAAGGAATTCTTATCCAGGAAGCCGTAATGGGGGTTATGTTCTTTAATGGCACCATGTGTATCGGCCGGTTGCTCGGCAACACTCTTGGTAAGCATTTATCCTCTAAACAGGTTGTGGTAGGCGGGTACTTGTTAGGTGCTGTTGCAATGGGGCTCATCGTCGTATTGCCGGGGCATGCATCCATGTATACCTATTTACTCTTAGGTATCTCCTTAGCGATGATTGTACCAAATTTGTTCTCCGCAATGGGGGAACAGAATCTTATTCCTATGACGCAGGCGGTGGCGACATCGACCATGCTCGGTTATATGGGGATTTTGATGGGCCCTGCATTAATCGGGTTTATCGCTCATGGAACGAGCCTTACTGTGGCTTTCATCGTGCTTACCTGCTTACTTGTGGTGAGTGCGGCTATCGGAAAGTACGCATATATTTTGATGAACAAAGCGGAAGAGACCGAAATGTAGTTTATCGGCTTAATAGCATTAAGGCATACGTGATTTAATATTATCAACTAATTTAATACGATTAAGAACAAATAAGTATTAGATACCATAAACATTAGGTAATACAAAATAAAAACCATAAGTCCCGGACGAGCTTCGATAAAGCTAGTGTCGAGGACTTATGGTTTTCTTTTTTTTATCTTTTATTTAATTAGCGATCGCCGTTAAAGATGGAGTTCTTAACAAGTACATAATCTACTTTTCGAATCGCCTGTAAGGTTGTGCCGCCGGCATAGGAGATTGCGGATTGTAAATCCTGTTCCATTTCAGTTAATGTATCGAAAATGGATCCTTTAGAAGGAATGAAGATTTTTTTGCCTTCCACGTTTTTGCGTTCCCCTTTTTGAAACTCGGAGGCGGAGCCGAAGTATTCTTTTACGGCTTGACCGTCAACAATTTTTTCTTCACCGGGGGATTCTTCGTGACCTGCAAAGAGGGAGCCGATCATAACCATGGTGGCACCGAAGCGGATGGATTTTGCAATGTCGCCGTGGTCGCGGATACCGCCGTCAGCGATTATAGGTTTTGTGGCCGCTTTCGCACACCAGCGCACCGCTGCCAGCTGCCAGCCGCCGGTACCGAAGCCGGTTTTTAGTTTAGTAATGCAGACCTTACCGGGACCGATGCCTACCTTTGTCGCATCAGCACCAGCGTTTTCAAGTTCGCGTACCGCTTCCGGGGTTCCTACATTACCGGCGATAACAAATGTATTCGGCAAGTTCTTTTTAATGTATTGAATCATATCAATAACTGCATTGGAATGACCGTGTGCAATATCGATTGTGATGTAATCGGGTGTCAAATTTGCTTGTTTGAACGCGTCAACTAAGGCGAACTCTTCCTTTTTTACACCGATAGAGATGGAAGAATATAGTTTTAGGTCGTGCATGCGTTTTACAAAGTCCATACGACGTTCAGGGTGGAAACGATGCATGATATAGAAATAACCTTCACGTGCTAATTTTTCAGCCAACGCTTCGTCGATGATAGTCTGCATGTTAGCAGGAACTACAGGTAATTTGAAGGTGCGATTACCCAATTTAACATGTGTGTCACACTCGCTACGACTGTTGACAATACATTTATTAGGAATCAGTTGCACGTCTTCATAATCAAAGATGTTCGTTGTATTGATCATAGTTTCTATATCTCCTTCGAGTTACTACATAATGAACCTGTACCATTATACAAGAGAGGCGGAAAATTTTCAATACATTCCGAATATTTGATTGGTGTAGCTTGAATTCTGTAGTACAATACAGATAGACTGTATTTAATGCTGTTAATAAGTTCACTTTACATAGGAGGTCGATACAGATGGGTCAGTCTAAAACGCGTATGCTTGCCGAAGCCGGTGTAGCTATCGCCATTGCGCAAGTCTTATCATTTATTACGATTTTCCACATGCCTCAAGGGGGCTCCATAAAGGCTGCGTCCTTGGTACCGCTCATGATTTTTGCGTATCGCTGGGGCGGGGCGCGAGGTATCTTTGCCGGCGTCGTGTACGGTATTTTGCATTTTATTTTGGGATTCAAGTCATCTGTGCATTATTTGAGTATTATTTTGGATTATGTGGTTGCTTACGGTGCCATCGGTGTATGCGGTTATTTTAAGGATTCTTTTACAGGTCTCATCAGCGGTTCCGTCGCGGCTATCGCATTGCGCTGGGTGGCATCGGTTACGAGCGGTGCTGTCGTATTTGCCAGCTATGCGCCACAAGGGCAGAATCCATGGATGTATTCCATGGTATACAATGCATCCTATATGGTGCCGGACGGTATCATCAATATCGTTGTTTTATTGTTTATATACCAAGGGGTAAAACGAGGGTTAAAACGTCGTGAGTGAGTTAGGTTTAATTATTTTAGCCGGCGGTTTGAGTACGAGGATGGGGCGACCTAAGGCTTTGTTACCGTGGGTTAATGGTGAAAGTCTCATTTCACATGCTTTGCGCAAAGGGTTAGATGCGGATGTGAAAGATATCATAATTTCCGTCGGTGATGATGATCGATTAGGACTTGCCATTCAAACTCATATCATCGACACGTTATCGAACAATGAAAAAGAAAAAGTTTCTATTGTTCGGGATTCTGTGGGGCGCTGCGGTCCGTTGGGCGGTCTTTATAGTGCCTTGTCCGTCGGGGCGAGCCCTGCCTATGCGGTGATGGCTGTAGACATGCCGTTTATGGATGTATCTTTATATTATGAATGGCTGTATGACCTCGACGAAGATAATTGGAATGCCATTGTTCCGATCGGCTGTAGCGGTCAACGTGAGCCTATGGCGGGCATATACAGACCGTCTATTGCACCTTTATTGCAGTCCGTTATCGCCGGAGATGATGTCTCTTTACATCATGCTGTCGATATAATCGGAGCCGTGGAATTAGTTGATGCACAGGATCAGAATCATGCATTGCGAAATGTAAACCGATTTGAAGATTATCAATGGGCTCGAGCTTTAGCCGAAAATGAATTTCGTCGCGTACCTTTAATTAGTGTGGTCGCATCAAAACGTAAAACAGGTAAGACTACCGTTGTGACGCGTCTTGTATCTGAGTTACAACAGATGGGGTTATCCGTTGGTGTTGTTAAAAGTGATAAGCACGGCTTTCAGATGGATCATGAAGGAACAGATACAGACCTTGCGTATAAAGCCGGGGCTGATGCAGTTGCTATCGCAGGACCCGCTGAAACAGCGATTCGCATACGCACAAAAGAACAATTGAACCTGTATGAAATATCACAGTTTATGCCTGTGGATATAGTTATACTAGAATCACGGTTTCAAGGGATTGCCCCTATTATAGAGGTTACCCGGGAGGGACATACGGAAACGCTTATCTCGGATTCCATGGACCGAGTGGGGACGATAGAAATTGGCAAGTTAGATCGAGACGTACCTGAACTGGTACGTCACATACAGGAAATGATGAGGAGTTTAGATGGCCGTCGTTACTGTCGAGGAGGCTCTCCAATTATGGGATGAGGCCTTACAAACGCAAGTTTATAAAGTAGAAACGATTGATGTTCAGGCTGCAAAGGGCTATGTATTGGCTCAAGATATTATAGCCCCCACAGACGTACCGGCCTTTTCAAAATCTGCTATGGACGGATATGCCGTTGCCTATGAAGCAGGACGTAAAGAATATATCGTTGACGGTATTATCGGGGCCGGTGTCGTGTGGGAGAATCCTGTCGAGTCCGGTCATGCGGTACGTATTATGACGGGGGCAGCAATACCTCATACATGTGATACGGTTATCATGCAGGAGCAGGTAGTCGGCATAGGTGAACCGCACACAACGATTACGATTCAAGGCGGATATCATTGTGGTGATCACATCATCCCGCAAGGTGAGGAGTGTGTTGCCGGTACTATTGTGATTCCGCAGGGGACGGAGATAACATCTACGGTACAGACCATTTTGACGGGGCTGGGTATTACCGAAATATCTGTTAATGCAATGCCTCGTGTGCTGGTGCTTACCTCCGGTCATGAGGTTATTGAGCCCGGTGAAAGTTTAACACCCGGTAAAATTTACAACTCTAATCGAGCTATGATATGCGGGTTACTGGAGGACTTAGGCTTTCACAAGATAACCCACTATCACGTCAGTGATGCTCCGGAGGAACTGGACTCTGAAATCAATCATGTGTTGAAACTTAGTGAAGCTGCTGATGTTATCATCAGTTCCGGCGGTGTATCGGTAGGCCTTTTCGATACGATGCCTCTAATTTATGAAAAGTTAGGGGCTAAATCTATCTATGCCCGTATTCAGATGCGCCCGGGTGCGGCATCCTATGGTGCCGTTACACCGAAGGGACAGATCATTTTTGGCTTATCTGGCAATCCAGGTGCTGCTTTTAATGGATGGCATCTAATCGTAGCGCCCACATTGAGGCGTTATAAAGGGTTGACTAACTGGACGACTCCGGTGGTGGCTTGCGTAATGGATACGGAAATCTTTAAACGTAATGCCTTTGATCGCTATGTACAGGGAAAAGTGATATTCGGCGGTGGGGCTCCACGATTTGTGGCCAACCGTCACTTTAATAGTAGCAGCATGTTAGGGCTATATACTGTTAATGCGTTGGCATGTATTCCGCGAGGTATACACGAAGTGCACCCTGGTGATACCTTTGATGTCTACCTATTAGGCCTGCTGCCTGCGGTTTAAATCGTATTAATTTCTAGATTCGAACTCTAAGGTTTTTAGATTTTTTAGAGTTAGCGATATATACTAGTTAAAGAACTATAATACTTATAGATAAGTATAATATAAAAAGACGAGGTCTCTATGGAGTCCTCGTCTTTACGTTTTTACAAAATAATTTCAATTCTGTTGCCATAGGTACTGAAATTAAATCTCAATTAATTTATAATAAAATCAACAAAAGGATATTCCTTTAGTTCCATCAATGGGATTTTGACAAAACTATTTAATCTACTTTTTATTATCATATAGTTATATAAGGAGTGATTTCTATGAGCAAGACTTTTACAAAAAATATTCCTGTTAACGAAATTTTACATTTAGCAGATATATTAGAATATAAGGCCGGTCAAGTTATCAGTATTACCATCGCTCAAAATGAACGCCTCAGCATTACATTATTTGCATTGCCGAAGGGGGAAGAAATTTCTACGCATGTAACGGTGGGAGATGCCATTGTGCAAATCCTCGATGGAGAAGCACATATCGTTGTCGGCGATACGGAACACAATGTAAAGACCGGAGAAACATTAATCATGCCGTCTGAAGTGCCTCATAGCCTTGATGCTCGTGAAAACTTCAAGATGTTGTTGACCGTAGTTAAATAAATATATCATAATAAATGCATCCTTTAGTTTATAAAGGGTGCATTTTTTGTAGCTGGTTTTATTGAGACGGACGTGTTATGGATATAATTGAGCAATATAATCTGACTTTATCTATTGCGGCTGAAACAGAACAAAAATGTTGCATAGCAATTGAAATGATGGTTTTATTCGATACAATAGGTGTATAGAATAAGGAGATACATAAATGGAATACTTTTACTATACATATAAACACAACCATATAGATTTCAGTAGCCACATATACAAGGTCAGTACATATCATTACAATTGGCATGGCGAAACTGAGATTCTTATCTTGTTAAAAGGGCGTATTGAGATGAGTTGTAATAGCGAAGTTTTTACGATGGAACCCCTCGATACAATTATAATTTCCCCTCAAGTCGGGCATGCTACGCTGGCCTTGGAGGAGGATACAACAGCCCTCGTTATTCACGTAGGTAAGGAGTTCTTCCAAGGCTTTGATCCGAATTTTGGCATGTATCAATTTGTGGTGCGTTCGGATGAAAGTAGTCGTCACAATCCGTTCTTTACAACTTTGCGTCATCATGCGGCGATGATGATGCTGTTGGAGGTTAATGGTGAAAGTCCTGCTAATCGCATGTGGCTTGAACATCATTACATGGTTTTGGCGGGGGATGTGTATAGTGAGGTTGATGCGGTAAAATCCGTGCATATCAGATCTAAACCGGCAGACATGACCGCGGCTACCTTCGATGAGATGATTGCTTATATTGATGAACACTATCAGCAGAAGATCGAATTAGAGGATATTGCAAAAGTAGGTGGGTATAATGTGAACTATACATCACAGTTCTTTAAACGCCAATTGGGTGTTTCCTTCCTTGAGTACTTATTGCGCCTAAGATTACGAGAAGCGACGGTACGTTTAGTCAATTCGGAAGAGGCGATAGTGCGTATTGCTAATCGCTGCGGATTTCCCGACATAAAAGCTTTTAACGTGGCCTTTAAAAAACATTTTCATACGACCCCGTCTGAATATCGTAAACAGGCAAGAAGCATCGGGCGGAAAACCAAATTACACAACTGGAAGGAAATGATTTCTACCGGAGATAAGGATATTCTGGATATATTAAATTCTTTTTTACCCTATCGAGTTAATGTTGTTGATGCAGATACTTCGTTGGAAGCAGATAAAAAGTTGCAATCTCTTAAGGATAAACTGAAAGCAATCGTAGAGGAATTATAGATGTATTGTTATAAAATATACCGACTGTTACGGCATATACCGGTGGATATTCGCACAGTATATGGGTATGAATTTATATCTTTTTCAGCCTATATAAAATGATTAGGCATGGTTGATTTTGTATATGTTAAAATCCTATATAAATATATGTGAAATAAAGCGTTACCTTTTACAGGTAGCGTTTTTTAGTTTTCCATATATGGACGTATTTGTATATCGCATGAGACAATTAGAGACATTATGCGGCGCAATGTATATGATTTCTCATGCTTTCACCTTAAAAAATCATATTCTAAAATGGATAGTTGAATTCGGGAAAAGGCGTAGAATGTAATCAACGAAAGGAATTAAGGTCTTCGATAAAGCGTGCGCTGAAGTCCTTGATAAAGATAGTAATGAAGTCCTTTTAGGAGGTTTACGATGAGTACGAAAGAACAACAAGTGCAAGAGATGACAGATGTCATGGCAAAATTCATTGCTTATATGGCAAAAAAATTACCAGATGATGTGGAAGCAAAAATTAAAGAACTCGCAGCAGATGAAAAAAATCCGTTAGCGAAAACAATTTATGAAACAATGCATAAAAATATGGATTTGGCTTATGAGTTAAATCGTCCATCCTGCCAGGATACAGGCGTTTTACAGTTTTGGGTGAAGGTCGGTTCTAATTATCCATTGATTGGAGAATTAGAAGAAATCTTGCGTGAAGCTACATATAAAGCGACCCAAGATGCTCCATTGCGTCACAATTGTGTAGAAACCTTTGATGAGTTTAATACGGGAAAGAACATTGGCCGTACAGCACCTTATATAACATGGGACATCATTCCTGATCGTGATGATGTGGAAATCTTTCCATATATGGCCGGGGGCGGGTGCTCCTTACCTGGATCAGGGAAGACCTTGATGCCGGGTGAAGGTTACGAAGGTGTTGCTAAATTTGTATTGGATTTAATGACAAGCTATGGCCTTAATGCATGTCCTCCACTGCTCGTCGGCGTCGGTATTGCCACATCGATCGATACAGCGGCGACGATGTCTAAAAAAGCATTGATGCGGCCCGTATCCTCTAAAGCGGAAAATGAAAAAGCGGCATATATGGAACAACTGCTTGAAGACGGAATTAATGCATTGCATCTTGGGCCACAAGGCATGGGCGGTGATAAATCCGTTATGGGCGTAAACATCGAGCATGGCTCCCGCCATCCATCCGTAATCTCCGTAGCTGTAAACGTCGGCTGCTGGAACCATCGCCGCGGTCATATGGTATTTGATAAAGACGGTAAGTACGAAATTTTATCTCACAAAGGAGTGACATTCTAATGGCTAAGCATATTTTGACAACACCGATTCAGGCATCTGATCTTGAGGGGATTAAAGCGGGGGATATTATTTACTTAAATGGTCACATCACAACGTGCCGTGATGTCGCTCATCGACGTCTCGTTGAATATGGTCGCGAGTTACCTGTAGATGTTCGTAACGGTGCCATCTTACATGCAGGTCCGATTGTGCGTGATCATGGTGATGATAAATTTGAAATGATTTCTGTAGGACCTACTACGTCCATGCGTATGGAAAAATTCGAGTACGAATTTGTAAAACAGACAGGTGTACGTCTCATTGTCGGCAAAGGCGGTATGGGTCCGGAAACTGCCCGTGCATGTAAGGACTTTGGTGCTCTTCACTGTGTATTCCCGGCCGGTAATGCGGTGCTTGCGGCTACAGAGGTAGAGGAAATTGAATCTGCTAACTGGCGTGAACTTGGTATGCCGGAAACATTATGGACTTGTCGCGTAAAGGAATTTGGCCCTCTCATCGTGTCTATCGATGCGGAAGGAAATAACTACTTTGAAAATAAAAAGGTAGAATACAATGCAAAGAAAGATGAAGTATTGGAAGAGATTTATAAGCACGTAAGCTTTATTAAATAAAATATTTCGTTGCGGATTTTGTTCAACTGAATAGGGGGATTATACATGGATTGTACAATCCTCCTTTTTTGTACTTATTTTTGGTTGTTACACGTATTGGGAGGTTTATATGGATACGAGTGTAATGATAACGCTTGGCTTTTTAGTATTCGCCATCGTCATGTTTGCATGGGAGAAAATCCCGTTGTCAATTACTGCTATGATTGTAGCTGTTGGATTACATTTGAGCGGTGTTTTATCTGCCAAAGATGCATTTGCAGGCTTTGTAGATCAAAATGTATTGCTCTTTATGGGGATGTTCATTATTGGTGCAGCTTTTTTTGAAACCGGTGTTGCTGTAGAGGTAGGGAATGTAGTTAATAAATTTGCAAAGACAGAGACATCTCTGCTTGTAGCGGTTATGATGATCACCGGCATTATGTCAGGCTTTCTATCCAATACAGGGACTGCGGCAGTTTTAATTCCCGTTATTATCGGTATTTGTAAAAAGAGTGGCTTTAAGCAAACGAAATTATTGATGCCGTTGGTATTTGCAGCTGCTATGGGCGGTAATATTTCTCTTATCGGTGCGCCTGGTAATATGATTGCTCAATCAGGCTTGCAACAAGCTGGGTTGGGGGCCTTTGGTTTCTTTGATTATGGACTTGTAGGATTGCCAATGCTCATAATTGGTACTATATTCTATGCGACTATCGGCAAACGGTTCTTGCCTGATGCACCAAGTCATAAACCTGACGGTGCTTTTGAAGGTAATGATGACTATAGCCATGTACCGTCTTGGAAAAAGTGGGCGGCTGCGATTGTTTTAATCTTAACCATTGCAGCTATGATTTTTGAAAAACAATTAGGTGTTAAATTGTATGTCAGCGCTTGGATAGGTGCTCTTGTACTTGTAGCGACTAATGTTATCAGTGAAACGGCTGCTGTAAAATCCATTGATATGAAAACCATAATGCTATTTGCCGGCTCTATGGCGTTGGGCGATGCGATGGTTAAGACCGGAACCGGTGCGGTGATTGCCGATATTATTGTTAACAGTCTAGGAGCAAGTCCATCTCCAATTATTGTGTTAATCGTTTTATTCGTGTTGGGTGTGTTTATGACTAATTTTATGTCTAATACGGCAACATGTGCATTATTAGTACCTATTGGACTAAGTTTAGCTTCTCAACTTGGGTTTGATCCAAAGGCGGTATTAGCCGCTATCGTTATTGCCAGCTCGTTAGCATATGCGACACCAATCGGTATGCCTGCAAATACGATGGTATATAATATTGCCGGCTATAGTTTTGTGGATTATGTGAAAGCCGGATTACCGCTTATACTCGTTTCTAGCATTGTGGCACTTATTTTACTACCTTTATTATTCCCTTTTTAATGTTTAAAAACTACATAATATTAATAATGAGCCAACGAGCCCTCATGTTTTGAACATGAGGGCTTTTAAAATGTTGATTATGAAGAAAAATTCATTTTTGAAATGCAAATTAGGTAATTTACATTATAAGTCTTTGTTTATATACTAGACGAGTATGACTCTACAATGAAAGGAAAATTCTCATGGATTACAGTATTATGGTCACATTGGGATTCCTAGTATTTGCCATCGTAATGTTTGCGATGGAGCGAATCCCGTTGTCCATTACAGCTATGATTGTGGCTGTCGGCTTACATTTTGCCGGTGTATTGACTGCAGCAGAAGCATTCAAAGGCTTTGTTGACTCTAATGTCATTTTATTTATGGCGATGTTTATTATTGGTGCTGCCTTCTTTGAAACAGGTGTAGCCGTTGACGTAGGTAACATTGTAAATAAATTTGCTAAAAATGAAACAATTCTTATTATTGCTATTATGATGCTTACAGGTATCATGTCAGGGTTCTTGTCCAATACAGGCACTGCGGCTGTTATGATTCCTGTTGTTATCGGTATCTGTAAAAAGGGCGGCTTCAACCAGACTAAATTCTTGATGCCAATCGTTTTTGCCGCTGCTATGGGCGGGAATATCTCTATGATCGGTTCCCCGGGTAATATGATCGCTAACTCCAACTTGCAGGAAGCGGGGCTCGGATCCTTCGATTTCTTCGCATACGGTGAAGTAGGCTTACCGATGCTAATCGTAGGTACTCTTTTCTACGCGTTCATCGGTAAACGGTTCTTGCCGGAAGTGCCGACTCGTGAACCGGATGCAAATTATCAGAAGAACGCTGATTTCAGTCATGTTCCAGCTTGGAAAAAATGGACTGCCGGCCTGGTGCTTGTGTTGACGATTGCGGCTATGATTTTTGAAAAACAGATCGGCGTATCCTTGGCTGTCAGCGCCTGGGTAGGTGCTCTTGTTATCGTAGCGACCGGTGTTATTACGGAAACAGAAGCTGTTAAATCCATCGACATGAAGACGATCCTTTTATTCGCGGGATCGTTGGCGCTCGGTACAGCGATGGTTAAATCCGGCACAGGTGCATTCATTGCAAACCTTATCGTTGATGGTTTAGGGGAAACTCCAAATCCATTGGCTTTGTTGGCGGTATTATTCTTCTTGTCCGTATTTATGACAAACTTTATGTCCAATACGGCGGACGTTGCGTTGTTGGCACCGATCGGCTTGTCGTTGGCATCTCAATTGGGCTTCGACCCTAAGGCAATCCTCGTAGCCATCGTTATTTCCAGTTCTCTTGCATATGCGACACCAATCGGTATGCCGGCGAATACAATGGTTTATAACGTAGCCGGATATAGCTTTAAGGACTTTGTGAAAGCAGGCTTACCATTGATTTTGGTATCCGCTGTTGTGTCCTTAATTCTATTGCCTATTTTATTCCCGTTTAACCCATAATTATATAATGTAAGTCATACGACCCCCGTCATTTGTGACGGGGTTTCCTTTTTATAATCTCTATATTATAAATTTGAATCTTTCATGTGACATCGAATCGCTTTTGTATGTCTTGTGAAAGTACCGGCGTGAGGTGATACATCAGTCGACAGACACCGGAGGTTATAGATAGGATTTATTTTAGTAGAGATTTATATTAGACATTACTCATACTTTCACATATAATAGTATTATTAGCGTACAAAGATACATTCACAGTGGACAATTATATGAAATATTGTTGTGAAGTGCATGAATCGTAAAGGTATATTTAGTTCATTGGATTCTATAAAGATTAAAGCATAGGTATGTCAGATAGAGTGGTAATGCTGAATGGTATGGAGGAGAAATTATGTTAAGCGACATTGAAATTGCCCAACAAAGTAAGATGGAAAAAATTCAGGCCATAGCTGGTAAGTGCGGTCTTACCGCTGATGACATTGAACAATATGGCCATTATAAGGCGAAAATCTCTTTTGACGCCATTCGTCGACTTGAGTCGAAACCGGACGGAAAGCTTGTTCTCGTGACGGCTATCACACCGACGCCGGCGGGGGAAGGCAAGTCCACGACGAGCATCGGTCTTGTACAGGGATTACAAAAAATCGGTAAAAATGCGATTGCTACGTTGCGCGAACCGTCGTTAGGACCTGTATTCGGTATCAAAGGCGGTGCGGCAGGCGGCGGTTATGCACAGGTTGTACCTATGGATGACATCAATCTGCATTTTACCGGTGATATGCATGCTATTACAGCGGCAAACAATTTGTTGTCCGCTATGATTGACAATCATATTCATCAAGGTAATGAACTGCAAATCGATTTGCGTCAACTGTCCTGGACGCGTGTTCTCGATATGAATGATCGGGCGCTACGCAATGTAACGGTCGCTCTTGGTGGAAAGGTGTGCGGATTTCCGCGGGAAGATCATTTTATGATTACCGTTGCCTCTGAAATCATGGCGATTTTATGTCTCGCAAAGGATTTAGAGGATTTAAAAGAACGGTTTGGACACATTGTTATCGGCTGCAATTTGTCGGGAGACCCCGTATATGTTCATCAATTAGGTTGTCAGGGCGCAATGGCACTATTGATGAAGGACGCTATCAAACCGAACCTTGTACAAACCTTGGAGCATACGCCGGCCATTGTTCACGGCGGACCGTTTGCGAATATTGCACATGGGTGTAATTCCATAGTAGCGACGAAGTTAGGCCTCAAATTGGGGGATATCGTTGTTACGGAGGCCGGTTTCGGTGCTGACTTGGGGGCGGAAAAATTCCTCGATATTAAATGCCGCTATGGTAATATTTTTCCGGATACGATTGTTATCGTTGCCACTTTGCGGGCATTAAAGATGCATGGCGGAGTACCGAAACAAGAGTTGAGTACGGAAAATGTGGAGGCTGTAATAAAAGGTTTCAGTAACTTACGTAAAGCCATCGAAAATATGCGCTTTTTCAATGTTCCTGTGCTAGTGGCCATCAATAAATTTGCCAGCGATACGGATGCGGAGATTGCGGAACTCAAACACTTATGTGAAGAATTCGGCGTCCCTGTAGAACTCAATGAATGTTGGGAAAAGGGTGGTAACGGCGGAGTCGATATGGCGAAGAAGGTCGTAGAATTATTGGACGGGACTAAACCAAGTCCTAAATTTGTATATGATTTAGAGGATTCCTTAGAAGAAAAAGTCGGTAAAATAGTACGTACCATTTATGGTGGCGATGGTGTCATCTTTACGGATAAGGCGAAAAAACAAATTAAGCAGCTTGCCGATTGGGGCCTTGATCGATTGCCCGTATGTATGGCAAAGACTCAGTACTCTTTATCGGATAATCCGGCACTTTTAGGGGCACCGACCGGTTTTTCTATTACCGTATCGGATATTCGCGTTGCCAATGGTGCGGGCTTTATTGTATGCCGCACCGGAGATGTAATGGTCATGCCGGGACTGCCTAAACGGCCGGCAGCGCTTAATATGGATATTGAGGCGGACGGAACGATTAAAGGTTTGTATTGAGATAGAGGCGATTATGAAATTAGTGGAGCAAAGTGTTATTGATTTCGTGGGTGCTACGGCATCTAAGGAACCGACACCCGGCGGTGGTGCGATTGCGGCTCTAACGGCTGCAACCGGTGCAGCATTGGCTGAAATGGTGGCTAATTTGACAGTTAATAAAAAAGGCTACGAAGATGTGCAGTCGGATATGGAATATCTGCGCGTTCAAGCCGAGGCGGTACGTGAACGCATGCTCGTTTTAGCACAGGCCGATGCGGATGTATTTAATGTATTTATGAATGCCTTGGGCTTACCGAAAGGTACGGATGAAGAAAAGGCTGAACGGACGGCAGCGATTCAAAAAGCGTATAAGGATGCGGCTAAGGTTCCCTTTGAAATCGGAAATGTGGCGGCCAAGATTTTTGAGCTTGCGGAACTTGCGGTGCGTAAGGGAAATCAGAATCTTATTACCGACGGTATTATCGCGGCTATCAATGCACGGGCTGCGGTAAAGGCGGCATTTCTTAATGTGCGGATTAATTTGTCGGGCATCAAAGATACAGCTTATGTGACTGAATTAGAGTCACAGATGGAACGTATTGAATCGAATCTCGATGCGAAAGAAGCTGCTATTGTGGATTTATATAAATAGATTGTTTCACCGTTAAATAAATGATTGTTTATACGAATAGATAGAATTTGAATATTATAATCTTGATAATTGCATAATGTTCGGTAAATATTGAAAAAGGAAGTCCGTGGTAGAATAAATTACCACGGATTTCCTTTTTATATTGTTAAAATCCGAACAATCATGTAAAATAAACAGGTAATATTTATGGTTTTACATAGGAGATAATTATGACGGAGCATGAACAAATCAATACAGTGGATACCATGTTGCCGATTCCGAAGCTGTTTGCTTTTGGGCTGCAACATGTGTTGGCTATGTACGCTGGTGCCGTGGCGGTGCCGATTATTGTTGCACAGGCGATGAATTTGCCCATGGAGGATTTAATTCGGCTTATTACCGCTGACTTGTTTACCTGCGGCATTGCAACACTGATCCAAACGTTAGGCTTTGGGAATGTAGGGGGACGTATTCCCATGATTCAAGGTGTCACCTTTGCTTCTGTCGGTCCTATGGCCATGATCGGTGCACAGCACGGTATGCCGGCCATTTATGGAGCTATCATCTTAGCGGGGCTATTTACATTTCTGGTTGCGCCATTCTTTAGCCGTTTCATTCGTCTATTTCCTCCTGTTGTGACCGGGACCATTATCACCCTTATCGGTATTAACTTGATGCCTGTGGCCATTAACTGGATGGGGGGCGGCGCGGGTAGCCCTGATTTCGGTAGTTATACCAACATTGGCCTCGGCTTTATTACGTTTTTGATCGTAGTATTTGTGTATAAGTTTGCTACAGGCTTTCTCGGGAATCTGTCTGTATTAATCGGACTGATTGCAGGTACTGCGATTGCCTTTGCGATGGGCGTAGCAAGTTTTGAAGAAGTAGGACGGTCCCAATGGGTGGCGTTTATTGAACCTTTTTATTTCGGATTACCTACTTTTGACTGGGCTTCTGTGATTTCGATGATTGTCGTTATGCTCGTGGTCATGGTTGAAACAACCGGCGATAGTATTGCAATCGGTGAAATCGTAGATAAAAAGATCGGTCGAAAAGAGTTGGCCTCCATTATTCGGGCTGACGGCGTTTCAACAGTGATCGGCGGCGTTCTAAACAGCTTTCCTTATACGGCATTTGCTCAAAATGTAGGCCTTATTGCCGTAACAGGTGTTAAAAGCCGATTTGTAGTCGCTACATCCGGTATTATTCTAATCCTATTAGGTATGTTCCCTAAATTGGCGGCCGTTGTTGCCAGTATTCCGAATGCGGTGCTCGGAGGTGCCGGTATTGCGATGTTCGGTATGATTATCGCCAGCGGCATACGATCTCTTGGTAAGGTCAGCTTTGATGGCAATCACAATTTGATGCTCGTTGCCATCAGTATCGGTGTAGCCATGATTCCAATTGCGGCTCCGACATTTTATATGAATTTCCCTGCATGGGCGCAAATTATTTTACAATCCGGTATTACCTTCGGCAGCATTACAGCTATCTTATTGAATTTATTGCTCAATGGAGTTAATCACGGTGATGAGTTCCAGACAATGGGGCGTCGGTAATTGTCGTGCCATAGAAGAACCTTGTTTTATGAACTGTCCCTCCAGAATTTGGACACAATTTCTGGAGGGACAGTCCGTTATATGAGTGAGTTTTTTGTATGCAGGATTAGCCTTATATATCCGAAATAGGCCGAATGAATCCCCGATTTAATTGGAACAGCAAATAGATTAGTGATTTAAATCACAGGGGATTTGTATGAATATTATGTTATAATAAACAGATAAATGTAGAACTGTTTTGTGAAAGCTTTCACAAAAGAAATAGTGCAAGAAAAATTTTGATAGATTAATATTTATATAAAGTTATGTATTGATGTATTCCCATAAGAAGGGAAGGAGCACATGGCAGAAGGAAAAATTATTGCTATCTCTATCAGTGAGAGAAAAGGGCAAAAGAAACACAATATCGAATCGGCGAATCTCATCGTGGATCATGGTATGGAAGGGGATGCACATGCGGGAAACTGGCATCGTCAAATCAGTTTACTCGGCATCGCCAGCATCGATCATATGCGTGAACAAGGGGCGGATGTACACCCCGGAGATTTTGCGGAAAATATTACCGTTGAAGGCATGGTCCTCTATGAATTGGCTGTAGGAACGCATCTTAAGCTTGGTGACGAGACTGTGTTGGAGGTTACTCAAATCGGTAAGGAATGTCATCAAGGCTGTGAAATCATGAAACAGGTCGGTTCCTGTATTATGCCCACACAGGGGATTTTTGGGAAGGTACTTAAAAACGGTACGATTCGCGTCGGTGATGATGTATCGATTATTAAATAATAAATGTTAGTAAACGAGGTGGATTATGAAAGACGCATGGGGCCGTACCATTGAATATGTACGTCTGTCGCTGACAGATGCGTGTAATTTTTGTTGTCCCTATTGCCGGCCATCAGAGATTACGCCTCAAAGTCAAACTCAGTTGTTATCGGTCGATGAATGGATGTTTATTCTCGGTGCTTTTTATCGAATCGGTGTGAAAGCGGTACGCCTTACCGGCGGAGAACCGCTATTATACCCTCACATTGAGAACTTGTTGAGTCGAATTAAAAGCAGTGGTTGGTTTGAAGATATCTCCATGACCACCAATGGCAGTTTGCTGGCTTCACGGGCACAGAAGTTGAGAAAACTCGGATTACATCGTGTCAATATCAGTTTGGATTCCTTGGAAAGTGACGCATTTGCCGTTTGTGTAGGCAAAGAAGGGCAGTTGGATTCCGTTCTGAACGGTATCCGAAGTGCTATAGATGCAAACTTTAAATCCGTTAAAATTAATACCGTATTGTCCCGGCACTGGTCGGATGATGAAGTCCGATCTTTATTACAGTATGTTGAAAAATGGCCTGTTGTATGGCGTTTTATCGAATATATGCCGTTTCAGGGGGATGCTTTTCATGGACCGACATTTGATGAGTGGAAGTCCCAGCTAGAACGCGTTGTCGGAGGCGCTCTTGTAGAGGCGCATTCTGTATACGGCTTCGGCCCGGCTACGTATTTCAGCTTGCCGAGCGGTAAAAATATAGGATTTATATTTTCTATGTCCCATAGCTATTGCGATTCCTGCAACCGTGTACGCCTTACATCGGACGGGCAAATGAGACTCTGCCTCCTGCGTGATGACGAAGCTGATTTGGTGTCCCTTGTGCGCAACGGTATTTCGGAAGCAGCACTGGCGGATCACATCGAACGAGCTTTACAACGTAAACAGGAACGCCATGGCGGTATTACTATGGAACAGCCGGAGCGCCCTATGTGGCGCATTGGAGGGTAGTATGGGATTTTTTGATTTCTTGAAACCTCGATCCAAAACATTTGTTGAAGAATGTTGGCCCGGTGGTAAGATGTTACAAGTCCATATGGAGTATGATACACAAAAAGAAGTGTTTACCTATATGGGACGATATGGTTTGCAGTTCAGTGTGCTTAAGGCGAAGTTGACGAATGTAATCGTGAAAGAAGTGAGCCGCACCCACAGTGTATTGCAGATGTACAGCGATTCGGAATGCGTCGGAACTACCGATGTGATTCCTACCAAATCGTGTAATATTATAAAAGACTGGATGTTACAGTATTGATATATTTTAATATGCTATTTTATGGGAAGGAGTCTAATATATTCTTTACATTCCCATAAAATAGTCATATAATATATTTTGTTATGGACCACTAGCTCAGCTGGCAGAGCACCTGACTCTTAATCAGGGTGTCCAGGGTTCGAACCCCTGGTGGTCCACCATATTAAAAGAGAACTCACATGAACATGCGGGTTCTTTTTTTATTTATGAGATTAAATTTGCAACACCTTTTGTCCTATAATTCTTAAACTTGTAACAGCTTTTGCTCTATACCCTAGTTTGATATCCTTGATTTTAAGTGTGCAGTTGGAGATTTACGTGTGCGGTACGATCAGATGGAATATATTGAAGCCACAAAAATATAAGTAATCTTGATACATTGGATGCTATCACAGAAGAAGAAATATAATGTCACAGATATGGGGATTATTATTGTCGATGCATATCTAAATATGGTTCCGAAAAATAGAAAGCGCTCCTTTTGGGGTGCTTTTATGCTATAATAAAACTTATTAGATTCCATAGAATGTAGTCCGTTTATAGATGAGGTATTTCATGAATTATACTAGCACCCGCGGTACAGTTGCGGTAAATGAAACCTATGCGTTGTTACATGGCTTGGCAGAGGACGGAGGCTTATATGTGCCTTCTTTATTCCCTGTTAACTGCTTGACATACGATGATGTGAAAGATAAAAGCTATCAAGAGGTAGCGGCTGTTGTATTGGCGAAACTATTTCCGTGCTTCTCCGAAGCTCATTTGAAGGATATGATTCATTCCGCCTACAGCGATGCGAATTTCAACACACGAGATATTGCGCCGCTTCATTCCCTATTGGGAAAAGTATCCGTACTGGAACTGTTCCATGGACGTACGCAAGCCTTCAAAGACATGGCGTTGTCTCTTTTCCCATATCTGTTGGTAGCTGCAAAAGAAGCGGAAGGTGAACAGAAGGAAGTACTCATCTTGACCGCCACATCCGGTGATACGGGCAAAGCGGCATTGGAAGGTTTTAAAGATGTGCCGGGTACTCATATTCAAGTATTCTATCCGACGGACGGTGTCAGCCCTATGCAGGCGGAACAGATGCAGAAACAGGAGGGGGCAAATGTCAATGTGACGGCTATTCGTGGTAATTTTGATGATGCTCAGCAATTCTTAAAGCGCTTATTCGTAGATAAAGAGACGGCACGAGAGGTGGCGGAAAAGGGCGTTATGTTCTCCAGCGCTAACTCCATCAATATCGGGCGTTTGGCGCCGCAGGTGGTGTATTATGTCAATGCCTATGCTGAACTTGTGGCGCAAGGCGCAATCCATGAGGATGAAGCGTTTAATGTCGTGGTACCGACCGGTAATTTCGGTAATATTCTGGCTGCATATTATGCGAAAAAAATGGGGATTCCTATCGGTAAATTAATCTGCGCATCCAATCAGAATAATGTGCTCACCGAATTCTTTGAAACCGGCACATATGATATGAATCGTCCGTTCTATACGACTATTTCTCCGTCGATGGATATTCTTGAATCCTCGAACTTTGAACGTTTCTTATACTATATTTCCGGCGAGGATTGTGAAAGAACGGCGGGGTGGATGAAAGATCTTAAAGCGACGGGTAAATTATCTGTTAACGAAGAGGAATTCAAACGGGTTAAGGCGACTTTTTCCGGCGCTTATGTAGATGACGAAGAAACGAAGGCGATTATCGAACAGGTTTATAACTCCTATGGTTATGTGATGGATCCGCATACGGCCGTAGCTATGGGTGCATACATGAAGGAATTGGAAAAACATCCTGAAGACGGTGCTCGCCATACGATTATCGCGTCCACGGCGCATCCGTTCAAATTCCCTACAGCGATTTGTGAGGCTTTGGATATCAAGGCGGGGGCGACTCCGTATGAAAGCTTGCATAATATCTCCGCTGTGACAGGCGTGGGATTCCCTAAACAACTGGAGGCGTTACAGTCTAAAGCATTACGCTTTACAAAAGCGATTGATAAAGAGAATATGAAACAGGAGATTTTAGATTTTGTAGATACATTCTCTAAATAATATGATGCCGCCTTTCCGAGGAAGGGCGGTATATCTGTATATTTAGCTGGGCGTTTACTAGTAATCAATCTGGCTATCCAACTGAGTAATTAACTGAACTATCCATTTAATTAGCTACCTGACTATTTAGTATATGCAATATGGATTGTCAGCTTTATAGATTTATCGATCATTTATAGAACGATGGATTCAGAATTACATGGGGAGAAACAATTCAAGGAGGGGCTATGGCTAAAAAGGGCCTTATATATGCTTTATTATCCGCACTTTTATTCAGCACGATGAATGTATTTGTAAAATTGCTGGGTACTAATATTCCGCCCGGGGAGATTGCCTTTGCCCGCGGGCTCTTCGGGACCGTTGCGGTACTTATCATCATGTATGTTAAGGGTATCCGATTTTCAAAGGAGGATCGGGGACTCCTTGTCATGCGCGGTCTATACGGCGGTTTTGGTATGGTATGTAATTTCATCGCTTTGGTGCACATGAAATTGTCCGATGCGACAATCCTGTTTCAGACGACGGGAATATTTGTTTTTATCTTTAGTGCTCTGTTTCTGAAAGAATCGATACCGAAAGGCGCCGGTAAATGGCTCTGTCTGATTCTGTTCGCCGTTATAGTCATGGTGAACCCGTTCAGCTATGATTCGTTTTCGTGGTATGCACTGGTGGCCATTTTAGGCGCTGCGTTGGCTGCGGCCGCTTATACGACGATACGAACCATCAGCAAGCGTGGACAGCACAGCAATTTTGAAATCATGGCGTACTTTCTGATTACCAGCATGTTTGCCGGCTTTATAGCGACTGATCAATTCGTGATGCCTCAAGGATATGACTGGCTTATTATCGCTATTATCGGCGGCATATCGGTGGTCGCTCAGTTCTGCCTGACCGGTGCATTTGTTACCACCAATGCGGTGGTGGCACAATTTTTGCAATACGTAGGCGTCTTCATCAGTTCGTTTTACGGATTTCTTTTCTTTTCTGAAAGTTTATCCGTATCGACGGTCTGTGCCGGCGTCGCCATGTTTATCGCGTCCGTTATGCTGACGCGTTTAAAGGAACAAAGTTCTGTGGGGAGCGGCAAGGTTATAGAGGAAAAAAACAAATAAATGTCGAATATATACAATGTAAGAACGTTGTATGACAGCTGGGGTGCTGATCACGGTCGTGATTGGCACCTTTTTATGTAAGTGATAATTTATAATTGTATGGATAAAAAATCATATATCAATTTAGTATCGGAGCAGCAGGGACAATAAAGCGGATGGTGATGCGGTACGGTGCATTTACTGTTTGTTAGGTAGTTTATAAATTGCTCGACTGATTGCTCGTGGAGAACAGGTGGGAAGGAGGCTCTTATGTACATACGATGGATGCATATCGAAAACTATCGGAATTTGGCGGATGTGGTACTAAGCTTTCATAATGATATAAATTATTTTGTCGGTGAGAATGCCGTTGGAAAATCAAATTTTCTGGATCTTCTGGAAATTATCATGGAGTGTCGGGGCTTCGGTGAAGGCGATTTTACAGACGTAAATAAACCGATTCGTATAGATCTTGAATTATCCCTGTCGGAATTAAATCATATATATCCGTTAGGCGGAATAGAGGCGGAGATTATAAAGAAGGCTAAAGCCGCATCTACCGCGTCGGATATGAAGGGAGCGGACAGGAAGAGTAAAACCTCAAGTAACGGCTCGAGTTTAAATAGTATTAATGATGATGCATTATCTTCGGAGTTGACATATCGGGTGCGGTTGGAGCAGGTTGTGCAGGAAGTATACCCTAGGTTATATAAAGTTGATGACGGACAGATGGAGCCGATGCCGCTCTCCATGGTTCGTCATGCACTTTACGTATGTCATCGAGATACTTCGGAGAGGGAGCTGTTTTCGATTCCTTCCTCAATTTATGTTGAGCTGGGGCATCTTTTACAGAGTTATGTGTCTAAACTGGAGGTGCCTGACCGTAATATACAGCATGAAATCAACAGTTTACGGGAGGATCTGGATCCATATTGCATGTTGAATGTGCAGCATCTCATCGAGGTATTGTCCACATCGGCTACAGTGGAACGAAAATACTCCGCTGATAATGTGCGTCTTATCATGGCGGTAGCATTGAAAATTCTCGCTCAGATTTATATGAAGGTTCGCAGTGCTGCTATTAACTTGGAATCTCTGCTCGTATATGATGCGGATGGGCATCGATACTTACCTATCTTTATCAGTGTGGATGAGCCGGAACTTCATTTAAGTCCTTACCTGCAGCGTGCCGTGCTTAACTATTATCGTCAAATTGCGACCAATGAGAATGAAGACTTTCTCGGACTTATTCGGGAATTGTTTCAGATTGACGGTCTGTTGGGGCAACTTTTCGTGGTAACTCATAGTACGGATGCTCTTGTCGATGATTATCGCCATATTATTCGTCTGTATCGGGATGATCAGGATATGGTCTGTGCCGCTTGCGGCGTTACCTTTAACTTTCCGAAGGAAGTGGAGAAGCATCTGATTATGCATTTTCCTGAAGCGAAGGAAGCTCTTTATTCCCGATGTATCATTATTGTAGAAGGCGAGACGGAATATGGCAGTTTTGCAGGTTTTGGCAAGCGTTTGGGTGTGGATTTTGATTATTTTGGCATATGTCTTATCAATGCGCGCGGTGAATCCTCCATCAGCAAATTGCAAAAGCTGTTTCATAAATTTGCCATACCGACTGTGGCATTATACGATCGCGATGTGGAAGGAAAATATGCGAAAGGTAATGGAAATGTTTTTTACACCGATGAAATCTGCTTTGAAATGGATTTTGTAGCTCATTTACTGGAGTTGCGTAAACGATCCGTTATGGATGCCATTATCAGGGATATTATAGATGAAGGACGTCCGATGGTGACGAAGGATATGGCACGGCGCGGCTATGCGAAACTGGGGATTACAAAGAGTCAAATTGTACAACGCTGTCTGTCCAATATTTCAGATCGTAAAATAGATGACCTTCATATCTATTATTTCTCCTGGTTCTATGCGAATAAGGGGGTTATTGTAGGTCGTCGTATCAGTCAATTCCTGGATGCATCTTTAATCCCGCCCGCTTTCATAGCCGTCGTGGAGCGTGCAAAGACTTTATCGTTAGGATTGGCATAGAATCCTCATAGTAATTGATTCATTACTGAAATAAGATACCTATGCAAAAGAGTACGGTATAAATTGAGAAAACTATATCGAAAAATCTTGACATCGAGGGCTCTATCTTTTATCATTAGTAAAGTAATTAATAAATTATTTAGGAATTAAAAGATTTCGAGTATCAGGTGTTTAGGAGTAGTGAAATGAAAGAATTTTTAAACGATTTTAAAGCCTTTGCGTTCAAAGGTAACATGATGGACCTAGCTATAGGTATGATTATTGGTGCTGCTTTCACAGCATTGGTTAATTCTGTTGTAAACAATTTGTTTATGCCTGTCCTCAGCGTGTTCACAGGCGGTATTGATTTCAGCAATTTATATTTGCCATTGAGCACAGGTTCTAAAGATGCGTTCATGGCCGGTGCTGATATCGCTACGGCGCGTGCAGCCGGTTCCGTTTTGCCATACGGTACATTTATCACTGATTTGATTCAGTTCCTAATCTTGGCATTTGTTGTATTCTTGATGGTTCGCGGATTGGCTAAAATGATGAAATCCGCAAAAGAAGAGGACGTTGCTGAAGCTCCTGCAACGAAAGAATGTCAATATTGTAAATCTGAAATCAATATTGATGCAGTTAAATGTCCTAACTGTACTGCAGATTTGAAATAATTTATATTTCGATTTTGGTAAAGCTCTTAATCTGCTCTCATCTAATAAAGAAGAATTCCTATACTTGCCCGCTCATATTCCTGATGTTGCTGCACAAGTACGGGAATTCTTTTTTATTGTATTAGATTTACGCTCTAGTATAATATATATGTATATACTATAAATTGTTTGGAGGGACTGATGCATATGGAACGAAAACCTCTAGTAGTTGTAAACGGACTTGTTCGCAAAGATGCGATCGCATATTTAAAAGAGCATGTAGAGGTACGTCAATGGACTGAAAAGACGGTGATGCCTCGCGAGACGTTAAAAGAGTGGCTTGTCGAAGCCGATGGCTTATGGAGCGTTAGACCGCTCGATGTAGATGCTGATCTTATCAAAAATGCTCCGAATTTGAAGGTTATCGCACAAGCTGCGGTGGGTTATGATAATGTGAAAATCGATGATTTGACGGCGGCAGGGATTCCTTATGGTAATACACCGGGCGTTCTCAATGAAACGGTTGCTGAACTGGCTTTTACATTAATCGCTACTGCGAGTCGTCGGATTTTGGAGAATGCAAATTTTGTAAAAAACGGTCGATGGGCACAAAGACCGTCCAATATTAAGGGCTTCGATTTGAGTCGTCGTACCTTGGGAATCATCGGTATGGGGGCAATCGGGGTATCCATTTCACGGCGTGCACGCGCATTTGGCATGACAGTTGTGTATCATAATCGTCATCCGCGTAATGATGATAAATTATATAAAACGACTTATATGGAACTCGATGAGCTGTTAGCGACCAGTGACGTGGTTTGTGTTATGGCTCCTCTTACTGATGAAACATACCATATGTGCGATGAAGCATTTTTCAGGAAAATGAAAAATACCGCATTGTTCGTGAATGTGGGGCGTGGGCCTATCGTTGATACGGAAGCCTTGATCAATGCTCTTGAAACGGGTGAAATCGATTATGCGGCCCTTGATGTAACAGATCCTGAACCATTGCCGGCAGATCATCCGCTGCTATGTGTAGAAAATTGTTTGATCGTGCCGCATATAGGTTCCTATACAGACAGAACTCGTTATGATATGTCTATTCTGACGGCGGATAATATCATCGCCGGAGTTCATAAGAAACCGCTTAAAACATGTGTCAACGAAGAAGTGAATTACAAGAAATCTGTTTTGACAGAGGAAATCGCCTTGGAGGAATTGAAAAAAGTCGGCGTTGATTTGAGCGATTTCGATTAAACTTTCACAAGAATATGAAATATGTGCGGTCTTATGCGATATATGGTAAAATAAAAGAATATTTATCATGTGGAGGTTATAACGTTGGAACATAAAGATATTGAACAATCGGTAGCTCCGGAAGAAGTTGTATCAGTTAACTTTATCGAAGCTGAAATTAATAAGGATAATGAAAACGGTCGTTACGGCGGGCGTGTATTGACCCGTTTTCCGCCGGAGCCGAACGGATATCTGCATATAGGTCATGCAAAATCTATTTGCCTGAACTTCGGACTCGGTAAGGAATACAATGGGCTCACAAATTTGCGCTTTGACGATACAAATCCGACGAAGGAGGATGTGGAATACGTAAACTCCATTATGGATGATGTGAAGTGGCTCGGTTTTGATTGGAACGGGGATGTGCGTTATGCATCGGACTATTTCGGACAGATGTATGAATATGCCAAGAAATTAATCACGCTTGGCAAAGCTTATGTAGATGACCAGACGGCGGATGAAATTCGTCAAACGCGTGGTGATTTTTCCACGCCTGGTACGAACAGCCCTTATCGCGACCGTAGTGTTGAAGAGAATTTGGCTCTCTTTGAAGATATGAAAAACGGTAAATTTAAGGATGGTGAAAAGGTTTTACGTGCGAAAATCGACATGGCTGATCCCAATATCGTTATGCGCGATCCCGTTTTGTACCGCATCGTGAATGCGGACCATCATCGTACAGGCGGCGAATGGAAAATCTATCCTATGTATGACTTCGCTCATCCCATTGAGGATGCGATTGAACGCGTTACGCACTCCATTTGCACCTTGGAGTTTGAAGTTCATCGCCCGTTATATGAATGGGTTCTGGAGGACTGGGACGATACCGAAATTCCACGACAAATCGAATTCGCCCGGCTGAATGTTACCAAAATGGTTATGTCCAAACGTAAATTGCGCGCTCTCGTTGAGGCGGGGCTTGTGTCCGGCTGGGATGATCCCCGGATGCCGACCATTTCCGGATTGCGCCGTCGAGGATATACACCGGCTGCGATTCGCGATTTCTGCGATCGTATCGGCGTGGCTAAGGCGGACAGTATGGTAGATATTGCGCTTCTCGAATTCTGTATTCGCGAGGATTTGAAATTAAAAGCTACGCGCCCTATGGTGGTATTGGATCCTGTGAAAGTCGTCATTACGAACTATCCTGAGGGGCAAACCGAATTCGTGACCATAGAAAATAATCCTGAAAACGAAGAACTCGGTACCCGTGAGGTTGTATTCGGCCGTGAAGTTTACATCGAACGCAACGACTTTATGGAGGAACCGGTAAAAAAATTCTTCCGTTTGGCTCCCGGAAAAGAAGTACGTCTCAAAGGGGCTTATTTCGTGACTTGCACAGATATCGTGAAGGACGGGGATGGAAATATTACGAAAATTCACTGTACCTATGATCCTGAAACGAAGAGCGGTAGCGGTTGCACGCGCAAAGTAAAAGGCACGTTGCATTGGGTGGAAGCATCCTCTGCGGTGGATATTGAAACGCGTTTATATGACTATTTATTGCGTGAAGATGCGGATGATAAGGATTTCTTAGCAAGCTTTAACCATGAGTCGCTACAGGTTTTACATAGTAAAGGCGAGGCATCCTTAGCTACAACTGTGCTGGGAGATCACTTTCAATTCTTACGCCAAGGTTATTTTGTAACCGATAAAGATAGCACATCCGATCATATCGTGGTGAATCGTATCGTCGGTTTGCGTGACAGCTGGGCTAAGCAACAGAAGAAATAATTGTATTATGATTCAGAATTTATTTAAACAATCGTGGTAAAATGAATCGATACGAAATTTTTAAAGAACCGTCCCGTGTGGGCGGTTCTTCATTAAATATGTTCTAATCAATTGAGGAGCTATGATGAAAAAATTACTATTACTTGCAATTGCAGCCTCTGTTTTGGCTAATGTTCCGGCTGCAAGTTCTGCTGCCAATATTAAGACGGTTATGAATAAAAACCAAAATACTACGTATCAAGGTATTAAAATGCCGGAGGGCGTGACGGTGTATAACAATAATCCGAAAGCCCTCTTCGCCGCAGATGGCAAGAAGGACGTTAGAGCCGCTTTGTTAGATGCCGGCGCTACATCTGCCAATGTATATACATTGAATATCAAAAACGGAAATGAAATGAATTATGCCGTTTATGCCGATGTGGTTTTAGGTAGGCAGTTAACCGGATTTATGGGTGAAAACAGAGGCATTAGTACGGATTCATCCACATTAGGGGCGTTGGTATCCTCTATTAACAGTGGAAATAATTCTGTTCTTGGTACATTTACCGTTGTTACTCCGTTAGCTAAACAGGGGAATGCATATGAAGGAACATTAAAACATAGGGGTGTAGCTAATAATAATTCTTACGAAGAAGTTTTGCATGTCATGTTGTTCGATGACAAGTATACAGGCCCTAAAGCCCGTTTTATAGCTATTGATGCGGAAAGTGATGCCAAGATATTTCCAAAGGTAAAAGAATTATTACAAAGCAAAACTAAATAAATATTGAAAGTATATATCAATTATTCTTGACAATTTTTCTCATCAAGAGTACCATGTGGATATAGGAATTGTTCTCAAATAAAAACATCCTATGTAGATATGCAGCAGGTAGGTAAAACTTTGATGAATTCAATTGACCAAATCATTGGATTTCATTGTGCACCGGCAATTCGTGGCATCAAGCTATCGAATTTGGTTTCTATTCCACGGGACATGAATGAGCAGATCCAATTTGTATTGACTGAATATAATAAAGAGTTCAATGAAAAGGGTTTGTTCTTCTTTGAATTGTGTCGCTGTAAAGCGCGTAGACTGTTACTGGTGTTTCGTGAAACCCAATTACGAGACTATGTGCGGCAACCTGCGGTGATGACATTCTTGAAAGCATACGGTTATCATGAGCGGATGAGTATTATGGAAATGCTTGAACATTTGCGGTACCGTATGGAAGCTAGCGTTGATTTTCCTCATGAAATCGGTGTATTTCTCGGATATCCTCTAACCGATGTGAAATACTTTATTTCACGACGTGGTGCAGGCTACCACATGTGCGGGGAATGGAAAGTCTATGATGATGTGATAGGCGCACAGCGTTCTTTCATGTGTTATAAAGCATGTCGACGGTATTGTCAAACTCAATTGATGTTGGGAAAAACATTTGGTTCATTGGTCGCAAGAACGGCCTAGGAGGTACAAGATGATTGGTGTAATTTATTGGTCCGGTACAGGTAATACAGAACAAATGGCACACGAAGTAGCTGAAGGTATCAAGGCTGCTGGTCAGGACGTGGAAGTTAAATCTGTTTCTGAAGTATCCGTAGATGAAGCAGCTGCTTATGAAAAATTAGCTCTCGGTTGTGCAGATATGGGTGCGGAACAACTTGAAGAAGGCGAATTTGAACCGTTCTACACTGAATTGGAAGGTAAATTGAGTGGCAAGAAATTGGCCATCTTCGGCTCCTATGGTTGGGGCGGTACATGGCTTGAAGATTGGGGCGCTCGCATTAAAGATGCCGGTGGAGTACTTGTTGCTGACGGCGTTGCTATTTTGGGTGAACCTGATGATGATGGTAAAGCACAATGTCAAGAATTAGGTAAAACATTGGCGAATGCATAATATAATAGAATAGATAAGGCTGTAATAATGACGATGTCATTATTACAGCCTTTTTTTCTGTTTTCATGGTTACGTTTTTCATGGTTACGTTAATGATATATGAGTCAGAATTTATTTTGATATCTATATGATATAGATGGTATAAAACAGCTGTATTCATAGCATTTTCTGTGCTCTTATAAAAAATTACATATAAAATTATATTTATAAATAACTTTTATGCATAATATGGTTGCGTTTTTATAAACATATGACTATAATCAAAGTAAAGAGACCTAACAAATTGTTAGGTATAAACAAAAATTGTTAGAGAAAATCTAAATATACCGATGAAGGCTATAGTAAGGTTGTAAATTAACATGACCATGTATAGATGAGAGGGTGATTATATCGATGAGTACGTTGGATCGGTTACGGGTCATAGCTCATGGACTAGCCATACAGTTCGGCCAGTCTTGTGAAGTGCTGATACATGATTTACAGCATGATATCGATTCATCCCTTGTATATATTGAAAATGGGAATATAACAAATCGTCATGTCGGAGACGGTCCGTCTCATGTTGTTCTGGATGTACTTCGTCATGATGATGGAGGGGACGGTCGTTTTGGATATCTTACAAAAACGAAGGAAGGTCGTGTCTTGCGATCATCAACGATGTATATCCGTGATGATAACGGTAAGATCGCGTATTTGTTAGGAATTAACCAGGATATAACAGATTTGGTTATGATGCACAGTACATTGGAACATCTTATCGGCATTGGAAATGATGATTCCGAATCGGTTGAAAGGATTACAACCAGTGTTTCCGATTTATTGGATGACTTACTCCAAGACGCAGAGCGATTAGTTGGAAAACCGGGTGTTTTGATGAATAAAACGGAGCGTCTTAAAGCGATTGCTTATTTAAACGATAAGGGTGCTTTTTTAATCTCTAAATCTTCTGAGAAGATTGCAGAGTATTTTAATATTTCCAAGTTCACTTTATATAGTGACTTGAATGCTGTTAAGGAAGAATCATAGGAGGCTAATATGGAACGAATTCAGTGGGTACGTAATACGATGGCACCATCCAGTGACAAATTTCTGTCAGTTATGGATGTTCAGGAAATAAAGAAAGCTAAAGCATTTCATGAAAGCTTTCCGCAATATAGCGTTACACCACTTGTATCACTTAAACACTTAGCATCTTATATCGGTGTTGATTCACTTTATGTGAAAGACGAATCATATCGATTTGGGCTTAATGCTTTCAAAGTATTGGGCGGTTCTTATGCGATAGGTAAATATGTGGCACAGCAACTTGGTAAAACGATTGCAGATGTGCCATACGATGTTTTGACATCCAAGAAGCTGAAAGATGATTTTGGTCAAGCTACATTCTTTACTGCTACCGACGGTAATCATGGTCGCGGTGTAGCATGGGCAGCTAATAAATTAGGTCAAAAGTCGGTAGTATTTATGCCGAAAGGCTCTACGGAGTATCGTAGACAACAGATTGAAAACGAAGGCGCTACCGTAACGATCGAAGAATTTAACTATGATGAGTGCGTACGACTTGCTACGAAGAAATCTAAAGAAGTGCCGAATGGTGTTGTAGTTCAGGATACAGCATGGGAAGGATATGAAGAAATTCCGAATTGGATTATGCAAGGCTATGGCACGATGGCTATGGAAACGGCAGCTCAATTAGAAGAGGATCATTGCAAGGTTCCAACTCATGTTTTTGTACAGGCCGGGGTAGGCTCTCTTGCCGGTTCCGTAGTAGGATACTTCAGTAATTTATATAAAAATGAAAAGAAGAAACCGAAACTCGTTGTTGTAGAAGCCGAAGCAGCGGCATGTTTATATAAAGGTGCTGTTGCCGGTGACGGAGACCCTCGCATCGTAGATGGTGACCTTGAAACGATTATGGCAGGACTTGCATGCGGGGAACCAAATACCGTGTCATGGGATATTTTACGAAACCATGTAGATTTATTTGTAGCCGCTCCGGATTGGGTTGCACGTCTCGGTATGCGCGTTGGAGGTGCTCCGATTAAGGGCGATACACCGATTACAACAGGTGAGTCCGGTGCTGTTCCGTTAGGACTGGTGACGGCCATTATGACGATGCCGGAATATGAAGACTTACGGAAAGAATTAGAATTAGATGCGTCTTCAAAGGTACTCTGCTTCTCCACTGAAGGGGATACGGACCCTATGAGATATAAAAACATTATGTGGTATGGTGAAGATCGATAGGAGGTATTATTTATGGATTTACAAGCAGTTAAACAAGCGGCAACAACTTATGGCCCGGCAATGACAAAGTTCTTACGTGAAATCGTGGCATTCCCTGGTGAAAGTGCTGAGGAAAAAGACCATGTAAAACGCATAGAGCAGGAAATGAAGGACCTAGGATTTGATGAAGTCGAAGTAGATCCTATGGGTAATATTCTCGGATACATGGGTACCGGGAAAACTCTTATCGCATTTGATGCTCATATTGATACTGTAGGTATCGGTAATCGTGACAACTGGAATTTTGACCCGTATGAAGGCTTTGAAGATGAAACTAAAATCGGCGGTCGCGGCGTATCCGACCAATTAGGTGGCATCGTATCCGCTGTATACGGCGCTAAAATCATGAAAGATTTGGGTCTGTTAAGTGATAAATATCGCGTACTTGTTGTAGGTACGGTACAAGAAGAAGACTGTGATGGTCTTTGCTGGGAATACATGATTAAAGAACGCAATATTCGTCCTGAGTTCGTTGTATCCACAGAACCTACTGATGGCGGTATCTACCGTGGTCAACGAGGTCGTATGGAAATCCGCGTTGATGTACAAGGCGTATCTTGCCATGGTTCTGCTCCTGAACGCGGTGACAACGCAATCTATAAGATGGCGGATATTCTTCAAGACATTCGTGAGTTGAATGCGAACTCTGCTGATGAAAGTACAAAAATTAAGGGCCTCGTAAAAATGCTTGATCCTAAATTTAACCCGGGTCATTATGAAGAAGCTCGCTTCTTAGGTCGCGGTACAGTAACCACTTCTCAAATTTTCTATACATCTCCAAGCCGTTGTGCAGTAGCTGATTCCTGTACGGTTTCCTTGGACCGTCGTATGACTGCCGGGGAAACATGGCAAAGCTGCTTGGCGGAAATCGAAGCTTTACCACATGTTAAAGAATACGGTGCAAAGGTATCTATGTACGAATATGCACGTCCATCCTGGACAGGGTTAACATATCCTATTGAATGTTACTTCCCGACATGGGTTATCCCTAAGGATCACAAAGTAACAAAAGCATTGGAAGAAGCGTACACCAGCCTATATGGTACTGAACGAATCGGCGCACCTGATACCGTAGAAATGCGTAAAGCTCGTCCGTTGACTGATAAATGGACATTCTCCACAAACGGTGTATCCATCATGGGCCGTAACGGTATTCCGTGTATCGGCTTCGGTCCTGGTGCGGAAGCACAAGCACATGCTCCTAATGAAATTACATGGAAACAAGATCTCGTAACATGTGCGGCTGTATATGCATTATTACCGACAGTTTATTGCAAAGACTAATAATTATTCATTTATATCATATAGTTAGCAATTAAAATGATAGTTAATATATAATCGGTTAGCAGTTATTAAGAAAATACATATAGTATTGTACCTTTTATAAAGGTAATGAGTATAATTTGGCACTAAGTAGCCCTACGGGGATATGAAAGAGAGGATATATTTATGACGGACTTCAATAAAAGTATTGAAACTTTACAAGGCTTAGATGTTAGCAAAATGTACGGCGAGGATTTCTTCCTGACCTGGGAGAAATCTGATGACGAATTGAAAGGGGTATGGGCGGTTGCTGATGCATTACGTGCTCTTAGAGAACGCAACATTTCTACTAAAGTATTCGACAGTGGATTGGGAATCTCCTTATTCCGTGATAATTCCACAAGAACCCGCTTCTCCTTCGCATCTGCATGTAACTTGTTAGGTCTTGAAGTTCAAGACTTGGATGAAGGTAAATCTCAAATCGCTCACGGCGAAACAGTTCGTGAAACAGCTAACATGATTTCCTTCATGGCTGATGTTATCGGTATCCGCGATGATATGTATATCGGTAAAGGTAATACTTACATGCATGAAGTATCTGACGCAGTTAAAGAAGGTCATGAAGACGGCGTGTTAGAACAACGTCCTACACTTGTTAACTTACAATGTGATATCGATCATCCGACACAAATCATGGCTGATACGGCACATATTATTCGTGAATTCGGTGGTCTTGAAAATCTTAAAGGTAAAAAAATCGCAATGACTTGGGCATATTCACCATCTTATGGTAAACCTTTATCCGTGCCTCAAGGTGCTATCGGCTTATTTACTCGTCTCGGTATGGAAGTCGTTTTAGCTCATCCTGAAGGCTATGAGGTAATGCCGGAAGTTGAAGAAATCGCTAAAAAACAAGCTGAAGCGAGCGGCGGTTCCTTCCGTAGAACTAACGATATGAAGGATGCTTTCAAAGATGCAGACATCGTATATCCTAAGAGCTGGGCACCATTCGGCGCGATGGAAAAACGTACAAAGTTGTACGGGGACAACGATCAAGAAGGCATTGAAGCATTAGAAAAAGTACTTCTTGAGGAAAATGGTAAATATAAAGATTGGGCATGCACCGAAGAGATGATGAGTCTCACTAAAGACGGTAAAGCTCTTTACTTACATTGCTTACCGGCAGATATTACAGGTGTAAGTTGTGATGAAGGCGAAGTGGACGCAACAGTGTTCGACCGCTATCGTATACCTCTTTATAAGGAAGCAAGCTACAAACCATATGTTATTGCAGCTATGATTTTCCTCAGCAAATTTAAAAATCCTGTAGAAACCTTAAAAGAATTAGAACGGAAGGGAACTGAACGAGTTCAACCGTAAAGTAAAGTTTAGGGGCCATCCGTTGTTGATGGCTCCTTTTTATTCTTAAATTAGTTGTTATGAGGAATAACATGAAGAAAAGAGTTGTAGTAGCATTAGGGGGGAATGCATTAGGTAATTCCCTACCGGAGCAAAAAATTGCAGTAAAGAGTACGGCGAAAACTATTGTGGACCTTGTTGAATCGGATTGTGATGTAGTAGTAACGCATGGTAATGGACCTCAAATCGGTATGATCAATAATGCCATGGCAGCGCTGACCCGTGAAAAAGAAGGGCAGCCAAATACTCCGTTATCCGTATGTGTAGCGATGAGTCAGGCTTATATCGGTTATGATTTGCAAAATGCTCTCCACGAAGAGCTCCTTAACCGTGGGATTAAAGATCTGCCTACAATGACTATGGTTACGCAGGTATTAGTTGATCCCAAAGATCCGGCTTTCAAAAATCCTACGAAACCGATTGGTCACTTTATGACTAAGGAAGAAGCTGAATATGCAGAAAAAAATTACGACTACGTGGTAAAAGAAGATTCCGGCCGTGGTTATCGTCGTGTGGTGGCATCTCCGGCGCCTAAGGAAATCATCGAATTAGATGCGATTAAAGGTCTAGTAGGTAAAGAGTTAATCGTGGCTTGTGGCGGTGGCGGTATCCCTGTTACCAGAGAAGGCAACGAACTTCATGGTGCAGCCGCTGTTATCGATAAAGACTGGACCAGCAGCCTGCTTGCTCAAGAAATTGATGCTGATATTCTCGTTATTTTAACAGCTGTTGAAAAAGTAGCCGTTAATTTTGGTAAAGAAAATGAACAATGGCTGGACGAAATCTCTGTTGAACAGGCTAAAAAATATATCGAAGCCGGTGAATTCGGAGAAGGGTCCATGAAACCTAAAGTGGAGGCCGCCGTTGCATTTGCGGCATCTAAGAAGGGGCGTGTTGCAATTATCACATTATTGGAAAAATCCAAGGACGGTATAGCAGGAAAAACCGGCACGCGTATCGTATTACAATAACATATAGATTTATAAGTATGCATTTCAACCAATTGTTGAGGAGGTGTCCAGGTGATTATATTAGGTAAAGGTACTGTAATTACTCGTGATGCTGATAGGCCTATCATTTATGATGGTGCTGTTGCCATCGACGGGACTCAAATTGTTGATATCGGCACATATAATGAATTATGTAAAACTTATGAAGATGCACAAATCATCGATGCTCATGGCGGTTTGATTATGCCCGGTTTTATCAATGCACATCACCATATTTACTCTGCGCTTGCACGCGGTTTATCCTTACCGGGTCCGGCGCCGACGAATTTCGGTGAAATCTTGGAGGGGCTATGGTTCTATTTAGATAATAAACTGACTGCTCCTGATGTGAAAGCCAGTGCATTACTTACTTATTTAGGCTGTATTGAAAATGGGGTGACGACTATTTTCGATCATCATGCGAGTTATGGTGACGTTCCTAATAGTCTATCCATCATTGCCGATGCGGCTAAACAATTCGGTGTTCGCTCTTGTTTGTGCTATGAAGTGTCAGATCGCAATGGTCCGGATCAAATGAAAGCGGCCGTTGCAGAAAATGTTCGTTTTGGTAAAGAGGCGAAACAAGATCCATCCAGACTGGCGGCGATGATGGGCTTGCATGCATCTTTCACATTGAGCACGGAGACATTAGATTATGTGAAGGCTCATAATGAGGATCAGTTGGGATATCATGTTCATGTGGCGGAAGGCCCTGAAGATGTGGCAGATAGTAAAAAGAAGTATGGCATGAGTCCTGTGAAACGCCTCGTAGAGGCCGGTATTTTAGGCCCGAAGAGCATAGCAGGGCACTGTGTTCACGTATCTGATGAAGATGTGCAATTATTGAAGAAATCGAAGGCTAGGGTTGTACATAATCCCGAAAGTAATATGGGGAATGCCGTCGGCACAACAGATATTTTGAAACTGTTAGAGGAGGGCATTACCGTTGGCCTTGGTACGGATGGATATACAAATGACATGCTTGAATCCTACAAGGTTGCTAACTGTCTCGTGAAACACGAACAGCATAAACCATATGTGGGATGGGGAGAAGTACCTCACATGTTATTTGAAAATAATCGTAACATGGCGAATGAATTCTTCGACACTACAGTAGGTATTCTTAAAAAGGGTGCTGCAGCTGATGTGATTGTTCTTGATTACACGGCGCCGACACCACTTGATGAAAATAACATCAACGGGCATTTACTGTTCGGTACTAACGGTATGTATGTGGTAACCACCATTAGTGACGGTGTGCCGCGCATGATCGATCGTCAATTACAAAGTATAGACAAGTCTGCTGTAATGGATGAAATTTTAACGACATCTAAAAGTTTATGGAAACGACTCAACCCATAAGACCAAGCGCTTTTGAAGGAGTGTGATTTTATGAGTGATATTATGTATCCGGTAAGTTTCGGAAAATTGATGAATCACATTATGACTGAGTACAAGATGTACAATCGTATTTATAATGTAAACAAAATTCATCGTACAAAGCATAATCAACGATTGAATATTTTTGGAAAATCCATTGAAAATCCTGTAGGGCCGGCAGCAGGTCCTAACACGCAGTTAGCACAAAATATCGTGGCTTCCTATGTGGCCGGTGCTCGCTGTATCGAATTGAAAACTGTACAGATCATGTACGGTGAGGAACTAGGTATTCCTAGACCTTGTATTTACTCTGTAGATGAAGCATACAATGTGGAATGGTCTTCTGAATATAGCTGTGATGAAGCTGCCGATGAATACATCAAAGCTTGGTTTGCTTTAAAACTGATTTCTAAGGAACTGGAATTAGGTGATCCGGACGGTTTCCTATTCATCATGAGTGTGGGCTATAATTTAGCCGGCATCAAGAGTCCTATGGTTGATAAGTTCATCAATACAATGCGCAGTGCATCCCAGTCTCCTATGTGGAATACTTGTAAACAGTGGTGCCTGGATCATGTAGATGAATTTGAACATATCGATGTTGATTTTATCAACTCCATCGACGATGAGCTCTGTCAGGCGATTACATTGTCTACCATGCACGGTTGTCCGGCTGAGGAAATCGAGTCTATCTGTTCGTATTTAATTAGCGAAAAAGGACTTAACTTATACTTGAAATGTAATCCTACATTGCTAGGCCCTAAACGCATTAGAGAACTTCTGGATAATGCGGGTTTTGAATACATCGATTTTGATGATCATCAATTCGAGGTGGATCTGCAATTTGACAAAGCAATTCCAATGTTAGAACGTCTTATCGCTCTTGGTGAAAAACATAACAAGACTTTTGGCGTAAAATTGACAAATACATTCCCTGTACAAATTCATAATAATGAATTGCCGGGTGAGCAAATGTATATGTCCGGTAAATCCTTGTTACCGGTAACAATTGGTGTAGCGGAGCTATTAAGTGCTCAATTCGGCGAACGTTTACCTATGTCTTATAGCGGCGGTGCTGTAAAACAGAACATCAAAGCCATTTTTGATTGCGGTATCTGGCCTGTAACTGTATGTACTATTCTTTTACAAGGAGAAGGATACAATACATTTAAAGGGTTAGCGGATGAAGTGGAGTCAACTGATTACAATGCCGCGTTAAAGGTTCATAAAGAACTTATTGCTGAACTTGCTAAGGATATCGCTGATAATAAGATTTACAAGAAGAGTGATGCGATGAAGAAGAAACGGGAGGCGATGCCGTCCTTCCCTGGTGCACACAGCGCTGACTATCGTTGTCGTGTAACATGTGGTTCTTGTGTTCGCGTATGTCCAAACAGATGTAATGAAGTCATTACCGTAAATGATGCCAAACTGATCATCCATATTGATCAAAGTTGTAATGAATGTGGTAACTGTGCATGTCATTGCGTAGAACCTTGTCAACCGTACAAGGATCGCATTACATTCTTCCACAATAAAGAAGCGATGGCGGATAGTACGAATGATGGATTTTACATCGACGGTACCAGCTGTGGCTACCGTTTCAAAGGTGAGGAAGCTGTATGTGACATCGATGCATTACCGGACGAATTGAAAGGAGTTGTACATGCTTTCTGTAGGGAGCATGTGTACTATGTATCATGATTATCATACAACAAGGGGAACTGGTCTTATCTGATCGAACCCTTACCGGAGACTTATTGATTGATGGTGATAAAATTGTAGCCATTGATGAACATGTTCCTGTTCCGGATGGAGCCGAGGTCATTGACGCACAAGGTTGTTATGTATTTCCTGGATTTATAGATCCTCATACGCATTTCCAGATGACAAATGCCTTGGCATCCACTGCGGATGATTTTGATAGCGGTACGAAGGCGGCTATCCTTGGAGGAACCACTTCCATCATAAATTTTGCTTCTCCTGAAGACGGTTCTCTTTGTAAGGGGCTGGAAGTTCACAAAGGGCGTGCCTTAGGTCATTGCTCGTGTGATTATAAGTTCCATATGGAACTTATAGAAATGAATGATGAAGTGGCCCGTGAGATTCCGAAGGTTGTAGCCGCCGGTGTTTCATCCTTTAAGGTCTACTTGGCCTATGGATTCCGCTTAACGGACCGCGAAATCTATGATGCCATCGAAGCGATTAAACCCACAGGCGTACTCATTGCGGCTCATTGTGAAAACGGTGATCTTATCGATGCTCTTGTAGCGGATAAGCGTAAATGTGGTGAATTAGACGTCAGCAATCACCCACTTACGAGACCTGCCATGATTGAAGCGGAGGCGATAAAGCGTTTCAGTACTATTGGTGCAGCACTTGATTATCCCGTGCATATTGTTCATGTCAGTTCGGAAGAAGGGCTTTACCAAGTTCTTGACGAACGCGATTTGGGGCATGCGATAACATGTGAAACCTGTCCTCAATACCTCGTGCTTGATCAGTCTTTATATAATTTGCCCGATTTTGAAGGTGGTAAATATGTGATGAGTCCTCCTCTTAGAACTGAAAGGGATCAATTGATATTAAAACAGGCACTTTTAGAGGGCGTGTTCCAAACGATCGGTTCAGATCACTGCAGTTTCAACTTTGAAGGTCAAAAGTCTCAAGGTCGTAATGATTTTACCCGCATTCCCGGAGGTATTCCCGGGGCGGAAGAACGGGGAATCGTCGCTTATGATGTATTGGTCAACCAATGCAATATGAACGTTGTAGAATTTATGAAATTAGTTAGTGAAAACCCGGCTAGATTATACGATATGTATCCTAAGAAGGGGACATTATCCGTTGGTAGCGACGGGGATATTACAATTGTCGATAAGAATGTGAAACACATTCTTTCAAAAAAGTCAGCCCATACAAAGGCAGACTATATACCGTATGAGGGTTTAACCATAACCGGTAAGGTACGGGATGTAATCCTCAGAGGTCACCATGTGGTACAAGATGGATCCTTACGAGAATCATATCTTGGTGAATGTATTCCTTAGTGAAAGGAGGGCTATATATGTACCGCTTTCAAGTGAATGGCACCTATCATGAGGTTCAAGAAGATCAGCGTTTAATTGATTTCTTGCGAGCTGATTTGAAATTGACGGGCACTAAAGAAGGTTGTAGTGCTGGTGCTTGTGGTACGTGTACAGTAATTATAGACGGGAAAAAAGCAAAAGCTTGTGTAACTAAATTGTCTCAATTGGATGGTAAATCGGTTGTAACTATCGAGGGGCTATCTGAAAGAGAAAAAGCGGTATACACATATGCTTTTGGTGAATGCGGAGCGGTGCAATGTGGTTTCTGTATACCAGGTATGATTATTAGTGCAAAGGTATTGATTGATGAAAATAATGACCCTACGTCAGACGATATAAAAAAGGCGATTATGGGAAATATTTGTCGTTGTACGGGCTATGTCAAGATTGAAGAGGGCATACGCTTAGCGGCTAAGATATTCCGTGAAAACCTGCCTGTTCCTGAGAAGGATAATAATGCGGCTATCGGCGCTCGCCTACATCGTGTTGATGCAGAGGAAAAGGCGCTCGGTACCGGTCAATATAGTGATGATGTTTATATTGAGGGTATGATTTATGCCAAGGCGGTTAGGACAAAATATCCGCGAGCTAAAGTTGATCGTATTGATATTTCTAAAGCTTTAGAGCATCCTGCATGCGTAACAGTATTAACCGGTGCGGATGTACCGTTCAACAAGACAGGTCATTTGATTCCTGACTGGGATGTGCTCATTAAAGAGGGGGATATTACCCGTTATATTGGCGATTCGGTTGCATTAGTAGCGACGACAGAGAAGAAATACCTGGATGAAGTATGTAATCTCGTTGAGGTTGAGTATACGGAATTAGAACCGATTCTAGATCCGATGGATGCACTAAAACCTGATGCGCCAAAACTACATCCGGATGGGAATATATTATCTCATCAAACCTTATCTAGAGGGGATGTGGATAAGGCTATTGCAGAGGCTGCATTCGTAGTGACAAATCATTATTCTACGCCTCAGACGGATCATGCATTCATGGAGCCTGAATGTGCTGTTGCATATCGTGAAGGTGATGAAATTCATCTTTATTCGGGCAGTCAGAACGTCTTTGATGATCGACGTGAAGTCGCTCGCATGTTGGGTATCCCGAATGAATCCGTAAAGGTTCACGGCATGCTCGTAGGCGGCGGCTTTGGCGGTAAAGAAGATATGTCTGTACAACATCATGCATCGCTTATGGCATGGATTACGGGCAAACCGACAAAGGTCTTGTTCTCTCGTCAAGAAAGTATCAATGTTCATACGAAACGTCATGCTATGGAAATGGATATTACCACCGCATGTGATGCGGAAGGTAATTTAGTTGCCAGCAAGGTGAATATCATATCGAACTGCGGTGCATATGCATCATTAGGCGGACCGGTACTTCAACGGGCCGGCACTCACTCCAGCGGTCCTTATCATTTTGATAATTTCTCCTTTGATGGGATTTGCGTATATACCAATACGGTTCCCGGCGGGGCTTATCGTGGATTTGGTGTAACGCAAACCGTTTTTGGTCAAGAACAGAATATCGATGAACTGGCTGCTCTTGTGGGGATGGATCCTTGGGAGTTCCGCTATAAAAATGTAGTACGGCCTGGTGATTCATTGCCGAATGGACAAATTTGTTCGGAAGAGACCGCTCTTGCAGAATGCCTGGAAGCCGTAAAGGATGTCTATTATGCATCTGACCGCACCGGTCTTGCGGTATGTATGAAAAATAGCGGTATCGGTGTAGGTTTACCTGATACGGGCCGTGTTATCTTAGAGGTTCGCAACGGTCAGGTTCGCATCCGCACGGGTGCTGCTTGCATCGGTCAGGGCATGGCTACCATGGCGACACAGGTGCTCAGTGAAACAACGGGCTTAAGTAGTGATAAAATCGTTGCGGAACATCCTGATACTGTGCGCACACCGGATTCCGGTACAACTACCGCGTCTCGTCAGACACTCTTTACCGGTGAGGCTACGCGTAAAGCGAGTCTTCGTTTGAAAGAAATGTTGGAAACGAAAACATTAGAAGAGTTGGATGGCGTGGAAATTTATGAAGAGTTTCTTGGTGAAACGGATCCGTTTAACTCGGATAAACCTCATCCAAAGAGTCACGTTGCCTATAGTTTCGGGGCTTGTGTGGCAACAATTGGTGAAGATAATAAAATTTCCGACTTGCATGTAGCTTATGATGTGGGTCGTGTTATCAATCCACAATCCTGCTCCGGACAAGCTGAAGGTGGCGCTATCATGGGGATGGGCTTTGCTGTAACGGAGGATTTTGTTTACAATGAAGGCTTTGTAACGTCTAAATATGGTACTCTTGGCCTCCTCAGATCCACTCAATGTCCTCCGATTCATGTAGATTTGATTGAAAAAGGTAAATCAGATCAATATGCATATGGTGCTAAGGGGATTGGTGAAATTTCAAGCATTCCGATCGCACCGGCTATTGCAAATGCGTATCGTCGCATCGACGGAGAACCGCGTAGGTCCTTACCGATTAAACATACGGGTTATAAAAAATAAATTTTTATCTAACGGGGCGGGGTTCGTATAATCCCGACCCATTAGGTTCCTATGTGAAGTCGATGAGAGTTCTAATCTCTATCATGTACGAGAAAGTATGACTATATTAAGTAACTAAAACGTAAGATATGAGGTGTTTATTATGCTTAAAGGCAATTCCGGTGTCAATCATGTAGATGGTATGGTGCCGTTCACACAATTATTTGCATATGGTTTGCAGCACGTGTTGGCGATGTACGCCGGTGCTGTGGCAGTACCGATTATTATTGCCCAAGCCATGCATTTACCGATTGAAGATTTGATTCGCTTGATTACGGCCGATTTGTTTACCTGTGGTATCGCCACATTGATTCAAACATTAGGCTTCGGCCCGGTCGGGGGACGTATTCCTCTAATTCAGGGGGTAACATTTGCCTCTGTAGGACCTATGATTATGATCGGTCAACAACATGATATTACCACCATTTATGGTGCGATTATCGTAGCGGGCCTGTTCACCTTCCTTGTAGCACCGTTTTTCAGCCGTTTGATCCGTCTGTTCCCGCCGGTTGTAACGGGGACAATTATTACAATCATTGGTATCAACCTGATGCCTGTTGCTGTTAACTGGATGGGCGGTGGCGTAGGTAATCCGAACTTTGGCGATCCGCTCTACATCGCACTCGGTGTGGCGACATTTATTATCGTTGTATTAACCTATCGTTTCGGTAAAGGATTCCTTGGAAATCTGGCCATCTTGGTAGGGCTTATTCTCGGTACCGCATTGGCTATGATTGCGGGTATCACTGATTTCTCCGAAGTAGGCCGTTCGCAATGGGTTTCTGTTGTTCAGCCATTCTATTTCGGCTTACCGACATTTGATGTCGCTTCAATTCTGTCTATGATCGTCGTAATGCTTGTAGTTATGGTGGAAACGACAGGTGATAGTATCGCTGTTGGTGAAATCGTAAATAAACATATCGGTCAGAAAGAATTGGCAGCTGTTCTCCGTGCTGACGGTTTATCCACCGTCATCGGTGGGGTTCTTAACAGTTTCCCTTATACAGCGTTCGCTCAAAACGTAGGTCTTATTGCCGTAACACGTGTAAAAAGTCGTTTCGTTGTTGCCACTTCCGGCGTTATTCTAATTTTATTAGGCCTTTTTCCTAAGTTGGCAGCTATCGTCGCTTGTATTCCGAATGCCGTATTAGGCGGAGCGGGGATTGCCATGTTCGGTATGATTATTGCCAGCGGTATCCGCTCTCTCGGTAAAGTTAGCTTTGATAATAACTATAACTTGATGCTTGTTGCTATCAGTATCGGTGTATCCATGATTCCGCTTGCAGCACCTCAATTTTATGTACACTTCCCGGCGTGGGCTCAAATTTTATTGAAGTCCGGGATTACAGCAGGTAGTATCGTTGCTGTTATTTTAAATGTTTTATTCAACGGATTTGGTTATAAAACTGTGAATCAGCCGAATTGTGCGGCTAAAAAATATGGTCACTTTACACGGTTTAAAGGATTCCCTAAACATTTCTATCAATAATTCATATATCATCATAATAATTTTGAAAGATTTGTTTATGAATTAGATAGAACCGCTGGGTTTTAAGACTCAGGTTTCTATATAGCACGTGTTTTATCCTGCACAACGGAAACGCCTCTCTCTAATATTATTTAGAGGGAGGTGTTTTCATGTCTATATATGGTATAGTACGGAGGTTTGGTATATAATTAAATAATATTGTGATAAGGAGATACATTATGAAGAGCGAGCGATTTATAGTTACGTATCGAATAGCAGCAAACAGTTACGATGATGCAAAAGCTATTGCCGAGGCCGTGCAAGTGGAGCAAACGATCGAGTTTCCCTACGAATTTGTAACGGATGAATATATTAAAGAGCACATAACGGGACAGTTGGTGTCATTAGAACCGATGAAAGGTGATTCGCCCTATGCAACGGTGGGAGTGATGCCGGAACAAACCGTGTTGGAGGAGTCTTACTATGTGGCACGTATATCCTACGCGGTAGAAACGACAGCAATGGAGGCGACTCAGTTTCTTAATGTCATCTTCGGGAATTCATCATTACAACCTTATATCTGGGTAGTTGATATAGAATTATGCCCTTCATTATATGCGAAATTTAAGGGGCCGCGCTTCGGACTAACGGGGATTAGAAATCTTGTGGGAACTCCGAAGCGGCCTATGATTCAAGCTGTTATCAAGCCTATGGGGACATCTAGTGCAGAGCTGGCGCGTATGTGCGGCGCATATACACGTGGCGGTGCGGATGTGATTAAAGATGATCACGGTATCTCCAATCAGTCCTTTTCTGAATTTCGTGATCGCATTTCCCGTTGTGCCTATACGGTACAGGAGATGAATGCCGCTCATGGTACAAAGACCTTATATGCGGCCAATATATCCGGTGATGGTCCTGAGGTTATGGAGCGGGCACAGTTTGCAAAGGAAGCAGGTGCGACAGCCCTCATGGTGGCCTCCGGTTTGATAGGTTTTGGATGGTTACATGTGTTGGCTACGGATGAAACATTAGGCCTGCCGATTATCAATCATCCTGCGCTCTCGGGATGTTATGTGAGTCCGGGAATATCCGGTGTGGCTGATTATTTACAGTTGGGCTTGTTTCCTCGATTGTTCGGTGCCGATATGCCGATTTTCGTGTCTTACGGCGGACGTTTTACTTTCACACAGGATCAATGCCAACGGATTAGCAGATATATAAAAAATCCTACCGGGCCTTTGAAAGCTGCATGTCCGGCGCCGGGAGGGGGCATTACCGATACGAGGTTAGCTGAATTGGTCGGCTTATACGGGAACGATACGATGTTCCTCGTCGGCGGCGATATGTTCCGTCGAGGTCCTGATATTGAATCGAATATGGCGTATTTTGTGAATCGTTTAGATGAACTATCCGATTTATAAATAATGATAATATGTATTTTTATATGAATACAAATGGTGAAAGCGTAGCTTTTCATATCTATTCATAATGACAATAATTTAAAGTAGCTTTCATAATTTATAGTATGGTGATTAATTACAATGAAACTAAATTATAGTGGATATAATGGAGCGGTTTGATGGGTGAGTCCTCGCAGTTGGAGGTGCACGTTATTGCCAGCGGTAGCAAGGGGAATTGTACGGTTGTCAAGAAGGGCGCTTCGGTCATATTGCACGATGCGGGTATCAGCTGTCGCCGCATTGTGAACGGTCTGAAAGAATTACATATTGATATGGCTCAGGTTGAGGGGATATTTATCAGTCATGAACACAGTGATCATATTGCCGGGTTACAGCAGTTATTAAAACGTTTTGATATTCCCGTATATACGAAGATGGGGACGTGGCGTGAAATACAAGCCAAGCTGGATGTGCCGAAACATCAGTTGATACCGATAACAAAGGGAAGTATCGCATTGGGAAAATTGACGGTGGAGCCTTTTGCAGTCAGTCATGATGCGGCGGATCCCATCGGCATTAATGTGTTTTCCGGAACTGATAAGGCTACTGTCGTTACCGATACCGGAGTTATTACGGACGATATATTACATCGCCTCGACGATACGACGTTGCTTGTATTGGAGGCGAATTATGATCCGCACATGTTGCAGTTTGGTCCTTATCAACCGTTTTTAAAGCAGCGCGTGTCCGGAGATTTCGGCCATTTGAGTAATGAAATGGCGGCACAGGCCTTGCTTATGATGAAGCGACCTGATTTTATGCAGGTTATCCTGGCACATCGTTCGGAAAACAATAACAATCCTGTTCTTGTAACGCAGACTATAGGACGGATGCTCGTTGACGGAGGTGTCAAAATCGGGCCGGAGATGAAGTTGCAGCACGGTCAACCTAATGAAATCGTATCGATGAAGGCCGTGATGAAGACCGAACAGAAATAATGGGGAGACAGTATGAGATTTTATGTGGTATGCATCGGAAAATTAAAGGAGTCTTATTTGCGTGACGGCGTGGCTGAATTTGTAAAGCGCATGCGCCCGTACGGCGGCATTACGATTGCCGAACTCGGTGAAAGTAAAATCGGAGATCGAGCCGGTGATGCGGAGCGTAAGCAGGTGGTCGATGATGAAGGGGAACGCTTGCTGAAAGCGGTACCTAAGAATTCCTATACGGTGCTTCTCGATGTGTACGGACAAACCATGTCATCTGAGAATTTGGCGAAGACAATTGCTAAATTGGAAGTAGACGGTGTCAGTGATATGACCTTCATCATAGGTGGTGCTTTTGGCGTCAGCGACGCATTACGAGGTGCGGTCAATTGCAAATTGTCTTTCAGCCCGATGACCTTCACTCATCAAATGGTGCGATTACTCCTGGTGGAACAAATTTACAGAGCCTCTAAAATCAATCGGAATGAACCGTATCATTGGTAGTGTTTTGTTCTGTATAAAAGTGCTGTTATGAGATAAGAGAAATCTCATAAATTTTTGAGATAATACTTTTATAAAAAAGGAGTTTCATTATTTCATAGCGAATAGTATAATTAAGCAAGATATATTTTAAGGAGGAATTCACTATGAAAATCCAAGAGGTAATGAATAAATATCCTGTTACTATTGGCAAAGAGGCGCCAATCTCTGATGTGGCTGATTTATTGGTTAAATATAATTTAACGGCTGTATCCGTAGTGGATGACAACAATAAATTGCTGGGCATCATATCCGAAGGGGATTTACTGTATAAAAAGGTGCGTCCTCATGTGCCTCATTATGTAAATGTATTAGGTGCCAGCATCTATTACAATGGTATTGGTGAATATAATTCCCAGTTTAAGAAATTACTTGCATCTCATGTTCATGAATTGATGACTGATGAAGTGATTACTACTACGCCGGATAAAGATGTGGAGGAAGTCGTTTCCGTCATGTTGGATCAACATTTGAAGAATGTTCCGGTGGTGGATAAGGATTACCATTTAATCGGTATCTTGTCTCGGCGTGACATCATCAAATTGATTGCAAAAGATAATTAATAGGAATAATTTTAAAAATTTTACAAGGACCATCCGAAGGGGTGGTCTTTTAGTGTATATAGAGATGAATTGCATTGACTTTGCATTTATGTTATTATTAGGAGTGCATAATATACTACAGAAATTTGGGCGTTTCGCCCTTCAAGGAGGACATATTTTAAATGAAAGCAACTGTAAATCCTGTTGATCAACACGTGGTAACGTTAACTATTGAAGTACCTGCGGCAGAAGTAGATAAAGGCATTAAACAAGCTGTAAAACGCATTGCAGGTCAAGTAAATATCCCAGGTTTCCGTAAGGGTCATGCACCACGTCGCATCTTGGAAATGAATTTCGGGAAAGACGCTATCTTAGAAGAAGCATTCGAAGTATTAGCTAATCAAAACTATAGTGCAGCACTTCGTGAAAATGATATTATCCCTGTATCCGAACCTGAAATCGAACGTGAACAGTTCGAAGAAGGCAAAGATTTGATTTTTAAGGCGACTGTAACAAAACGCCCTGAGGTTAAACTCGGCGATTATAAAGGCCTAGAAGCTGAAAAACAGGATGCTACAGTAACTGACGAACAAATTGAAGAACAATTGAACAATATCCGTGAACAACAGGCGACTATGGTTGTTGCTGAGAAAGGCGCAAAAATTCAGAAAGACGACTTTGCAGTAATCGACTTCGCAGGTACCGTTGACGGTAAACCGTTTGATGGCGGTGAAGGTAAATCCTATCCGTTACAGATCGGTTCCGGCAGCTTCATTCCCGGCTTTGAAGATCAATTGATCGGTGCAAAAGCCGGTGATGATGTAACCGTAAAAGTAACATTCCCTGAAGACTACTTCGTGGCAGAACTTGCCGGTAAAGAAGCAGAATTCAAAACTCATATTCATGACATCAAACGTAAGGAATTGCCTGAATTAAACGATGAATTCGCTAAAGGGGCAAGCTCTTACGAAACGTTGGATGAATTGAAAAAAGATCTTCGCACGAAAATGGAAGAAGAAGCATCCCGTCGTGCAATCGATACTTATAATGCTGATTTGATTCAAACAGCTGTAAAAAATGCGACTGTAGACATTCCGGAAGTAATGATTACTGATCGCGTGGAACAAATGATTCAAGAATTGGCTATGAACATGGAAGGTCGTGGCTTGAAACTTGATGATTATTTAAAATTCTCTAATAAAACTATCGAAGATTTACGCGCCGAATACAAAGATTCTGCAGCTGAAAACGTACGTGCCGATTTGGTATTGGACGCAATCGCTACTGCAGAAAATATGGAAGTAACTCCAGATGATATGAATCGTGAAATCTTCGTTATGGCCCAAAACTTCGGGGCAGACCCTAAAGAAGTTTGGGATATTATTGCAAAAGAAGGTCGTGTAGCTATGTTGGCAGGCTCCGTAGCACGTAAAAAAGCAGCTCGATTCATTATTGATAATGCAAAGGGTGCTGAAGCAGCTAAATAATAGCCTGATCAACCAGATATACGAATAGGTGAATATATGTATGTACCAATCGTAGTTGAACAAGGAGAACGCGGAGAGCGCTCCTATGATATTTATTCTCGCTTGTTGAAAGACCGCATTATTTTTCTCGGCGGCCCTATTGATGATAATGTAGCAAATGCGGTTATTGCGCAAATGCTCTTTCTTGAAGCGGAAGACCCGGATAAGGATATTCATTTGTATATCAATAGTCCCGGCGGTGTCGTAACCGCCGGCATGGCTATTTATGATACGATGCAATACATTAAACCGGATGTATCTACTATTTGTGTAGGCTCCGCTGCCAGTATGGGTGCCGTTTTATTGACAGCCGGTACAAAGGGTAAACGGTATGCACTGCCTCATGCACGCGTTATGATTCACCAACCGTTAGGTGGCGTACAAGGGCAGGCATCTGAAATTGAAATTCATGCTCGTGAAATTCTTCGTATGCGTGAAGAACTGAACGGTATCTTAGCGGCTCGTAGCGGACAAGATATTGACGTTGTATCGCGTGATACGGATCGAGATAATTTTATGAGTGCTCAAGATGCCGTTGAATACGGCTTAATTGATGAGGTACTCACAAGAGAACCTGTAGAAAGCAAGTAGTGGAGGCGTCCATTGGCAAAAGATAAGGAAAGTATGCGCTGCAGTTTTTGTGGACGTACCAGTGAAGAAGTCCGCAAATTAGTGGCGGGTCCGAATGTATATATCTGTGATGAATGCGTTGAGGTTTGTGAACGAATCATTGCCGATGAACTGGGTGACATCGAATCGGATTTCGAATTGCAAGAATTGCCGACGCCAAGAGAAATAAAAGCTCATCTTGACGAATATGTCATCGGTCAGGATGATGCGAAAATTTCTTTAGCTGTGGCTGTATATAATCACTATAAACGATTACAGACAGATAATGTAGTCGATGATGTGGAGTTACAGAAGGCGAATGTATTATTCATTGGCCCTACCGGTAGCGGTAAAACGCTTTTAGCCCAAACATTGGCAAAAATGTTGCAAGTTCCATTTGCCATTGCCGATGCTACCAGCCTGACTGAAGCCGGTTATGTAGGGGAGGATGTGGAAAACATTCTTCTTAAATTGATTCAAGCTGCAGATTATGATATCTCTCGTGCCGAACGAGGCATTATCTATATAGATGAAATTGATAAAATTGCTCGTAAGTCTGAAAATCCTTCTATTACACGTGACGTGTCAGGCGAAGGTGTTCAACAGGCATTGCTAAAAATTCTGGAAGGTACTGTTGCATCAGTCCCTCCGCAAGGCGGACGGAAGCATCCTAATCAGGAGATGCTGCAAATCGATACGACAAATATCCTGTTTATTTGCGGCGGTGCTTTTGACGGTATGGATAAGGTTATTACCAAACGTACCGCGAAGAAAACTCTTGGGTTTGGTGCTGATGTGCAACGTACAGAAGAACGTAATGTGTCAGCTATCTTAAAAGATGTTGTATCTGAAGATTTATTGAAATTTGGTCTGATTCCTGAATTCATCGGTCGATTACCCGTGATGGTAACGTTGGATCAGTTGGATCGGGACGCATTGATTCAAATTCTGACAGAGCCTAAGAATGCATTAACAAAACAATATGAAAAAATTCTTTCCCTCGATGGGGTGGAATTAACTTTCACTGAAGATGCATTAGAAGAAATCGCTGATGAAGCTTTGCAGCGAAAAACAGGTGCTCGTGGTTTGCGTGCTATCATTGAAAAGGTGATGAAACGCGTTATGTATGAAGTTCCTTCGATGCCGGAGGTAACAAAGTGCATTGTTAATCGTGAATCCGTATTGAGCACAGGTGAACCTATACTCAAAAATGAGGCAGACCAAGACATCCAGTTGAAATCGTAATTCTAAGAAACTCATTTCTGTGTAGGAATGAGTTTCTTTTCATAATATAAATACCTGGAGGACCTATGAATTTACTCGAAATTGGGATCCCTACCGTACCTCTAAGAGGTATGGTCGTATACCCGAATATCGTGATTCACCTCGATATCGGTCGAGACAAATCCATTAAGGCGGTGGAAGCCGCAATGAACGAGGATCGCATTTTAGCCGTCGTAACTCAAAAAGATGATGCTGTAGATGCACCGACAGTTCATGATTTAGCCCAAATGGGCACATTGGTGAAAATTAAACAAATGTTGCGCTTACCAGGTGGTATAGTACGTGTTCTTGTAGAGGGCATCACTCGTATTCGACTTATGAATATTACCAGCATGGACCCTTATTATGTGGGGGATTATGAACGAGTGGCGTCTGAGTTTGAAGATGATGTGGAATTAGAGGCCTATCGTCGTTTAGTGCAAGCCAAGTTTAACGAGTGGGTAGAAGAAGCTAAAACCATTACCGATGAGGGGGTAACCCGTGTAATGGAGCTCCGTGATCCATGTGAATTGGCGGATCAAGTCGCTTTCCTCTTGCCTATTAACAACTTGAAGCGCCAGGAATTACTTGAAGAGCTATCTGTTGCAAGACGCCTAAATATGATTGTGGGTATCTTGAATATGGAATTACAAATTTCCGATTTGGAGAATTCAATTAATAATCAAGTACGGCAATCCATGGAAAAAGCACAGAAAGAATATTTCTTGCGCGAAAAAATTCGAATCATCCACGATGAATTGGGCGATAAAGGTGATCCGGAGGAAGAGGCTGAGGAGCTACGCACCCAATTGAAGGCATTGAACCTCAGCGAGGATGTACATACGCGCATCGATAAAGAAATTTCTCGCTATAGCCGGATGCCGCAGTTGATGCCGGAAGCTACGATTTTACGGAACTATTTGGATTGGGTGTTGTCCTTGCCGTGGAATGAGTTGAGTGAAGATCGACTCGATATTAAAGAGGCCGAATCAATCCTTGAAGCAGATCACTACGGGCTTGAAAAGGTTAAGAAACGCATCCTCGAATTCCTTGCGGTACGTAAGCTGACCGGTAAAAATAGCGGTTCAATTCTCTGTCTGGTGGGCCCTCCCGGGGTTGGTAAAACATCACTGGCTACATCGATTGCGAAGGCAATGAATCGTAAGTTTATCCGCGCTTCCCTGGGCGGTGTGCGGGATGAGGCGGAAATCCGCGGTCATCGTCGCACGTATATCGGGGCGTTGCCGGGGCGAATGATTCAAGGTATCAAGAATGTGGGGACGAAGAATCCTGTTTTCCTTTTAGATGAAATCGACAAATTAGCTTCTGATTATAAGGGTGATCCGTCCTCGGCATTATTGGAGGTATTGGATCCTGAACAAAACAGTACATTTAGCGATCATTTCATCGAAGTACCGTTCGATTTCTCGGAGGTGTTCTGGATTACTACGGCTAACGTAGCATCCAATATTCCTGGACCATTATTGGACCGTATGGAAATTATCGAATTATCCAGCTATATGGAAGAAGAAAAGCTGGAAATCGCAAAGCGCTATCTGGCACCTAAACAAATCAGGAAAAACGGTCTTGAGAATTATAAGGTGAAATTATCTGATGCTGTATTGAGAAAGGTGATTTCCGAATATACTCGCGAAGCGGGTGTCCGTACCTTAGAGAAAACAATCGCCAAGATTTGTCGTAAAATTGCTTTCAAAGTCGTTGAAGAAGGTGGTGACGCACCGAAAGTGACTACAAAGAATCTTCACGAATTTCTGGGAGCTCCGATTTTTATCGATCAGGAGCGGGAAAAGAAACCGCAAGTCGGCTATGTGAACGGCTTGGCATGGACCTCTGTTGGCGGTGTTGTATTGCCGTGCGAGGCGACGACGATGGACGGTACCGGTAAACTCGCTCTTACGGGCAGCCTCGGTAAGGTAATGCAGGAATCCGGTCAAGCGGCGATGAGTTATATTCGCCATAATGCAAAAGCCTTGAAAATCAATGAGGACTTTTACAAGAAGCTCGATATTCATGTGCATTTACCGGAAGGGGCGACCCCTAAGGACGGTCCTTCCGCGGGGATTACTATGACACTTGCGATGGTATCAATTTTAACGGGGAGAAAGGTACGTGCCGATATTGCCATGACCGGTGAGATTACATTGCGTGGGCGCGTACTGCCTATCGGCGGGTTGAAAGAAAAATTATTGGCTGCATTGTCCTACGGGGTGAAAGAAGTCTTGATTCCGAACGGTAATGAAAAGGATATAGCAGAATTACCTGATATTGTTAAGGAAGGACTCATCATTACAACCGTAAAGACAATGGATGAAGTATTAGCAAAGGCACTTGTATAATGCAAAAAAAGAAAAAATCCATTAAACATATGGGCCCGAAACCGCAATATACACGAAAAGAAGTTAGTGGGCCCCGTATCATAGCAGCAAAATATAATACATCCTGTGTAAAGGCTGATCAATATCCTGAAGGTGATACAGTAGAAATCGCTTTTTTAGGCCGCTCCAATGTGGGAAAATCTTCCTTGATAAATTCGTTATGTAATCATCGGGGACTGGCACTTGTCAGCGGACAACCGGGGAAGACAAAAACAATTAATTATTTTGATATTGAATCAAAAGAAGTCATTTCCGAGACGGAAGAACGCAGATACAATTGGTTTCTTGTGGATTTGCCGGGCTATGGCTTTGCAAAGACCAATAAAGGAAATCGAAATTTGTGGGCCTCGTTTATTGCCGATTATATTCTAAATTCTGAACGATTGATGTTATTATGCCTGCTTATCGATGGGCGCCATCCTGGGATGCCCATCGACAAGGTGGCTTACGATTGGCTTATAGAGGCAGGCGTACCTTTGCAGATTATAGTAACTAAAGCGGATAAGCTGACAGCAAAGGAAAAGTCAGTGAATCTTGCCATTATTAAGGACTTGTATCCGACGGGGACCCCGCCTATTTTATACAGCTCTTTAAAACATACGGGGCGTGAGTTGTTGCAACAGCGGATTAATAAGGTTTTAGTAGGAGAGGAAGCATGAGTCAGACCAATGAAATAGAGATTATGGAACGCATGGCTCTAGATTTAGAGGAGGTTGAAGAGTCTCTCGCCGCATCTTTTAATACCGGCTCGGAGGATTTCAACGCACTGATCAGACCTTTATCCGCCGCAGGTGGAAAGCGGTTACGTGCTCAACTATGTCTGCTCATAGCTAATGCGGGACAATCGATTGAGTCTGAACGTATAAAAATCGCTGAAGCCGTTGAAATGCTTCACCTGGCGACACTCATCCATGATGATGTATTGGATCAGGCCAAAATTCGTCGCGGTGAAGAAACGATTCATATGCATAAGGGTAATAAAGTAGCTATTCTTAGCGGTGATTATCTGTTTGCAAAGGCTTTTCGCATTGTTTCGGAAATGCCGTCGATGAAGTATCTCCAAGTTTTTTCTCATATTATTACATGTCTTGTAGAAGGTGAATTTATGCAGATGGAGGACGTATATCGTATCGATCAGGGGATTGAGCGGTATATGATAAAAACGCAGAAGAAGACGGCGGACTTCATGGAAGGTTGCATGGAATTAGGCGGCTTATTGGGCGGCTGGCGCGATACGGAAATCGTTGAGCTCAAAAAATATGGTCACGCATTGGGGATGGCGTTTCAGATCACAGATGATATTATGGATTATCGGGAAACGTCCGATACGACAGGAAAACCTGTAGGCAATGATTTGCGCGAAGGTTTATTGACCTATCCGTTATTGAGCATTGTTAATGATACGAATAAAGATAAATTGTTAGCCGATATCAAGATTCTTAATAATGGTGGAAATGAGCAGCAAATTATCGATTATGTTATCGCCGAAGGTGGTATAGATAATACATTGGCGGTAGCTGAAAAATATTGTAAGGATGCATTGGCTGCGCTTAAAGCCGTACGGGATTTTCCGGGAAAGGAATTTCTCGTTATGGCCGTTGAGAAGTTAGCCGATAGAAAGGTATGATATGGAACCGTTCGAATCAAAACCGGATTTCGAATATCCTATACAGAAACCTTCCTTTGATAGTGTAGTCCGTCAAAAGCGCCGTGAGGCGAAGCTAAAGGCGGAGCAAGAACGATATAAGGTGGCGAATCAGCAAACACCTGAAAATGATGAGGTGGAACCGGTTTATACGGCCATCGAACAGCAGATGATGGATGAAGCGCGGGAAATATCCCTGGTTGGGCATTTGTCAGAACTGCGTAAACGACTTATCATTATGGCTGTGGCCATCATTATAGGCACATGTATTTCTTATTATTATGTGGACTTATTACTGGAAATACTGTTAAAGCCGGCCGGTAAGCTGTATTATATGCGCCCTACAGAGGCTTTCTTTACGTATATGAAAGTATCCGTTGTGGGGGGACTCGTTATTGCGGCTCCTGTCATACTGCATCAGATATGGCTATTTGTTAAGCCTGCACTGACTGCGCGAGAAAAGCAGCTATCTAACTGGATCTTACCTGTTGCGATTGGTCTATTCGGGATAGGTATTGTTTTTTCTTATTTTCTCGTACTGCCGGCGGCGGTAAAGTTCTTTATGGGCTTTGCTACGGACGAATTACAACCGATGTTTTCCATCGGGCAGTATCTGGATTTTGTTTTATCTTTTGTATTACCTTTCGGATTTATTTTTGAGTTGCCGTTGATTTTGATTATATTAGGTTATTTTAACTTAATTACATCACGCTTCTTAAAGAGTAAGCGAAAAATATTTATTCTTATATCCTTTATCATAGGCGCCGTTATTTCACCTACACCGGATATGTTCTCGCAAACGATGATTGCATTGCCTATGATATTGCTGTATGAAACGAGCCTGTTTGTGTTGGCTAAGATTATGAAGCGCTAAGGAGTTTATTTAGGAGGAACGATGAAGACCTACGAAAATTTAACTACATATAATCCCGGTGAAATAGAAGGGAAATGGTATTCCTTTTGGGAAAATAAGGGATACTTTCACGAAGAAGTAGATTCAAGTAAAGAGCCGTTCAGCATCGTTTTACCGCCTCCTAATGTAACGGGGATGCTTCATATGGGGCATGCGCTGGATAATACATTACAGGATATTCTCATCCGTTTTAAAAGAATGCAAGGTTATAACGTATTGTGGATGCCGGGGACAGATCATGCCGGTATTGCAACGCAAATCAAAGTAGAGGAAATGCTCGCAAAAGAAGAAGGGAAAACCCGCTATGATTTGGGGCGTGAAAAATTTGTAGAACGCGTATGGGAATGGAAAAAAGAGTACGGCGATACAATCGTAAAACAGATTCGCAGTCTCGGTGCATCCTGTGACTGGTCTCGCGAACGATTTACCTTGGATGAAGGCTATTATCATGCAGTGCGTGAAGTATTTGTAAGCTTATATGAAAAAGGTTTGATTTATCGCGGTGAACGCATCATTAACTGGTGCCCTCGCTGTGCAACGGCTCTGTCGGATGTAGAGGTGGAACATGAGGACGAAAACGGTCATTTGTGGCACATTAAGTATCCTGTGAAAGGTGAAGATAATCGTTTTGTTATCGTTGCCACCACACGTCCGGAAACTATGTTCGGCGACGTGGCTGTAGCGGTAAATCCTGATGATGATCGCTATAAAGACCTCCTCGGTAAAACATTGGTATTACCATTTGTAAATCGTGAGATTCCGGTTATCGCCGATGACTATGTAGACTCCAGCTTCGGTACGGGTTGTGTAAAAATTACGCCTGCTCATGATCCTAATGACTTTGAAATGGGGCAACGTCATAATTTGGACTCCATTGTTGTCATGAATAATGATGCCACAATGAATGAAGGGGCCGGTAAATTTAATGGCATGACTCGCGAAGAGGCTCGTAAACAAGTTGTGGCAGAGCTAAAAGAAATGGGCCTGCTTGAAAAAATCGATGATCATAATCATGCGGTGGGACATTGCTCCCGCTGTCATACGATCATCGAACCGATGGTATCTAAACAATGGTTTGTGGATATGAAACCATTGGCCGAACCGGCTCTCAAGGTTGTTAAAGATCATGAAGTGGAGTTTGTACCTGAACGTTTTACAAAAACGTATGTCAACTGGCTTGAAAATATTCGGGACTGGACGATTTCCCGTCAATTATGGTGGGGTCATCGTATTCCTGCGTGGTATTGTGATAATTGTGGTGAAACTATCGTCAGCCGTGAGGATATCACGGAATGTCCTCATTGTCATGGACCCGTAACGCAAGATCCTGATGTGCTTGATACATGGTTCAGCTCCGGTTTGTGGCCTTTTGCGACCATGGGATGGCCTGAACAGACGGCGGAGCTTAAACAATGGTATCCGACGAGCGTTCTTGTGACCGGTTATGATATCATCTTCTTCTGGGTTGCCCGTATGATCTTTATGGCTCTTGAGTTTGAACATGAAATTCCGTTTAAGCATGTATTTATTCACGGACTTGTTCGCGACAGTCAAGGCCGCAAGATGAGTAAATCTTTAGGGAACGGTATTAACCCTCTTGAAGTAATCGATCAATTTGGTGCTGATGCGTTGCGCTTTACCCTTGTGACGGGTAATACGCCGGGCAATGATATGCGTTTCTATATGGAACGCGTTGAGGCAAATCGAAATTTTGCCAATAAGATATGGAATGCTTCAAAATTTGTATTGATGAATCTTACGAATTATGATGAAAGTTTCGTTCCAACGACAGATGATTTGACATTGGCGGACCAATGGATTATTCAAAAATACAATGAAACAGTTCAAAGTGTAACCTCTAATCTCGATAAATTTGAACTGGGTGAAGCGGCCAGCTCCGTATATGATTTTATCTGGAATACGTACTGTGACTGGTACATTGAATTGGCGAAACCTCGTTTGTACAGTGACAGCAACGAACGCGATCGCCGTACAGTTCAATACCTGCTTGTAACAATCTTGCGCCACATGCTTGAACTGTTGCATCCGTTCATGCCGTTCGTAACGGAACATATCTGGCAACATTTGCCTCATGAAGGGGAAAGTATTGTCATAACAAAATGGCCGGAAGCGTTAGATTTTGGGAATCTTGAAAGTGCAGCTCGCCAAATGGAAGTCATGATGGATGCTATCAAAGGCATCCGTAATATGCGCGCCGAAATGAATGTACCGCTAGGTAAAAAAGCTGAGGTTATTGTGGCGCCTACAGATGAATCCTTGGCTCAAGTGGTAGCGGATCACAAAGATTATTTTGTAACATTGGCTTGGGCTGAAAAGGTGACTATCCTCGGTGCTGATGATGCAAAACCGGAAAATGCGACTGTAACAGTTGTAAACGGTATGGAAGTATATCTTTTGCTTAAAGATCTTATCGACGGTGCAAAGGAAAAAGAGCGCATTGCGAAGGAAAAAATTCAGATGGAGAAAGAAATTTCCCGATTGGAAGGTAAACTTTCAAATACAGGATTTCTTGCAAAGGCACCGGAAGCCGTTGTAGCTAAAGAAAAAGAAAAGTTGGAAGAGTATAAACAGAAACAACAGGCATTATTGGAACGGGAAGCGTTCCTCGAAACCTTATAGGAGGTTTATATGACATATAAAGAGGCCTTAGCCTATTTGGAACAGGCATCATCATTTGGTATTAAACCGGGACTGGAGCGGATTACAGCCCTCATGGAGGCTCTTGGAAACCCGCAGGAGGACTATAAAATTGTTCATGTTACCGGAACCAATGGTAAGGGCTCGGTAACGACATATATTTCCTATGCATTATTTACAAGCGGATTACGGGTGGGGCGATTTACATCGCCTCACCTTCAATCCTATACGGAACGAATTCAAATCAACGATGCGAATATTACGGAAAATGCTTTTGCTGAGTTGATTTGTCGTGTAAAGGATGCTGTGGATCGTATCATACGGGATGGGGTTGAATCGCCTACACAATTTGAGATGTTGACAGCAGCCGCGTTTTTATTCTTTAAGGAACAAGGTGTAGATTATGCTGTTGTCGAGGTCGGTCTCGGAGGTTTACTTGACTCCACGAATATCGTCACACCGGAGATATCGGTTATTACAAATGTGTCGATCGATCATCAGGCCTATTGCGGAGATACGGTGGAAGAAATTGCACGGCATAAAGCGGGAATCATCAAGTCTCACGTGCCTGTAGTTACAGCCGCGCAGGATGCACCGTTTCGAGTTATCGAAGACACTGCTAAAGAGAAACATGCTAAGCTGTATGCTTTCAATAAAGATTTCGGTATCGATAGTCGCAGTGCGGTGACCGGCGGTCAGATGATTACCGTCAGTGCAGATCACGAAGCTCCTGCTATGTTATTTACGACGATGGCCGGGATTCATCAATCCGTGAATCTTGCCTGCGCATTGATGACGGTTCGCCTGTTGATGCGGAAAGATTCACATATCAGCGAGGAAACGATGCGTGAAGGATTTGCACGTGCAACATGGCCGGGACGCTTTGAAGTGAGACCTGTACTTGGTCGCACCTTTATTTTTGACGGAGCTCATAATGCGGCCGGTGCGGAAGCTTTTAATCTGACATATGCGGAACTGTTTAAAGACAAGACGAAGACACTAGTGATGGCTATTTTGCGGGATAAGGATGAAGAGGGTATCATTCGGGAAGTAGTTAAATCGGGTGATACGGTTATCGTTGTACCGGCTCCGACAGAACGTACCGAGGTGCCGGAAACGTTGGTAACACGCATTCGTACGGTTGTACCAAACGTAACGGCTCAGACGGCGGATTCCGTAACGGAGGCTTTATCCTTGGCATATAAACATACGCAAGCCGGTGATATTATTGCCGTATGCGGATCTCTGTATATATTAGGGGACGCTCGGCAATGGCTCAGCCATGAGTTGAGTCATTAAGGTGAGATTATGGAACTAGCACTTCTCCCTAATCATAAAAAAATATCATTTTATATAGAGCGCCTCATCTATGCTGTTGTAGTATCTATGCCGTTACAGCCGATGGTGGGGGATGTTTTGTTGTGGACTGCTATCGGCTTTGCGCTGTACGATCTTATTTCGAAAAAATCGCTTAGCCTGCCTACGGGATTTCTATCCTGGAGCGTCATGGTTTTTGTGGCTTGGACAGGACTTTCAGCAATATTATCTGACCATTGGGGATGGGCTGTTTCGAGCTGGCTTTATCAAATCGTAGCCGGCGGTGGTATGTATTATCTGGTCCGTACCTATATTCAAAGCCCGAAACAGTGGAATTACTTCCTCCGTGCCTTTTTAGGTGCTGCCGTTCTTGTCTGTCTGATCGGCATCTATCAGTATATATTTATTCCTAATATACATATTAAAGACTGGGTGGATGCTACACAGTTTCCAAAATTGATGAGGCGCATGGCCTCGACCTTGCAAAACCCTAATTTGCTCGGTGCTTACCTGTTGATGGTGCTCAGTGTATGTATCAGCTATATTCTGGTGTATATGAAGTGGCAACGGACTCGGGAGGTCGTATCCATGTCGGTCATCGGCATTATCCTGTTTTTGACGATGTTACTGACCTATTCAAGAGGCATTTGGATCAGTTTTGCGGCGATGATTCTGTATTGGGCTATTTTTGTAGAGCGCAGACTATTTTTATCCTTGTTGGCTATACCGCTTATTTTATACTGCTACGAAGGTGAGGTTGCATCTCGTTTGTGGTCAATCTTTCAAGGCCATGATACATCAGCCGACTTACGTTGGGCTCTATGGGATAGTACCATGTACATCGTGCGGGAACATCCCGTTTTCGGTATAGGATGGAATACATTTTTCCTGGTTTATCCGAATTATAACTATTATATTCAGGCTCCTCATGTGCTGATGTACCATGCACATAATTTATATTTGAATATATTAGCCGAGACGGGTATCCCCGGATTATTAACATTCCTCACGGTTATTATCGGTCATGTGGTAACCGCCATTCGATTGAAAGGCGACTTATTCTGTCAGGCTGCACAGATCGGTGTGGGCGCTCTCGCCATAGGTGTTCTATTTAGCGGACTATCGGACTTTGAACTTTACAGTCATCAGGTGACCATTACATTTTGGCAGCTCTTAGGATGGGTAGGGGCTTTTGTGAAAGTGGAATTTATACAAAATGAGAATACCGCCGCATCCAAAGATGCGTAAATAACAAGTGCCGATGGTAGCTATACAACTTTATAAATGGTATAATTTATACATACCTTGAGTAGGTCTGTATGTTATTCAACATAAACCGATTTTCTAATGTTAGACATAATTACACATTATAGTTTTACATTTGAAAATCGGTTTTTTGTATCTCAATGTAATGATATGAGGGAGGTGTATTGTAGAATCCGTAGTATAGTATATAGTGCTATTTTATATTTGGATTTTTCTATATCTTGTATATGAAATTTCTGATTGCCCATAAAATATTACTATATACTGAGTATATCGATAATTCCTGTGAGTTATAACGGTGTGAATGTATCTTATATAAAAATGTGAAAATTGATGACTTTTAGTCATAATGCATAGGGGAAGTGTGATAAAAAATACATTTTAGTCATATAAGTTGACAATACACCTGTAATAGGACTACGATGAAGTCGGTTTAAGGAACGTATTAGACCAAAGAGATTCAATTGTCGTTTAACAATGTTACTCTTAAAGGAGATGGTTATGGTGATAGACATCAAAGACCGCGTAAAAAATGTGGACCTGCAAGGTAAAATTGTCACTGCTTATGATGCAGCTCAGTTGATTAACCCTAATGACAAAGTTGGTATTTCCGGCTTTACACCATCGGGCTATGCAAAAGTTGTACCATTGGCTTTGGCAGAACGAATGGAAAAGGAACCATTCAAAATCGATTTATGGACAGGTGCTTCTGTAGGTGATGAAGCTGATGGTGCGTTAACACGTGCTAATGGTATTAATCGCCGCTTTCCATATCAAACCAATAAAGATATGCGGAAGGCTTTAAATGGTGGGGATGTTAAATATGTCGACATGCATTTGAGCACAATGGCACAAAATATTCGTTACGGATTCTTCGGAGATTTGGATGTAGCGATTATTGAAGTATGTCAAATCAACGAAGACGGTTCTTTAGTACCGACCACATCTGTTGGTAATTCCCCGACATTTGTCAGTCAGGCTAAAAAAGTTATCGTAGAAGTGAATGTATCTCAACCATTATCTTTAGTTGGCATGCACGATATCTATGAACCGTTGGACCCACCACATCGTAAACCAATTCCGTTGGAACAGGCCGGAGATCGCATCGGTACAGATGCAATCCCTTGTGACCCTAGCAAAATTATTGCCGTGGTTCCGAGTGATGTACCTGATACAACTAGACCTTTGGCTGCTATTGATGATGATGCAAAGGCGATGAGTCAGCATCTTATCAAATTCTTTGAACAAGAAATTGCAGAAGGCCGTTTGCCTCAAAACTTGCTTCCATTGCAATCCGGTGTAGGTTCTGTAGCAAATGCCGTAATCAGCGGCTTGGCTCAAGGCCCGTTCAAAGATTTATCCATTTATACAGAAGTAATTCAAGACGGTATGTTTGATTTAATCGATGCTGGTAAGGTAACAGTATGTTCCGGTACTGCATTGAGTCCTTCTCCGGATGGGTTGAAACGTTTCTATAATAATATCGATGAATATCGTAAAAAGATTATTCTTCGTCCGCAAGAAATTTCCAACAACCCTGGTATCGCTCGCCGTATTGGTGTCATTGCCATGAATACCGCTATCGAATTTGATATTTTTGGCAATGTAAACTCTACTCATATCATGGGTAGTAAAATGATGAATGGTGTTGGCGGATCTGGTGACTTTGCACGTAGTGCATATCTCACTATCTTCTGTACTAACTCCGTTGCTAAAAATGGCGACATCAGTTCTATCGTTCCATATGTATCCCATGTGGATCACCCAGAACATGACACTATGATTTTCTGTACAGAACAAGGTGTTGCCGATTGTCGTGGTTTGAGCCCAGTGGAAAGAGCTCGTTTAATCATTGAAAAATGTGCTCACCCGGACTACAAACCAATGTTAACTGAATACCTAGAAAAAGCATTAGCAGCAACAAAAAATGCCCATACACCTATGTTGCTTGACGAAGCTCTTTCTTGGCATAAACGCTTCACAGAAACTGGAAGCATGAAAAAATAACCTGTTTTATTAGGAGGATGATGAAAACATGGCTTACGAAAATTTAAAAGCCCAAATTGCTGAGTACAACAAACTTTGTGACGAAAAATGCGTAAAAACTCCAGAACGTCAAAACTTGAAATACAATCGTGTATATACTCCGGTTGATATCGAAGGCTTTGACTATGAACGTGATTTGGGTATGCCTGGCGAATATCCATATACTCGTGGTGTACAACCTACTATGTACCGTGGCCGTTTCTGGACAATGCGTATGTATGCAGGCTTTGCAACTGCTGAAGAATCCAACAAACGTTACCGTTACCTTATCGAATCCGGTGCAACAGGCTTGTCCTGTGCATTTGATTTGCCTACACAAATCGGTTATGACTCTGATGATGTAATGGCTGAAGGCGAAGTTGGTAAAGTAGGCGTTGCTATTGACTCCTTGGCAGATATGGAAATCTTGTTCGACGGCATCGACCTTGGTAAAGTATCCACATCCATGACAATCAACGCTCCAGCGTCTGTTTTGTTGGCAATGTATATTGCAGTAGCTGAAAAACAAGGTGTACCTTCCACTGAATTGAAAGGTACAATTCAAAATGATATTTTGAAAGAATACGCAGCTCGCGGTACTTACATTTTCCCTCCAAAACCATCCATGCGTTTGATCACTAATATCTTCGAATATTGTTCTCAATACGTTCCTAAATGGAATACTATTTCCATCTCCGGTTACCATATCCGTGAAGCAGGTTCCACGGCAGCGCAAGAAATCGCATTTACAATTGCTGATGGTATCGCATACGTAGAAGCAGCTTTGAAAGCTGGTCTTGATGTTGATACATTCGCTGGTCGTCTTTCCTTCTTCTGGAATGCTCATAACAACGTACTCGAAGAAGTTGCTAAATTCCGCGCATCTCGTCGCTTGTGGGCAACAATCATGAAAGAACGTTTTGGTGCTAAAAAACCAAAATCCATGATGCTTCGTGTACATACTCAAACAGCTGGTTCCATGTTGACTGCACAACAAGTTGATAACAACATCGTTCGTGTTGCGCTTCAAACTGCAGCTGCTGTAATGGGCGGTACTCAATCCTTACATACAAACTCCCGTGACGAAGCTTTGGCTCTTCCTACAGAAGCATCTGTACAAGTAGCTCTTCGTACTCAACAAATCGTGGCTTACGAATCTGGCTTGGCTGACGTAGTTGACCCATTGGGCGGCTCCTACTATGTTGAAGCTATGACTAACGCTATCTATGACGAAGCTATGGCATACATCAAGAAAATTGATGAAATGGGCGGCGCTGTAGTAGCAATCGAAAAAGGCTACATCCAAAAAGAAATTCAAGAATCCGCTTACAAATGGCAAATGGAAGTTGAATCCGGCTTACGCACAATCGTTGGCGTAAACAAATTCCAAGTTGAAGAAGAAGCACCAAAAGATCTTCTTCGTGTAGATGCTTCCGTTGGTGCTAACCAATCCAAGAAAACTCAAGCGGTTCGTGCTAAACGTGATCAAGTAGCAGTTGATGCGGCATTGGCAGCACTTAAAGCGGGCGCAGCTGACGAAAACGTTAACTTGATGCCATTAATTCTTGAAGCAGTAAAAACATATGCTACTTTGGGTGAAATTTGTAATGTGTTGCGCGAAGTATTCGGTGAATACGAAGCTCATTCCACATTATAATATCGGCTAATTTCGGAGGTAATAAATCATGGCAGAAAAACGTATTAGAGTAATTGTAGCAAAACCAGGTCTTGATGGTCATGACCGTGGTGCAAAAGTAGTAGCACGCGCTCTTCGCGATGCTGGTTTCGAAGTAATCTATACAGGTCTTCGTCAAACTCCAGAACAAATCGTTGAAGCAGCTCTTTCTGAAGACGTTAATGTAGTAGCATTATCTCTTCTTTCCGGCGCTCATAACACATTGTTCCCTAAAATTGTTGAACTTTTGAAAGAAAAAGGCATGGGTGATGTATTAGTTATCGGCGGCGGTGTTATCCCTGACGCTGATATCCCTGGCTTGAAAAAAGCCGGCGTAGCTGCTGTATTCACTCCTGGTACACCAACCGGCGATATCGTTAAATTCATTAAAGAACACGTGAAATAATTAATTTAATGGGTGAGAGGGACTCAACTGTGCGGCTGAATCCCTCTATTCCCATATTTTAAGATAGGTGGTGAGGCGAATGGATTTAGTTAAAGAACTATTTGAGGGTTCTCGACTAGCCTTAGCACGGTCCATTACTGCTGTAGAGAATGAGTATGATAATGCCATCGATATTATGAAGGCCATTTATCCTGAAACAGGTCGTGCTCGTATTCTCGGTATTACAGGGGCCCCTGGTGCCGGTAAAAGTACCTTGACCGATAAAGTTGTTAAACATTATTTGGATCAGGGGAAAAAAATTGGCATCGTTGCCATCGACCCGACTAGCCCATTCTCGGGTGGTGCTATCTTGGGGGACCGTATTCGAATGAATGATTTGACGTTAAATGAAAATGTATTTATTCGAAGCATGGGGACACGCGGTAGTTTAGGCGGCTTGTCTAAAAAAACTGCGGACGTTGTCAAGCTGATGGATGCCTTTGGTATGGATCTCGTCATCATTGAAACCGTAGGTGTAGGACAATCGGAAGTGGATATCGTAAAAAATGCGGATACCACATTAGTTGTTCTTGTGCCTGGCCTTGGTGATGATATTCAAGCAATTAAGGCGGGGATTCTTGAAATTGGCGATGTATTTGCTATCAACAAAGCGGATCGGGACGGTTGCGATCGTTTGAATGTTGAAATCGAGATGATGCTTGATCTCGATTCTCGCGAAGTCAAATGGAGACCTCCGATTAAGCGTACTGTTGCCAGCAAAGATCAAGGTGTAGATGAACTCATTGAAGCCTTGGATGAACATTTTGAGTATCTTGAAGACTCTGGTGAGTTGGAGGCTCGCCGGGCAGAACGTACGCGTGATGAAATCATCGCGATGATTAATGAGCAAATTGGTCGTTATGTGGCGGAAAAAATAGTCACTAGCGATGAATTTAATAGCCAAGTGGCAGCTGTAAATGAGCGCACCAGCGATCCATATACAGTTGTTAACGGCGTTATGTCAAATGTGCTAAAGTAGACGGCGACTACATAGCATGAGAGATTTAGCCTTATAAAAGGAGATAATCAAAATGGCTTTTAAAGTATTACAAGTGGACCATATCGGTATTGGTGTAAATGATTTAGCAGCAACGAAAGAATTTTATAAAAACGCATTAGGTATTCAACATCTTCCTGAAGATGAAGTTGTTGAAGAACAAAAAGTAAAAGTATCATTCTTCCCTTGTGGTGATGCAGAACTCGAATTTTTGGAAACTACAACTCCAGATGGCCCTATCGGTAAATTTATCGAAAAGAATGGCGGTCGTGACGGCATTCAACACGTTGCTTTACGCGTAGATAATATTGAAAACGCTATTGCTGATTTGATGGCTAAAGGTATTCGTATGATTGACGAAAAACCTCGTTACGGTGCAGGCGGTTCCTCCATTGCTTTCGTTCATCCTAAAGCAACAGGTGGCGTATTGCTTGAATTATGTCAACGTATGAAATAATACAGTACTTGAAACATATCATTATATATGAGTTATAGATATACATATTCATATAACTGGTATTTATATATTAAATATGTATATATGCTTGAACTTTATTTATTTATGAAATAAAATGATGATGTAACAAGTTTTATTTGGAGGTGCTATAATGGCAACAGTGCAGGAAAAAATCGAGTTATTGCACGAAAAACTAGCTAAAGTAAAGGCTGGTGGCGGTGAAAAACGCGTCGAAAAACAACATTCTCAAGGCAAAATGACTGCTCGTGAACGTTTGGCGAAATTATTCGACGACAATTCTTTCGTTGAACTTGATCAATTTGTTAAACATCGTTGTGTTAACTTCGGTCAAGAAAAGAAAGAATTACCTGGCGAAGGTGTTGTAACCGGTTATGGTACTATTGACGGTCGTTTGGTGTATGCATTTGCACAAGACTTCACCGTAGAAGGTGGTTCTCTTGGTGAAATGCATGCTGCTAAAATCGTTAAAGTACAACGTTTAGCAATGAAAATGGGTGCGCCTATTGTTGGTATCAATGATTCCGGCGGGGCTCGTATTCAAGAAGCGGTAGATGCGCTTGCTGGTTACGGTAAAATTTTCTTTGAAAATACAAATGCATCCGGTGTTATTCCACAAATTTCCGTAATCATGGGACCATGTGCAGGCGGTGCTGTATATTCTCCAGCATTGACTGACTTTATCTACATGGTAAAAAATACATCTCAAATGTTTATCACTGGTCCGGCAGTAATTAAATCTGTAACCGGTGAAGAAGTAACGGCTGAAGATCTTGGTGGCGCAATGGCTCACAACTCCGTGTCCGGTGTTGCTCACTTTGCAGCTGAAGATGAAGATGACTGCATCGCGCAGATTCGCTACTTATTAGGCTTCTTGCCATCCAACAATATGGAAGATGCTCCATTAGTAGATACCGGTGATGACCCAACTCGTGAAGATGAAGCTTTAAATAGCTTGTTGCCTGATAACAGCAATATGCCTTACGATATGAAGGATGTTATTGCTGCAACAGTAGATAATGGTGAATTCTATGAAGTACAACCATTCTATGCAACAAATATCATCACTTGTTTCGCACGTTTTGACGGTCAGTCCGTTGGTATAATCGCTAACCAACCTAAAGTTATGGCGGGTTGCTTGGACATCAACGCATCCGATAAATCTTCCCGTTTCATCCGTTTCTGTGATGCTTTCAATATTCCAATCGTTAACTTTGTTGACGTTCCTGGTTTCTTGCCTGGCACAAATCAAGAATGGGGCGGTATCATTCGTCATGGTGCGAAGATGTTGTATGCTTACTCTGAAGCAACAGTTCCAAAAATTACTGTTATCACTCGTAAAGCGTATGGTGGTTCCTACTTAGCTATGTGTTCCCAAGATTTGGGCGCTGATCAAGTATATGCTTGGCCTACATCCGAAATCGCTGTAATGGGACCTGCAGGTGCTGCTAATATCATCTTCAGAAAAGATGAAGATAAAGAGGAAAAAACAGCTAAATATGTGGAAGAGTTCGCAACTCCATACAAAGCTGCAGAACGTGGCTTCGTAGACGTTGTTATCGAACCAAAACAAACTCGTCCGGCAGTTATCAACGCTTTGGCAATGCTTGCAAGCAAACGCGAAAACCGTGCTCCAAAGAAACATGGTAATATTCCATTATAATTCGATTCGGTAAAGTTATCATCGAATTTGGGAGATACCTTTCTTTACTAATTTTTTAGAAAGGGGAATAATTATGGAAGGACAAGCAGTTACTACTAATCCGTTACTAATAATGGCCATTAATATGACCGTTGTGTTTTGTGTTTTGATTGCTTTGGGTATCCTGATGGAAATCGTTCATTTAGTTGATCCTACAAAGAAGAAAAAAACACCTGTTGAATCGAGTACACCTGTTGCTGCTCCTGCAGCTTCTGCAGCAAGTGCACCTGTTCAAAACGACGATGAAGTAGTAGCAGCTATCGTAGGTGCTATTGTAGCGATGGGGTATTCATCCGAACAAATCGCATCTATTCGACCTACAGCAACCAGCGCTAAATGGCGTATGGAAGGTCGTTTAAGCGGTAGAAATTAATAGATTTTAGGAGGCATTTGTCATGAACAATGCTACAATGACTAACGGTAAAGCTCCATCTAAAGATGTAGTGGCAGTTATCGTTGGTGCATTAGCGGCAATGGGTTATTCCGCTGATCAAATCGCGCATATTCGTCCGATTGTGAGCTATAATTGGAAAATGGAAGGGCGCTTACGCGGTAATCGATAGGATTACCAGATTTATATATGTAAAATAATTTATAAATAGTGTATAAACACACAAATAGTTGGAGGAATTTAAAATGAAAAAATTCAATGTTACAGTAAACGGCACAGCATATGATGTAGAAGTAAATGAAGTTAAAAGTGCGGCTCCTGCGGCAGCTCCTAAGGCAGCTCCTGCAGCGGCTCCAGCTCCTAAAGCAGCTCCTGCACCAGCACCAGCTAAAGCAGCAGCTCCAGTTCCAGCAGGTGCTGAAACTGTAAAAGCTCCAATGCCTGGTAAAATCCTATCCGTAGCAGTATCCGCTGGTCAAGCAGTTAAAAAAGGCGAAACTTTGTTGATTCTCGAAGCTATGAAAATGCAAAATGAAATCGCAGCTCCACATGATGCAACAGTAAAAGAAGTTCGTGTTGCTGCTAACCAAACTGTATCCACTGGCGAAGATATGGTTGTTCTTGGCTAATCCCAAGTTGATGTGACGCGGTCATACCGCGTCATAAAAACAATTTTATATTTATGAAAGGGGAACAAATATGGAGGCTTTTGCTGTTGCGATACAATCCGTTATTAACGATAGCGGTTTCCTCGCATTTACAACAGGCAATGCTATAATGATTCTTGTAGGATTAATACTATTATATTTAGCATTTGCAAAAGAGTTTGAACCATTATTGTTGGGTCCGATTGCTTTTGGTTGTTTGCTCGCAAACATTCCTCATAACGGTTTTGAAGAAGGCGTTATGGCACTTATCAGTGCGGGTATTTCCCAAGAAATCTTCCCACCACTAATTTTCCTTGGCGTAGGTGCCATGACTGACTTCGGTCCGCTTATTGCGAACCCTAAGACATTGTTATTAGGTGCTGCCGCACAAATCGGTGTATTTGCAGCTCTTGGTGGTGCAATGGCTTTGGGCTTTACTGTACAAGAAGCTGCCGCTATCGGTATCATCGGTGGCGCGGACGGCCCTACATCCATCTATTTGGCGGCTAAATTAGCTCCACATTTATTAGGTGCTATCGCGGTTGCCGCATATTCCTATATGTCCTTGGTACCGTTGATTCAACCTCCGGTAATGAAGTTATTCACTACTAAAAAAGAACGTGAAATTGTGATGGAACAATTGCGTGAAGTAACACGTTTTGAAAAAATCGTATTCCCAATTGTTGCAACGATTTTCATTTCCTTATTGCTTCCTTCCATTACATCCTTGTTAGGTATGTTGATGTTAGGTAACTTGTTCCGTGAATCCGGTGTAACGGATCGCTTATCCGATACATCTCAAAATGCGTTAATCAATACCGTTACCATTTTCTTGGCAACAGGTACTGGTTTAACGATGAGTGCGGAACACTTCTTAAGCTGGGGCACTATTAAAATCATCCTTTTAGGCTTATTTGCATTTATTTGCGGTACAGCCGGCGGTGTATTATTTGGTAAATTGATGAGCTTAGTCGATGGCGGTAAAACAAATCCACTTATTGGTTCTGCCGGTGTATCCGCGGTTCCAATGGCGGCTCGCGTATCCCAAGTAGTTGGTGCTAAAGCTAATCCTGCAAACTTCTTGCTCATGCATGCTATGGGACCGAACGTAGCAGGTGTTATCGGTACAGCTGTAGCGGCAGGTACAATGCTTGCTATGTTGTCCACTCGTTAATAATTTAATAATTATTCACCAAGGTGTGCCTACTCAGGTACACCTATTGGTGAATTAAAATTAGCCTGATTGTATGTAAACATACAATATTTTGGTATACGGCAATAAATGCTATCGTCAGATCGGTCATTAAGTGGTGAACAAGAACTCACAAAATAACCTTCCGGTGCTTTTAATATAGTAGAGGTGGTCATCTTGTTATCTGTAGAATTGAAAATACTGATTTGTTTTGTATGGGCGTTTATTGTTTTTTTTATTACTGCACTGATCATCGGTGCTGAGCGTAAAGCTCAGTGGTTCCAGAAGAGGACCAAATATTCGTGGTTTAATCGCCGCGGAATTATATCCGAGTCCTTGCATTTTGGATATCCCAAAACACGAGAGGGATATGGGGTTACCTTTTTAATGGCGGGTGCCATTAGCATCGTAAGTTATGTAGTATATCTTTTATAACTACATTCAGTGCATTTCTCTGAAGGGAGATGATGATGTATGGGTGCTGCAGAACAAACCTTAATCGTCCTTGCAGTCATGGCTGTTTTATTCGTTACGGAAATTATTCCGTTAGCGATTACTTCTTTAGGAGGGGCTATTACTCTTTCATTATTGGGGATTATTTCACCTAAGGAAGCTTTTTCAGGCTTATCTGATACAACGGTAATTCTATTTGCCGGTATGTTCGTTGTTGGCGGTGCATTATTCTATACAGGTTTAGCTCAAAAAATTGGGGAAACCGTAGTATCTCATGCAGGTACAAGTGAAAATGGATTAATGCTTGCAATCATGCTTGTTACCGCAACGATGTCTGCATTCTTATCGAATACAGGTACAGCGGCTGCATTGCTTCCTGTAGTTGTCGGCATCTGTGCTGTTGCTAAGATTCCTGCATCTCGTCAGTTGATGCCGTTGGCATTTGCTGCTGGGATTGGCGGTATCATTACAATGGTTGGTACACCACCGAATATCATTGTTAATGGTGCTTTGGGTAAAGCTGGGATTCCTCAGTTTGGATTTTTTGAGTTCGCATGGATTGGTATTCCTTTGACTATTGCTACCATTATCTTTATGATGCTTATCGGTAAATATTTATTACCTAAGCATGAAATTACAGATGCCGGTGAAGTCGAACAAGAAGTATCGGCAGATGAAGTATCTAATGATCCTAAAAAACAATTGTATTCTGGTGTCATTTTATTATTAGTTATCATTATGATGATTGCTAGTGAAAAACTTAAAGCTATTGGTATTAATATCCCACTATATGTTGTGGCTGTTATTGGTGCAATTGCTTGTGTTTTGACAGGTTGTTTGAAAGAAAAACAAGCGTATACATCTATTGATTGGGTTACAATTTTCTTGTTTGCCGGCATGATGCCTGTTGCGGGTGCGATGGATAAGTCCGGTGCAGGTAAAATGATTGCTGATGCAGTTATTGGTGTTATGGGCTCCGATCCTAGCCCTTATTTTGCAACTGCTGTATTATTTATTTTATCTTGTGTACTTTCACAATTTATGTCTAATACTGCATCTTGTGCATTATTGGCACCTATCGGTATCGCTATTGCACAAGGAATGGGTGCTGATCCTCATGCCGTTCTTATGGCTATCGGCGTTGCCGCGTCCTGTGCATTCGGTACACCTGTAGGTACACCTCCAAATACATTAGTACTTGGACCTGGTCAATATAGATTTATGGATTATGTAAAAGCCGGCGTTCCATTGATTTTAGTATGTTTTGTTGTAAGTATTATTATCATTCCAATGGTATGGCCTTTCTTCCCGGGTAAATAAGGAAATTGTTATTCTACTATATGAGCACATACGAGGTCGAATCGTGAGATTCGACCTCGTTTTTGTATGTAAATCACTATTTCTGATTCAAAATAGTGATTTGGATCTTATTAATATGATAATGAATATTGATAATTATATTCCTATTAATATGATTGGCATTTTTATTAAATGATAATAGATGAATTCTCAATTACTCTATTTCTATTTTAAAAATATAATTGAAAAAATGTATCAACATAAAGATCGTATTAGTTCTTATATGATAAAAGTGAAAGGTGAGTATGTATAAAAAGATTTTGATTTATCTCATTTTCATTTGACTTTCAATTATTATTATGTGATAATGAGAATGTAAGTGAGGCAAGTGCCTTTTTAAATGATAATAAAAGTTTTAATCTATATTTTTGATGGAGGTCTAAATCATGAGAGTTATTGCTGATGGTTGCATTAAATGTGGTTCTTGCGCATCTGTTTGCCCGGTTTCCGCTATTTCTGAAGGTGAAACTAAATACGAAATCAATGATACTTGCATCGACTGCGGTTCTTGCGAATCCGTTTGCCCAGTATCTGTAATTTCCGCTGAGTAATCACAAATGAACTGGCCCCTCGTAGAGGGGCTTTTTTATTTTGCTTAAAATAGAGTAACTTAGTATAATATGACTATTAAGATATATTGATTATTTAGATGTATTGATGAATTATAAAGTTATTGTAAGGGAGTCGACCTTTGTTTTATATTGTATTTATTCTTTGGCTTGCATTGGATCAATGGAGCAAATCTTATGTAATGAATCATTTTATATTAGGTGAATCTCTGTCGGTGATACCTAATGTATTTCACTTGACCTTTATTATTAATCGTGGTGCCGCTTTTGGGATGTTGGCGAATCAACGTTGGTTCTTTCTGTTGGTAGCCATTGTGTTGGTAGCCGTGTGTATATATTATTGGAAGCGTTTATCTAAAGGGCCGTCGGCATTACGTGTAGGTGCAGCTTTATTGACGTCTGGTGCGGTTGGCAACGGTATCGATCGATATGTGCTGCATGGAGTGGTTGACTTTTTTGATTTTCGTGTATGGCCTATTTTTAATGTTGCGGACATCGGAATTTGCATAGGTGTAATTTTGGTTTTATATTATCTAATAACAACTCATACAGAGGAGTAATATATGAACGAGTTTATTGTAACTGCCGAACAGGAAGGCATGCGATTAGATGTATTTTTGACGGAACGCTTGGAAGGTTCTCGCAGTTATATTCAGAACCTTATCAAATCCGGCCATGTGACGGTAGGTGATAAGCTTGGAAAAGCAAATTTACGTCTTTCAGCTGATGCCGTGGTATATGTAGAAATACCCGAGCCGGAATCTGTTGAGGTGAAGCCTGAAGATATTCCGGTAGATTATCTTTATGAGGATCATGATATTATTATCATCAACAAGCCGAGAGGGATGGTGGTTCATCCGGCCGTAGGTAATTATTCAGGCACGTTGGTGAATGCGTTACTCTTTCACTGTAAAGATTTATCCGGTATTAATGGTGAAATCAGACCGGGTATCGTACATCGTTTAGATAAAGATACATCCGGTGTTATGATGGCTGCTAAAAATGATGCCGCCCATATTGGCTTGGCGGAACAGGTGAAAGCTCATTCTGCAAAGAGAACTTACTGGGCTTTGGTGCAGGGGAATATTGTGGAAGAGAAGGGGACAATTAAAGCCCCCATAGGGCGACATCCGAAGGATCGTATGAAGATGGCCGTTGTGTTTGAAAACAGTAAGGATGCGGTGACGCATTTTAGAGTGTTGGAGCGATATGGTCACCAGACCTTGGTGGAATGCAATTTGGAAACGGGGCGGACCCATCAGATTCGCGTCCATTTTGCACATATTGGGCATCCGGTGGTAAATGATCCGTTTTACGGGTATCGTCGTATGGATTTTCCTATTAATGGACAGGCGTTACATTCCCGTACTCTGGATATTAAACATCCTATTACCGGTGCACCCATGCATTTTGAGGCACCTGTGCCGGAAGATTTCGCGGCTTGCCTGGAATTTGCAAAGACCTATCGTGAAAGTAAGTTTAAATAGTCGAAATAGATATAAGTGCAGCTAAGATGTACTTTCAAATATTTTATATAATGAATAGCAGGCTGCAGAATTTTAATAGCGAAATATGATTTTGATAGAATAGATGAATTTTATAGAATAGATGGCAGTTAGTTAATGTGGGGTGCTGTGTATGGAAAAGAAACGGTTATTGATGGACCAGGATGCCATTATGCGTGCCGTCCGTCGAATCAGTCATGAGATTCTTGAGAGAAATAAGGGGTTGTCTGATGCTCTTATTGTAGGTATCGAGCGCCGTGGAGTTATCTTGGCAAAGCGCTTGCAAGAGGAAATCGAACGCATTGAAGGCGTTCATATCGATTGTGAGTCTCTCAATGTGGCAATTTATCGCGATGACCGAGATGCACGACGCAAGGAGGGGAAGCCCTGCACCATTGATACGACGGAAAAAACCATCATTCTCGTAGATGATGTGTTGTATACGGGGCGCACCATACGGGCCGCGTTAAATGCGCTTATGACGGCCGGGCGACCTAGGTCGATTCAGTTGGCTGTCCTCGTCGATCGAGGTCATCGGGAATTACCCATACGTGCTGATTATGTGGGAAAAAACATTCCTACATCTCATCTTGAAAGCGTTCGTGTTGCCGTAAAGGAATTGGATGGTGAAGAAGGGGTCACAATACAGGAATAACCTGTATTGTGACCCCTTTTAAATAGAATAGTTTCCATTAATAATTCTTAATGTTAATTGTATTTAGTATTATTTTGATTTAACAGTCATATAATTGGGTATATATTATTTATCGGATATATTGTGGTGTGTACGTGTAGTCCGTATGCCCCTTACGCATTGACGGATTATGGAAACATAGACTCTGTATGTCTGTCGCGATCGTATCGATGTGATGCATTGTTCGTCCGAAATCTGAAAGTAGGGAGGGCGCTTTGGCCCATTTTTGAATAATGGGAATGTTATATTCCTGTTGTAGCCATTGGCGTCCTCTGTCGTTGAATGCTAATAGGCGGGCGTATTGCGGGCCTTGTTTATGGCTTTCATGAAGTGACGATTTAGTTATCCCCAGTGCAAGGTAAGCACCCATTCGTTGTAGACGGGCATAGGTATAGCGTTTTGATTTTATTGTATCGATACTTTCTTTCCACGTCGGTTGGAGTGCTGCTCTGGACCAGAGGAATTCAATGCCTTCGCTAAAGTCGCCGAAGGTGGAGAGTGCTTCCGGTGTCATGCGGCGACTCAATGTATGGAGCATGTCTTCGTAACGTGTATAGTCTACGTAATGCCCTTGTTGAATCTGTTGCCGTATATCGCCGGATATAGTCGCCGGTATGTGACTTGTAATGGATTCGCCTTCGGTAACAGCTCGTCGTAAAGCCGTTCCGGACGGGAGGTTTTGATTTACCGATATTGCATGATGATCGGAGGTTCGTAAAATCGGAAGATACTGAAGGTCGTTATGGTAGGTGAGCGCCGCACGTATATATTCAAGGCCTAATACGGAATTGGGTGAACTGATTATATCGTCGATAGATGTATTTTGATATTGCATCAATGCTTTTCGCAGAGCCGAGCTGTAGGATAAACCCTCTTGCATATAGGTGTGCAGAGCTGTTTGTGTGCTTTCGGAGTCGATATATCGTGCCGCCTCCTGAAAGGCGGCACGATTCGTCGTTTCCGTACCGAATGAAAGAGTATCGATAGCAAGTGCTTTTACCATGCGGATGGCACCGGTCGCAAAATATTGTGCGCTGCCGAGAGAAAATAGGGCAGGGAGTTCGATGACAACATCGGCGCCGTTACAAACGGCCCAGCGGGCACGGTCGAATTTTGAAAATAGAGCCGGTTCACCGCGTTGAACAAAGGCACCGCTCATGATACAGATGCGTAATGATTGCGGCGACTGTTTTGCCAGTATATGCAGTTGATGCGCATGTCCATTGTGAAACGGATTATATTCGCAGATGATGCCGATCGTATTCATAGGGACTCCTTTCATTAGTGTTAGTGTAGCAAAGGGAAGAGGTACTGTAAATAGAGGAATCTGCAAGTTTAGTATAGATTTTATTTGTTCGATAGGCTATAATTAACTGTAAATGCTGAATTGATGTGAGGTATATGATGAAAGAACAATGGAAACGTACATTACGGGGTGCCTTATTGGGTGCTGCGCTATTGGCGATGGCCGGCTGTGGCTCCACAAATGTGATGGATACTTATAGTTTTGGTCATCAAGTTATCCGCGCAGGTCAGTCTGAGATTACAATCGCTCTGCCTTATGAAATGGGTAAAAGCACAAAAAATATGACTGATGATGGATACCCTATCGATATTTACGGTTCCGTAACGGAACATATGGTCATAGAGGTTGAAGCATTGCGTGCCGGTGTGAATAAGCCTTTGCCTACGGTGGATGAACAGATCAACCGCAGCAAGACGGAATTTGCTAATTTAGGCGCCACAATCAAGGAAGAGTCCGTACAGCTGGAAGGTGCGACAGCGAAGAAGCTGGATGTTACTTACTCGGCACAGGGACAAACATTTAGTTTTTCTCAATACGTATTCATGGATCATGACGTATTGTGGAATATTGTCTACCAGTATCCTTCTCAGGATCAGGTAGGGGCTGATATCAGCAAAGAAATTAAAGATAAGATTCAAGTTACGCAACAGAAAGAGGGTTAATCGATGAACGTATTAGTAGTTAACTGCGGTAGTTCTTCTTTAAAGTATCAATTACTTGATATGAGCACTGAAACGGAATTGGCAAAGGGTCTATTTGAAAAAATTGGCGATCAAGACGCTATTTTTACTCATAAACGTCCTAATGCCGACAAATTGGAACGCGTTGAACCGATTTTAAACCATAAAGAAGCGCTTCGCATTTTGCTAGATATTTTAGTTGATGCTGAATATGGTGTTATTTCTTCCATGGATGAAATCGATGCTGTAGGTCACCGTGTAGTACACGGCGGTGAAAAATTTGCGGATTCCGTATTGATTACACCGGCAGTTATGGAAGCGTTGGAAGAATGTGCTTCTCTAGCACCATTGCATAACCCGCCAAACATTCAAGGTATTGAAGCTTGTGAAGCGATCATGCCGAATGTACCTCAAGTTGCTGTATTCGATACGGCATTCCATCAAACGATGCCAAAAGAAGCATATATGTATGCGCTTCCTTACTCTTATTATGAAGATTACGGTATTCGTCGTTACGGCTTCCACGGTACATCCCATAAATATGTGGCACAACGTTGTGCGGAATTAATGGGCAAACATATGACTGATCTTCGTATCATCACATGTCACTTGGGTAACGGTTCCTCCGTGGCTGCTATTAAAGGCGGCCGTTCCATCGATACTACCATGGGCTTCACTCCGCTGTCCGGCTTAATCATGGGTACGCGTACAGGTGATATTGACCCTGCTATCGTTCCGTTCCTGATGGAAAAAACAGGCATGACCTATGAAGAAATCGATAGAGTTATGAATAAAGAATCCGGTGTATTGGGGATTTCCGGTGTGTCCAATGACTTCCGCGTTATCGAAGAAGCGGCTGCTAACGGCAATAAACGTGCACAATTGGCATTGAACATGTTCCATTACAAAGTTCGCCGTGTAATCGGTGCCTTTGCTGCTGTTATGGGCGGTGTAGATGCTATCATCTTTACTGCAGGTATCGGTGAAAACGGTATTGGTAACCGCGATGCAATCTGTAACGGTTTGGAATACTTGGGTACTCGTATTGATTCTGAACGCAATAATGTTCGCGGCAAAGAGCAGGAAATCAGTGCTGAAGGTTCGAAGGTAAAAATTTTCGTAATTCCTACAAACGAAGAAATCATGATTGCCCGTGATACTCAACGTATTACGGCGGCATTGAAAAAATAATATAGTTCGCATCTGAACTAGGTGACTATTAGTGTCAATAAAAACCCGTTTATATCTTTGATATAGACGGGTTTTTTGTAGTTTTTATACATAGAATACCTTATAATAGTATCTATAGTCAGACGATATTGATTTATACATAAGGGGTTAACTATGAAAGTTTTATATGAAGAGCGATCACAGCGTGCTAAAAGTGCAGAGTTACTGGTAACATTTTTTGTTTTTCTATTAGTGTGTGCCATGGCATATACTACATATCGCAGTATTAATTTGCACACGGTTCTGATAGCGGAGTATTTTATTGAAATTGCAGCCATTATCGTTATGGTAAAGCAGGCGGTCAGCCGATATACATATATTTTGACGGACTCCAAACTGATTATAGATGAATCGTCTATTTTCAGAAAACGCCATTTTGAAGTGGAGTACGATATGATTGACGGCGTGTTCAAATTTGAACGGGAGTTATTGACGAACTTGAGGTATCGTTATAAATATAGAAAATGCTCCACTTCGGATCCTCGCCCGATCTGGTCATTGGTGTACTCTATCGTAAATGGTAAAAAGGTACAATATGGACGGCTTCTGCTCAAGGCGGATGACCGATTTTTTGAGATATTAAGCGAATATGTGGACGGTCGAGTGCGGGTGCCGCAGGAGGATGTTGTTTTTTATGCGACTGTACGGGCTGATGCGGTTAAGCATGGCGAAGACGTACAGGAATATTATAAAAAATTAATCGCACCTGAAGAGTAATTAAAACAGTGTTATAGAGAGGTCTGTATGGCAGAATTATATTTAGCGAGCCGATCGCCGCGAAGAACGGAATTGTTGACGCAGGTCGGTATCGATCACATTGTGGTATCCAGTACTTATGAGGAACCTAATGAGGGCTATGAGAATCCCACCGAGATGGTAAAAGCGCAGGCCCTTGGCAAGGCCCGTTGTGCAGTCGGTGTTCCCGGTGACGGTTTCGTGCTCGGAGCGGACACAATTGTCGTTCTCGATGGCGATGTACTGGGCAAGCCTCACAGTGAGGATGAGGCGCGCCTCATGTTGCAACTCCTGTCGGGGAGAGTTCACTCCGTCATAACCGGTGTGGCATTGCTGTTGAAAGGAAAAGAACGGATCTTTCACAATGAGACCAAGGTGTATTTTAAAAGTCTAGCCCCTTTTGAAATTGAATCCTATATTGCCAGTGGGGAGCCTATGGATAAGGCCGGTGCCTACGGCATTCAGGGGAAGGGCGCTCTGTGGGTGGAAAAGATTGAAGGTTCATATACGAATGTAGTCGGTCTGCCTGTAGAGCAGGTATATGATGTATTATGCGAGATGCTTGGCGCGAAATAAGGTAGGTATTATCTGTGAGAATGGAGAGAGTTTATGGAAGTACCAACGGTAAGTGTTAAGGATATGTTACCCTTTCAACGGCCTCGAGAAAAGTTTTTGACTCTTGGACCGTCTCATATGGATATTGAGGAATTATTAGCTATTTTATTGCGGTCCGGCGTGAAAGGGCAGTCGGCTCTTACATTGGCTCACGATATTGTGGAGTCCTTTGATGACGGTATTTACGGATTGAACCGCATGACCGTAAAGAATCTGATGAAGATTAAAGGCATCGGAGCGGATAAGGCCGTCACCATTTGTGCCGCAGTGGAACTGGGACGGCGGTTAGGTGAATTGAAAATCAAGGCTACGTACGAAGATTTTTCTCAGCCCTTCGTCATTGCTCAATATGTGATGGAACGCCTTCGGCATGAGGAGGAGGAACATGTGTGGGCTGCTATGTTGACGTCGCGCAATAAACTCATTCAGCTTGAGCGGATTTCTAACGGAGGCCTGGCGTCGAGTCTTGTAGAACAGCGAACCGTATTCCGTAAGGCAATTGCCTGTAATGCGGCGGCGATTATTTTAATTCACAATCACCCGTCCGGCGACAGTCGGCCCAGCGATGATGATATACGGCTGACGAAATTATTTATCAGCGCCGGTCAATTTATGGGGATTCCCGTACTGGATCATATTGTCATCGGAGATAATGAATTTACGAGCCTCAGCGAAATCGGTAAACTCAGCTAGGATAAGTTATGTTTTCAGGGCGCCTGCACATCCGTGTAGGTGTTTTGTGTTTCCCTAATCTGCTGTTGATATGGTAAAATGGAATGATGATGTAATGAAGGAGAATAAGCATTATGAGTTCCATTTTACCTTCTCTGGGAAGAGACGTAAGTATAGATATAGGTAGCATCCAGACGCGTTTAATGGGCGGAACCCGTGAGTCTGTCATCAGTGAGCCTTCCATTGTGGCTACAGATGCAAAACAGCAGAAAATCGTAGCTGTCGGGGATGAGGCGGACCGTATCGTGCGACGTATGCCCGATATGTGGAGACCGTTGACGCCTCTGAAAGACGGCTTTATCGTCGATTATCGTGTTATGCATACGATGTTAAAGTACTTTCTCCATAAAGTTTCCAACACGTTGCGCTTGTCCCGTGTTCTCGTCGGTGTACCGTGCGGCATGACGGACGTAGAGCAACGGGCCATGATGGATGCGGTTATGCAAGCAGGGGCGCGAGAGGTGTTTCTCATTGAACGTCCTGTAGCGGCCGCTATCGGTTGCGGATTGCCGATTTTTGACGCTCGCGGCTCCATGGTGATAGATATCGGCGGCGGCACCACGGATATCGGCATCATGTCGCTGGGGGGCATCGTGAGCAGCAAGACGATTCGCTTCGGCGGTTCAGATATCAATACAGCATTGTTGCGATATATCCGTCAGTGCTTTGGCGTCATGGTATCGGATGAAACCATTATGGATCTTAAACATTCTATCGGGACGGCTATTGCGCCGCTGGAGGATTCGGAATATGTCTTTCAGGGCCGTGACATGATGAACGGCTTGGGCCGTCGTTGTGTGATTCATCAATCTGAGGTGTATCAGGTTATCGATGATTCCTTGCAAGGGCTTTTAGATGAAATCAAGCAGATTATCCGTCAGGCGGCGCCTGAAATCGTAGCGGATATCATGCAATATGGAATTTGGCTTACCGGAGGAACCGCACTGCTGGAAGGGCTTTCACAACGAATCGGAACGGAATTGGGCGTGCCCGTTCATGTGCCGGAATTACCGGAAGAAAAGGTTGTTACTGGATTGCACGGCGCCACAGCAGATTTAGTGGGCGTGTCGCGTTTTATTGTAAATTCAAAAAATAGAAAGGGCCGGGACTAGTATGATACAGTCGGATCGCAAGTTAATTATCGTCGTAGTTATCAGCTGTATTCTCTTGGCTTTATTGGGATTTGCATGGAAACAGCGAACCAGTATTCCTTTTGTAACCGTTACCTTGGAGGGGATTACCACTCCGTTTGCGTATGGTTCTGCTCGAATGCTGGCGGGCATACAGACAGGTATTACGGTTATCGATGATGCTATACATTCAACCTCTGAAAGTGAAGAGGAGGTCGCGCGTAAGGCCGCTTTAGAGCAAAAGGTGGTCAATTACGATGAAGTGGTCGCGGAAAATATCCGCCTTCGACAGTTGCTTGATTATAAAAGCAGTCATTCCGAATTCACCATGACTTTGGCGGGTATCATTACGAAGGATTATGGCACGTGGACCAATACTTTCACCATCGATAAGGGCAGTGAGGACGGTATAGATGTGAATATGGCCGTTGTTGTACCGAGCGGTGTCGTAGGGTTCATTACCGATGTCTATCCTCATTCGGCACGAGTTCAGACGATTTTGGATCCGCGCAGTGCCATCGGTATTCTCGTACAGAGGCCGGAGTCTCGATTGTCGGGCGTTGTAAAAGGCAACGGTAATGCACCGGGAACGCCGACGATGGTCAATATTGCGCGCGACGGAGACGTGCTGGTAGGTGATAAGCTTGTTACCTCCGGTTATGGCGGCATTTATCCGAAAGGATTGCCGGTAGGAAATGTGATGTCCATAGAAAACGATTCGGAAGGATTTGTTAAAAATGCGGTCATAAATCCGAGCGTGGATTTTCATCGTTTAGAGGAAGTATTCATCATTACCTCGTCATCTGTGAGCGCACCTACCAAGCCGGGGTTAGAAACTAAATTAGTGCCTCAGACCCAGCGTGATCAGGTGGAAGGGGCAAAGGGGGCTATTAAACCATGATCCGGTTAGCCTTACTGTTAAGTGGATTTTTAATTTATTTTATTCAGGCTCAGCTGTTGCCGGCTATATTTCATACGAACTGGCTTCCGAATCTCATTTTGACGACCGTCGTTATGATTACGCTTTTTAAAGGACGACACATGGGGATTGTATCCGCTGTTATCGGCGGGGTGGTACATGATGTGCTGATTTCCAATTTTTTTGGACTTCATTTATTTCCCTATGTCATCGTCGTGTATATATTGTCTTTTGTGAAGCATCGCCTGTATGAAGAGCGTTGGTACTGGTCCAGCTGTATTGTAGCTATCTGTACAATCCTGGATGGTCTGATTCGGTTTTTTATGATTTGGGGCAGCGGCGGAGACATTTATTTCTGGTCATATTTGTGGCATATGATCATTCCGACTCTTCCTTGGAATGCTTTGATGGCGGCCGCTTTGCACGCTTTTTTGCGGCCTAAGGAGGAACAGCAGGATTATATTTGGTGATGAGGGGGTGAAAGAGTGCTTGAAGGCCTCTATAAACGGAAAAAAACGAGTCGCTTTGATGTACTCTTTTATATCATAACCGGTATATTTATCATATTGGGGCTACGACTGCTGGATTTACAGATTTTGGAGGGCGGCTATTATCAGGCTAAGGCGGAAGGCAACAGGCTTCGTATGGTGCCCATGACTGCCGCACGGGGCTTGATGTATGATCGAAACGGTCAGATTCTTGTCGGATCAAGACCGGCCTATACCATATCCATCATGCCCACAGGTAAGGCCCTTGATGATGGAGAAGTGGCGAGATTAGCCGCTTTACTCAATAAAAATCCTGAGGAGATCAAGAAGAAGGTCAATGATCATAAATCCGGTTACGAACCGATCAGAATCGCCAGCGACATATCTATGGATGTGGTTACCACCATCGAAGAGCATCGTCATGAACTGCCGGGCGTTACCATTGATGTAGAGCCGCTTCGCTATTATCCGTATGAAACGATGGCGGCTCAGCTGTTCGGTTATGTAGGTGAGGTCAGCGAAGAGGAACTGGATGAATTGAAGGCTAAAGATCCGAATTCTTCCGTTACGAGCGGTACCATTTTGGGCCGTTCGGGTTTGGAAAAACTGTATGATAACATTCTTCGCGGGACCGATGGCGGAAAGCAGCTGGAGGTCGATGCGACAGGTCGGCCTGTTGCAGAGGTCGATCGGAAGCATACTGTACCGGGCTCGAATATTCACCTTACTATTGATGTGAATCTGCAGAAGGCCGCTGAGGAAGCCGTAACCAACCAGTTGGCACAGTTGCAGGCGCAGGGAATTCCGGCCCAGGGGGCTGCTGTAGTTGCCTTAGACCCCAATACGGGCGCCGTACTGGCTATGGTAAGCAATCCGGAATTTAATCCGAACTGGTTTGCGAAAGGGATTACATCCGCTCAATGGAATCAGTTGAATAATGATAAGAAACATCCTTTTGATAATAAGGTTATATCCGGAGAATATCCGCCGGGGTCTCCTTTCAAAATCATTACGGGTGCGGCCGCATTGGATCTGAAGAAGGTTACACCGGATGAGATGATTTTTGACAGCGGGCGCCATTGGCTCATCGATAAGCGCAATGCGGAAGGCGAGGCTCTGGGGTGGCTGAACTTTAATAATGCCCTTGCAAAATCGGATAATGTGTATTTCTATGAAATGGGCAACCGCGTCGGTATTGAAAATCTTGATAAATATGCCCGTTATTTCGGCTTAGGTGAGAAAACGGGCATTAATCTGGTCGGTGAAGCGGCCGGTAATATGGCTAATCCGGAATATAAGCGGAAGGTATTTGACCAGGACTGGTACTTGGGGGAAACCTTCGACGCTGCTATCGGACAATCGTTTACCTTGGTAACTCCGTTACAGATGGCGGTAGTTATGAGCGAGGTCGCAAACGGCGGCATTCGCTATCGGCCGTATGTGGTGAGTCGTATCGATAATTCGGACGGTACGCCGAAGGAGGTTTTCGGACCGGAGAAATTGGGCGTATTACCGATTCAGAAAAATGTTATGGATCTCATCCGCGAAGGCCTTCGGGATGTTACGACTGAAGGCGGTACGGCGGGTGCCTTATTTAAAGGTTTTCCTGTGGACGTAGCGGGCAAAACGGGGACGGCGGAAAATGCTCATGGTCGAGACCATGGCTGGTTTGTCGCTTATGCACCATATGATAAGCCGCGTATCGTCGTGGTGGCTCTTGTTGAGCAAGGCAGTTTCGGTGCCGGTTCTGCAGGGCCTATCGTGCGCGATATACTGGCGGCATACTTTCATGTAAATTTGAATAATACATCTAATGATGGGAATAAGAAAAATACGTCTCAAGAACAGAACCGTTCAAACACGGTAAATACTATACAACCAAGAAAGGAATAATATGGGCGAAATCATCGGTGTCGTATCCGGCAAAGGCGGGGTTGGGAAAACGACCGTTACCGCTTGTCTGGGTGCGGCTTTAAGTAATGCAGGGCATCGCGTACTGCTCTGTGATGGAGATTTTGGATTACGCGATTTGGATCTCGTATTAGGCGTGGCGGATGAAGTGTTTTATGACGCTTTGGATGTGATTGAACATAAGGAATATGCAGAGGATGCCATATTACCTATCGGTGATAATCTGGATTTTCTGCCGGCTAGTCAAAAGCTTCGCTGGGAGGATATGGGACGAAAGAAGTATAAGAAACTCATTAAATATTTAGCTGATAGATATGATTATGTCCTTATTGATGCGCCTGCCGGTATCGGTAAGGGAATTGAATCGATTCTCGATTTGGTGAACCGGTGCATTGTAGTGACTCATCCGTTATGGGTGTCGTTGCGCAATGGAGCGCGTATGATTCAGGTTTGTGAGGAAGCTAATATCCGGGACCATGTAGTCGTATTTAATGCGGTGTCTACGGATGATGCGGACATTAGTCTGTACGATATGTTGGATGTAATCCGGTCCGAATATGTGGGGGCTATGATTCCGTATGATGAAAAGGTCTTGCGGTATACACAGAATGGAACATTATTTGATCTGCTTCGTACGGATGCGGCCGATTTATTAAAACCTTTGGTGGATTATGTTATTTCCGGAAATACCTGGGATGAACAGGATATACTGGACCGATTTAATACATATGCTGAAAAACGAAGAAGAGCTAAAGAGTCCACGCCTATGTCGACATTGGCATCCTCCGGCAATACCTTTTTTGAGGGTAATAGGCCGGTTCGCTATATTAATCGCAATGGTTGGACTACGCAGCGTCTTGTTTTAGACGCCAAACAAAGCTTGTGGCGCCGAATTAAGCTTAAATAGGTGGATACTATGTGGCAAAAAATTTGGACTCATAGCGACTGGACAATCATAATTTGTACGGTTCTGCTTGTGAGCATCGGTTTGACCGCTGTGGGCAGTGCTACCCATGTCAATCAGGAGGCACTCAGTTTCAACAGTCTCGTGGTAAAACAACTGCTTTTCTTCGTGGCAAATGTGGCTGTAGTTATAGGCATGCAGTTTTTTGATTATCATCGCCTTAAGAACTGGGGCAATATGATTTATGCCTTCACGCTCATTATGCTATTGGCCGTAATGATCGCCGGTACATCGGCGTTAGGCGCGCAGCGGTGGATTCAAATCGGGCCTATAACCTTGCAGCCGTCGGAATTTTCTAAATTACTCATGATTATTTGTATGGCAAAGATGCTGGAGCCTCGTATTAATCATTTAAATACCTTTAAATCGCTGCTGGATCCCGTGATATATGTAGGAATTCCTATTTTTCTCGTATTCTTACAACCTGACTTGGGAACATCACTCGTATATATCGCTATTTTCGGGGGCATGCTTTTTATTGCGGGGATTCGAGCTCGACTCATTCAAATTATCGTCGGATTAGGCGTGCTGCTGCTGCCTTTGGTCTGGTTTGTTCTGAAAGATTACCAAAAACAGCGCATTCTCGTGTTTTTGAATCCCGATATAGATCCCTTCGGATCCGGTTATCATATAATTCAATCGAAGATAGCCATCGGGTCCGGCATGATTTTAGGCAAGGGTGTCTTTAACGGGACTCAAAGTCAATTGAACTTCCTGCCGGAAAATCACACGGATTTTATTTTTTCCGTCATCGGTGAGGAATTCGGGTTTGTAGGATGTATCATTGTTTTGGCGTTATTATTCATGCTCATTTATCGCAGTATACGCATCGCGTATACCTGCAATGATACATTTGGAATGTTACTGGCGACGGGCATCGGAGCTATGTTGAGCTTTGAAGTTCTCATCAACGTAGGGATGACTATCGGCATTATGCCTGTAACGGGTATTCCTTTACCGTTCCTAAGTTATGGTGTCAGTGCGCTGACCACCAATATGTTGAGTATAGGTTTGTTGCTGAATATCTCCATGCAGCGAACTAAATATATATTTTAATTGAAAGAAGGCTTTCAGCCGGAGGATGTATGATTGAATTAGATACGTCATGGCTGCAGCACGTACAGAAGCCGGCTCGATATACGGGCGGTGAATATAACAGTATTGTGAAAGATCACAGTACGGTAGCTGTAACCATGGCACTGGCATTTCCTGATGTTTACGAAGTGGCCATGAGCCATTTGGGAATAAAAATTTTATACGGTCTCGTAAATCGTCGTGAAGACGCCGTAGCGGAGCGTGTATTCGCTCCGTGGCATGATATGGAGGAAGAAATGCGCAAGCGTAATATTCCTCTATTTTCATTGGAGACGCGGACACCGATTAGGGATTTTGATGTGTTAGGATTTACACTTCAATATGAAATGAGCTTCACCAATATTCTTAATATGTTGGAACTGGCGGGAATTCCTATGTATGCCAAAGATCGTGACATGGATTTCCCGTTGCTTGTTACGGGAGGCCCCTGTGCTTTTAACGTGGAACCGTTGGCGGATTTTTTTGATATTGTCTCGTTAGGTGAATCGGAAGAGTGGAGCGATGAATTTATTGACCTCTATAAGTCCGAAAAAGCGAAGGGCTTTCCTGGCGGTAAGGAGGCATTCCTCAGAAAGGTTGCAAAAATTCCCGGTACATATTGTCCCGCATTGTATGAGGTGGAATATACGGAATCCGGTGATTTTAAGTCGATTACACCGCGCTTTGATGACGTGCCCGCAACGATTGAAAAACGGATTATCGAAGATGTGGAACACGTATTTTATCCGACGAAACCGGTGGTACCGTTCCTCGATATCGTTCATGACCGAGCTGTACTGGAACTGTTCCGTGGTTGTACGCGCGGTTGTCGTTTCTGCCAGGCGGGGATGCTGTATCGGCCTGTACGTGAAAAAACGCCGGAGCGGTTACTGGAAATCGCAAAGGAAACGATTGCCAACACAGGCTATAATGAAATTTCCCTGATGAGTTTGAGTTCTGCCGATTATTCTAAGCTGCCGGAACTCGTGGATATGCTCATGGAGGAGTTTAAGGATAAACAGGTGAGCGTCAGCTTACCGTCGTTGCGTATCGACAGTTTTTCCATAGATATCGCCAAAAAGGTGCAGCAGGTCCGCAAGAGCGGTCTCACCTTTGCACCGGAAGCGGGTACGCAGCGCATGCGCGATGTTATCAATAAAGGCGTCAGTGAGGAAGATCTGCTGGCGGCCTGTACGAATGCTTTCAAGTCCGGCTGGAATACGGTTAAACTGTATTTCATGATGGGACTGCCTACTGAAACTGACGAAGATTTAGCGGGCATCGCCAATCTTGCGTACAAGGTCCTTGATCTGCATCGCGATATTACGGGAAGACGCAACGGTTCCGTAACGGTCAGCGTTTCCTTCTTCGTGCCGAAGACGCATTCACCGTATCAGTGGTATGGACAGCAGGATGTGGAGGAAATTCATCGCAAGCAGCGCTATCTGAAATCTCTCATCAATAATCGCAATATCTCCTATCATTACCATGACGGTTATACCGGTTATATGGAGGCCGCATTTGCCCGCGGAGATAGGCGACTGTCCGGCGTCCTCGTGGAGGCGTGGAAATTAGGCTGTAAATTTGACGGATGGACGGAATTTTTCAATTATGAAACATGGTTGAAAGCCTTCGAAAACTGCGGTCTTGATCCGGCATACTATGCGCGTCGCACCCGTGATTTTGATGAACCTTTGCCGTGGGACCATCTCGACTCCACCGTGAGCAAGGCGTTCTTGAAGCGTGAATGGGAACAGGCGGTGGATGCGAAGTTGACCGGCGATTGTCGTCGTGCTCCGTGCAGAGGCTGTAATGTATGTCCTGAATTAAATACGGCGATTATTGACTATAAGGAGGGTGGCAGAGTTGAAAAAGTTACGTTTGGCCTTACATAAAGGTGAAGAATTACGATTCTTGTCACATCTCGATTATGCTCAGGCCGTTGAGCGCATGATTCGCCGTGCCGAAATCAAGATGGCCTATTCGGACGGGTTTAACCCGCATATGAAAATCAGTTTTTCCTCCGCTCTGGCATTAGGTGTGACCGCTGCAGCGGAATACATCGACATGGATGTGCTTGAGGATGACAGTCTGAAATCCATTATGGAACGATTAAATCTTGTGGCGCCTCCGGGCCTTGAGGTATTGGACGGTAAAGAAATGCCTGACAAGGTCAAGAAGATGATGGCTATCTGTAATTACGCCGTTTATGAAGTTACGGGTCCTGTAACGGATGTGTATGCGGATTGGGATACATTGCTCAAGCCTTTTAACGAGGCCGCTGATATTTCTTATGAAAAGGTGACGCCGAAGAAAACCCGTACTATCGATGTGAAACATTTTGTGAAAGAACCGATTACGGCCGTGATGAACGGTGATCAGGTAACTTTGCGCATGGGCATCGGCATATATCCGGAAGGGACTATCAAGCCGAGTGAGGTGTGGAACCTCGGTAAGGATCAATTTAACTGGCCTATTACGACGGGATATGAAATCCATAGAAGAGCAATCATGGTGGAAAATGATGAGGGGCGCTTTACGCCGTTGGAGATTAACTATTAAATCTTTGGACGTTGGGCGTATAGTTTTTATATAAATAGTTTTTAGATCATGTTTTGAAGAAAAAGAATAATATAACAAGATGAAAGGAGGGATAAGATGCATAAAATTCTGGTCAATGTGATGCGCGAAGAGGTGCGCATGGCCGTTGTGGACGAAGAGGGGCAGCTGGTAGACTTTGCATTGGAACGCTTCGATGAAACTCATATAGCAAATCATATGTACAAGGGGACCGTAAAAAATATATTGCCCGGCATGCAGGCCGCTTTTGTTGATATCGGCGGCTCTCAGAATGCATATCTGAATCTGCAGCAGGGTAAGGAACAGAAGATCATACCCCGGTTATCCGTGGGACAGCAAATTCTGGTACAAGTGGTGAAGGAAGAAATGCTCGGAAAAGGAGCTCGTGTTACGGCCGATGTGAGCCTTGCAGGCCGCTTTATGGTGTTGCTGCCATATTCGGAAGGCATACATATTTCAAAGAAAATCACCGATGAAGCCGTGCGCAGTCAATTGCAGGAACTGGCGAAGCCCTATGTGCAGGACGGCTGCGGATTTATCATTCGCACGGCGGCGGCTAAGGCGAATGCCGAGGAAATTGTTCATGATATGGACTACTTATGGCGTACATGGCAGCACGTATTAAAGCGTTTTAAAGTTGCCAAGAGCGGTACGGACCTGTACAGCGATGCGGACTTTTGGTTCCGCCTCGTGAGGGATTACGCCCATCGTAATGTAGAGGAAATCAGCGTCGACTCCGATATGGCCGAATCTCGCTTAACAGATTTACTGGGACATGGTCCGACGTCACAATCTATAAAGGTTACGCGTCATCGGGACAGCACGCCTATTTTCAAGGCGAATCACATTGAACCTCAATTGGAAAATCTTATCTCTCGCGATATCGATTTGCCGTCCGGCGGCTCTATCCGTATCGATCACACGGAGGCCCTTACCGTGTTTGACGTGAACTCCGCACATTATACGGGTCGGTCCAATAAGCTGGAGGATCTGGCTTTTACAGTGAATAAAGAGGCGGCAAAAGAAATCTGCCGTCAATTGCGCTTGCGTGATATCGGCGGAATTATTGTAGTCGATTTTATCGATATGAAGGATAAAGAGCATCAGCAGGAATTATTAAATCTGTTGGCGTCGCAGGCTAAACTGGACAAGATGAAGACCGTTGTGTGCGGCATCAGCTCGTTAGGCCTTGTTGAAATGACGCGGAAGCGGGCCCGTCAGGGGTTACAGACCCTGATGTTTGATACGTGCCCTCAGTGCGGCGGAACAGGCTATATGTTGTCCGGACGCACCGTATATATGCAAATCATTCGGCGTATACGGGAACTGTTTAAGTCGGGCCGCATTAAGACCGATTTAGAAATCGAAGTTCATCCAGAAGTGGCACAATATTTGTCAAAACATGTTTTGGCAGATCTGGGTGAGTCTATAGGACGCAAGATTTCCGTTGTGGTGAACCCCAATATCAGTCGCGAAGGATATTCGTTGATGGCCGTGTCCGAGTAAGTATGTAGTATATTAATAGGTGGTAGTGTGTCGTTAATTGAAATCGTATTAATCAGTATAGGTCTCGCGATGGATGCATTTGGCGTGTCCATCGGAAAGGGGTTGACTATCCCTGGCGGATCTAATGGTCGTAAAATTACATTAGCCTTTTTATTTGGCCTGTTTCAGTTTATTATGCCTGTTATCGGGTGGCTCATCGGTCGTCAGTTCATAGATATTATTTCTGATTGGGATCATTGGATTATCTTCGGGCTGCTCGGTTATTTAGGCATCGCCATGATTCGCGACGGCTTGGGGGATGAGACTGATGACGATGATAAACCGCTTCTCGGTGCATGGGAAATGCTCATGCTCTCCGTCGCCACGAGTCTCGATGCGATGGCGGTAGGGCTTACATTTGCATTTTTGCCTATCAATGTATGGGAAGCTTCGGCTATTATAGGACTGATTACATTTGGTATCTCCTTAATCGGTATATACTTAGGGAAATTTATGGGCCGCTTTGTCGGTAAATACGCGGATATTCTCGGCGGAGGTGTATTGATCCTCATCGGGACTAAGATTTTATTACAGCATTTGGGTCTCATCGGTTGATGTGAACGAGTCTATCTGTGAAAGTATCAAATACAGCGGAATAACCTTGATTTTCGTTTGACAACAGAGGTGAAACAAGGTATACTATATCAGTATTAGTTCGGTTTTCTGAACTTTGCAATCCGCATGAAGTAGGTTTAAACGCCCGGCTCCGGGTCGGGATACCGTATTCAGCGAGTTCGATAACAAGGAGGTGTTCTCATGTACGCAATTATTAAAACCGGTGGTAAGCAATATCGCGTTGCTGAAGGCGATGTAATTACTATCGAAAAATTGGAAGCAGCTGCTAACGATTCCGTTACATTCGAAGAAGTTTTGACTGTAGTGAATGACGGTGACGTTAAAGTTGGCGCTCCTCTTGTAAACGGTGCAAAGGTTACAGGTACGGTGCTTGAGCAAGGTAAAGGTAAAAAGATCTTAGTCTTCAAATACAAAGCTAAATCCAATTACCGTCGCCGCCAAGGCCATCGCCAACCGTTCACAAAAGTTCGTATTGAATCTATCCAAGCTTAATTATGGTTTCCATCGGAATCCAGCGGAATAGTGACGGTCAGGTAACTGGATGTCACATGTCCGGTCATGCAGGATATGATGAGCATGGCTTCGATATTGTATGCGCCGCATTGTCTGCCTTATCGGCGACGGCGATGTTAGGTTTGACCCGTATTGCCGAGCAAGAAGGGGAGTATACCAATAGCGAAGGTCGATGTGATATGGTTCTCTCCGGTATGATTAACCGGAGTGGACAGGATATTTTGGAGACTATGATCCTCGGCTTCGAGGAAATCAGTCGTCAGTATCCGGAGTTTGTCCAAATACACGAAATATAGGAGGTGAACTTAATGTTTACTTTTGATTTGCAATTGTTCGCACATAAAAAAGGTGTGTCCAGTACTCGTAACGGTCGTGACAGTGAATCTAAACGCCTTGGTGTTAAATGCCATGACGGTTCCATCGTAAAGAGCGGTAATATCATCGTTCGTCAACGTGGTACTCATTTTCATCCTGGTACTAACGTAGGCATCGGTAAAGATGACACTTTATTTGCACTTGTGCCTGGTAAAGTGGCTTTTGAACGTGCCGGTCGTTATAACCGTAAAGTTAGTGTATACCCTGTAGAAGCTTAATTTTACAAGACCTTAGATCCCTAGCGGTTAATCCGCTGGGGATTTTTTGTATGGTATTTTTGCATATCGTGTATGGTAAATTGATATGCTTTTAAATGGCTTACATATAAAGAGATTGCATGCCTGATTAAAGGGACAATCTTTTTATATGTGCGAAATTCCAATGCATTTTAGTAGGAATAGTGGTATACTATGTAAAGTATCAGTGAAATACCAGAGAACTGGTTGTCATATACTTTCATAAACCTAAAGAGGGGTGGCGTGGCCACTGGAAAGATTTGAGGTAAGTACTATGTATGATGTAAAATCTCCAAAGGCGGAGGAATTTATTTCCCATCAGGAAATTCTTGATACTCTTGCTTATGCAGAGGAAAATAAGGAAAATCGGGAGTTGTTGGATGAGATTTTAGCAAAGGCTGCAACGTTCAAGGGGTTAAACCATCGAGAAGCAGCGGTGCTGTTAGAATGTCCTTTGCCTGAATATAAGGAAAAGCTGTTTGCTTTAGCTAAAGAGATTAAGAAAACCATTTATGGGGATCGTATCGTTTTATTTGCTCCATTGTATTTGTCCAACTATTGTATCAATGGCTGCGTTTATTGTCCGTATCATTCCAAAAATCGCGACATTAAACGAAAAAAATTGACGCAGGAACAGATTAAGGAAGAGGTTATCGCCTTAGAAGCGATGGGGCACAAACGTATCGTTATCGAGTCCGGTGAAGACCCTCTCAATAATCCTCTCGAATATATTCTGGAGTCCATTAAAACCATTTACAGCATCAAGAATAAAAATGGTGAGATTCGCCGGGTTAATGTCAATATTGCGGCATGTTCCGTAGAGGATTATAAAAAACTGCATGATGTCGGCATCGGGACGTATACATTGTTTCAAGAGACGTACAATAAGGAGAACTATGAAGCGTTGCATCCGACAGGGCCTAAAAGCGATTATGCATACCATACGGAAGCGATGGACCGTGCCATGCAGGGCGGAATCGATGATGTAGGCATCGGTGTTCTTTACGGCTTGGAGCATTATAAATACGACTTCGTAGGACTCTTGATGCATGCGGAGCATTTGGAAGCGGTATTCGGGGTAGGTCCACACACAATTTCAGTACCGCGTATTTGTCCGGCTGACGATATCGATGTAGATGATTTCAGCAATGCCGTGCCGGATGATATTTTTGAAAAAATCGTTGCTCTCATTCGCGTATCCACGCCGTATACGGGTATGATCATGTCCACGCGGGAAACGCAGGAAATGCGTGAACGGGGATTGGCATTGGGGATTTCGCAAATCAGCGGCGGATCCCGTACCAGTGTAGGCGGATACAAAGAAGAAGAAAAACCGGAGGATAACTCCGCTCAATTCGACCGTAGTGATACGCGTACATTGGATGAAATCGTGGATTGGCTTCTGGATCTCGGTTATGTGCCTAGTTTCTGCACCGCATGTTATCGCGCTGGTCGTACAGGGGATCGTTTTATGGCATTGGCTAAATCCGGACAAATTCATAATTGCTGTCAGCCGAATGCGTTAATGACGTTGAATGAATACATTATGGATTATGGTAACGAAAAGACTAAGACTCATGGGGCCAAGGTTATTGAAAGCCAGTTGGAAAATATTAAAAATGACTTAGTTAAAGACAAAGCAAAAGCGTATATTGCACAGATGAAGGATGGCGAACGGGACTTCCGGTTCTAAGTGGCTCACTGATATAGAATCTCCTATTGATAATGGGAGATTCTTTTTTGTTGAGAAGAACTTATCAATTAATTGAGAATAAAATATATAAATTATTTTATTTTAAAGGCGTTTTATTGTATAATAGATAATAATGATAATGATAATACGTTAAATCAGAGAAGGATATTGATTATAAATTGTTGAGGCATGTGATGATTAGAAAGAAGCGTTGGAGACTCTCGTCGGGGGATACAGAACAAGAGAATATCTTAATCCGTGAACTTGGTGTAAATCCTATCGTCGCAAAGTTAATGGTGAATCGTCACATCGATGTCAATGAAGGACGCCGTTTTTTAACGGGTAATTTATCCGATTTGCTTGAGCCGTTTACATTGAAGGATATGGATATCGCCGTTTCGTTGATTCAGAAGACGCTAGAGAGCAATAAGTCCATCGTGATTTATGGTGATTACGATGTGGACGGTATTACAGCGACATCTTTGTTATATCGTTTTTTTCAGCGTTTACATGCCAATGTGAGTTATTATATACCGGAGCGACAAAGTGAAGGTTACGGTTTAAATTTAGAGGCTCTTGAGCATCTTGTGGAGCAGGGAACGGCGCTTGTTATCACCGTTGACTGCGGTATCAGCTCATATGATATCGTGGAGGCCGTTCGGGATCGGCTTGATATAATTATTACAGATCATCATACGGCGCCGGATAGAATCCCCCGTGCCAAGGCGGTGATTAATCATAAGCAGAAGGATTGCCCTTATACGGATAAGAATTTATCCGGCGTAGGTGTGGCTTTTAAACTATGTCAGGCCTTATGGCTCACGAAGTATGGCGAATGGTATCTGGATGATCTCGATATCGTGGCTCTGGGAACTGTTGCTGATGTGGTGCCTCTTGTCGGGGAAAATCGGGTCATCGTGAAAGCTGGCCTTGAGAAGATGAATGAGCATCCTAATCTGGGCATTCATAAACTCATTGATGTGTCGGGTTTGCATGAAAAAAATATCACATCCGGTCATATCGGTTTTACGTTGGCACCGCGTTTAAATGCGGCGGGACGTGTCACACACGCCACCCGCGCCGTAGAATTATTGGTGACTGATGATAGTGACGTGGCCGAAGCGATTGCAGAGGAATTAAATGAGACGAATCGGGAACGGCAAGAGTTGGAGCGTAATATTTATGAACAGGCTCGCATCGACGTGTTGAATCAAGGTCATGAGGCGGATTATGTAACCGTCGTAGCCGGTAAAGAGTGGCATCCGGGCGTAATAGGAATTGTGGCGTCCCGATTAGTGGAGGAATTTTATAAGCCTACATTGGTCATCAGTATTCATGACGGAGTAGGGAAAGGATCTTGTCGCAGTATTGACGGTTTTAATATTTATGATGCGTTGAAATCCTGCGAGGATATACTGATTCAGTTCGGCGGTCATGCGGCTGCGGCGGGGTTCAGCATTGATGCGAATCGCATAGATGAACTGCGCAGTCGTCTGACGGAGTACTGTAAGCGTACGATAGATGATGAAGAATATGTACCGGTTGTCTTCATTGATGCGGAACTGCCTGTGGATGACATCGATGTGGATATTATAGACAGTATATCCGCGTTAGAACCGTACGGAATGGCAAACAGCACACCTGTTTTTGCCGTTATGGAAGCCGTTGTACAGGATATTATGCTTATGGGGCAGCTGAAGACTCACTGCAAGGTGATTTTAGAGACCTCCAGGGGTACTTTGGATGCAATTGCTTGGAATCGACCTGAATTATTTAAATTGATATTTGTAGGGACAAAGGTGAAAGTAGCCTTTTCATTGCAGAAAAATGAATGGCAAGGTACCGTGTCCCCGCAACTTATGATTCAGGATATAGAACCGATCACGGAGGAACCTATCAGCCTGACCGCAGAAGGCCTGCGTCAGATATACGTTATCGTGAAACATTCCATGCGCGGGAACAGCCAATCTGTTTATCATGTGGAACAGGCTATTTTACGCCGTAAGCCGACAGAACAGAATAATCGCAGTGCCTTGGCCTCTTTAGATGTATTTAAAGAGCTCGGTATTGTTAAGGAATATACAAGTGATGATGGTCAACTTATGTTGCGATGGAATACCGTCGAAGGAAAATTAGATCTTGTCACATCCGTAACATTTCTCACCTATAGTAGATAGGGGGTGACATTATGACAATTGTAAATGAAGAAGGCAAAGTGCTGCTGGAACCGGGGACCTTTAATAAGGAAAAAGCTTTGTCTGAATTTATGGATTATATTCATACATATTTGCCCGATGATGAGTGTAAACTCGTCATGAAGGCCTTTGAATTGGCGGATAAAGCTCATGAAGGCCAGTTCAGAGCTTCCGGAGAACCGTATATTATGCATCCGTTGGCTGTGGCCAATATCCTGGCTCATCTGCAAATCGATCATGTTACATTGATGGCGGCTCTCATGCATGATGTGGTGGAGGATACGTCGTATACGAAGGAAGATGTGGAGGAACTGTTCGGTTCCGAAGTAGCCTTCCTCGTGGACGGCGTAACGAAGTTAAATCAATTCCAATACGAGACAAAAGAAGACCGGCAGATGGAAAATTATCGGAAGATGATTTTGGCCATGGCGAAAGACGTGCGTGTCGTTGTTATCAAATTGGGTGACCGCCTGCATAATATGCGCACACTGAAGCACATGCGCAGCGACAAGCAGAAACGTATTGCCCGGGAAACCCTTGAGATTTTTGCGCCCCTTGCACATCGATTGGGGATCTTCAATGTGAAGTGGGAGCTGGAGGATTTATCCTTTCGCTATTTGGAACCTGAAAAGTATTATGATCTGGTAGACCAGATGAAGCAGAAACGGCAGGCTCGTGAGGATATCGTAAACGACACGATGAGTCAGCTCACGAAGGCTCTCGGCGAAGCTCATATCAAGGCGGATATTAAGGGTCGTCCAAAGCACTTTTACAGTATTTATAAAAAAATGAAAAAAGATAATCGCGACTTGTCTCAAATCTATGATTTGCTGGCGGTTCGGGTTATCGTCGACAGCATTCCCGATTGTTATGCGGTGCTCGGTATCGCTCACAGCTTGTGGAAACCGTTGCCGTATCGCTTCAAAGATTATATTTCCATGCCGAAATCGAATATGTATCAATCGTTACATACTACGGTTATCGGTACGATGGGGCAACCTGTGGAAATCCAGATTCGTACGTGGGAAATGCATCGCGTTTCGGAATACGGTGTGGCCGCTCATTGGCGCTATAAAGAGGGCAATAAGGGCGGTGACAAGGATTTCGATCAGAAGGTCGCCTGGTTAAGACAAGTCCTTGAATGGCAGGATACGAGCAATCCGAAAGAACTCGTCAATGCATTGAAACTCGATGTGTTCTCCGGTGAAGTATTCGTATTTACGCCGAAGGGTGATGTAGTGAAATTGCCGATCGGTTCCGTACCGCTTGACTTTGCGTATCGCGTTCATACCGATGTAGGGCATCGCTGCGTAGGGGCCAAGGTAAACGGCAAGATCGTGCCTCTCGATTACACATTGCAAAACGGGGATATCGTCGATATTATCACGTCGAAAACGGGAAAACCTAGCCTTGACTGGCTTAATATCGTAGGCTCCTCTGAAAGTAAGAGTAAAATCCGCAATTGGTTCAAGCGCGAAAATAAAGAGGAAAATATTGAAAAAGGTCTGGAAGCTCTCGAACGGGAGGCAAAGCGCCTCAATTATAACTGGAAGGAACTCTGTGCGGATAATCGCATTCAACAGGTCGTTAAACAGTTAAAATCGGGAACCGAGGAGGAAATGTTTGCTGCCTGCGGTTATGGAGGCATGCCGGTAAGCACTGTTTTGCTTCGCCTCGTGGAACTATATAAAAAATCCAAAGAGGTGGAGAATTCCAAACGCAGTACGGAGCAAATCATCGAGAAGCTTAAATCTCACAGTCCGAAAAAATCGAAGAACGGTACGGGCGTTCTCGTAAAAGGCGAATCAGGTCTCATGGTCAGAATGGCGAAGTGCTGTAATCCTGTACCGGGTGACGATATCATCGGTTATATCACGCGGGGCAGGGGCATTTCCGTTCACCGTTCCGATTGTCCGAGCATTGGTCATACGCCTGAAGATCTGGAACGTATGATTGAAGTGTCGTGGGATGAATCGTCCGGTGAATCCTTTCATGTCGGTATCGAAATTCATGCTTATGACAGAACCGGTATACTTATGGAGGTTATGGCAGTCCTTTCAGAATTGAAAATCACCATAACCAATATGAATGCCAAGGTTCAGGAATCTACTAAAAATGTAACCATTAATCTCGTTGTAGATATTCGAGATATTTCACAGCTCGATTTTGTTATGACCAAGTTGCGCCGTATTCGGGAAGTGTATACGGTGCAGCGCAGTAAAGGAGGTGCTTGATGGGAGAACAGAATTTAGTGCTCATGCGCATGCCGTTGGGATCGTTCGGGACAAATTGCTATGTTATCGGTGATAAGGCGGTAGGTGAAGCTTTCATTATAGATCCCGGTACCTCGCAGGTGATGGAGGCGCTTAAGAAACATGATTTGAAACCGAAGGCGATTCTCCTCACGCACGGTCACGGTGATCATATCGGAGGGGTTCAGGCTATTGTCGATGCTTATCATGTTCCCGTGTATATACATGCGGCGGATGTTCCATATCTGTCGGATCCGGAGCTTAATCTGAGTGTTTACAGTAATCCGACGCCTATCATTGTAAAAGCGGATATCATTGAAGTGTACCAGGGTGATCATATCGAGTGCGGTGATATCAATCTTGAGGTATTGGAGACACCGGGCCATACACCGGGCGGTGTATGCTATTATATGGACGGCATTGTTTTTGCAGGGGATACACTCTTTAAAGACTCCGTAGGTCGTACGGATTTTCCGAACGGATCGTATGAGACCTTGATGGAGTCTATCAGAGCTCAACTGTATAAACTGCCTGACAATACGATAGTCTATCCCGGCCATGGGCCCGAAACTACCGTGGCCTATGAAAAACAATACAATCCGTTCATCGGTGAGTAGGGCCGATGAATTGTATTTTAATTTTTAATGAGTAAAAGGGGTAATTAGAATGAACACGACATTAGAAAAATTAAAAGAACGCATCAAAGACAAAAAGTACAAATTGACGACACAACGTCAAACGATTTTACAAGCTTTTATCGATGCTGAAGAAAATCATTTGAGCGCAGAGGACGTATATGTATTGGTAAAAGAAGTGGCACCGGACATCGGACTTGCTACAATTTACAGAACGCTTGACCTCTTTACGGAACTCGATTTGTTAAAACGCCTCGATTTCGGTGACGGTCGTAACCGTTATGAATTGAACGATGAAGAATTTGCACATTTTCATCATCATTTAATCTGTGTAAAATGCGGTAAAGTATCCGAGTTTGAAGATGATATGCTCGAAACATTGGAATCTATCATCGCGAAGAAATTGAATTTCCGCACCATCGACCATCAATTGAAGGTTTACGGATACTGCAGCGACTGTCAGTCTCACATGACTGAGGCGGAACTTGAAAAGCTTGACCGCATGACTCATCATGCTTAACGGATATCTATATACGGGGCCTTTGCCGTTAGGCTCCGTGGTAGCCCACAACTGTGGCGCGGCGAGCCTTTTTTCGAACAGGGATAATCCGGACGTGCGACTTGAAGGTCGAGAGGATGGTCAACGATATGTATTGACTGTCTCTATTGATGACCGTATGGAGGTCTTTGAAGGTCCTCTTACATCGATGGGACGCCGTCATATCGGTCAAGCCCTGCTTCGTTTTCTGCGTGAATATCAAGGTTTGTCTGTGGAAGTACCGTGGGGTACCATGGTGGGTGTACGACCTACCAAGCTTTTGCATAAATATATAGATACATATAAATCCATTCACACAGCGACTCGTCACATCAGGGACGAGTTTTCTGTGTCTATGGAAAAACTCGAAACACTGGCGGCTATCGGTGCTTATCAACGCCCTTTTTTAGAATCTACCGATGACAAAACGGTAAGTGTGTACTGCGGGATTCCCTTTTGTGATACCCGCTGTGTTTACTGTTCGTTTCCCTTTGGTATCTATCAGGAATACAAGGGTAGATCTGATTTTTTGCGTGCGCTGCATCTCGATATGAAGGATATGAGATCGATTATTGACGAGTACGGACTTACCGTGGATTCCCTGTATATGGGCGGCGGTACACCGACAGTGCTGGGAAACGAAGATTTTCACCATGTGTTACAGCAATTGGCGCTCCTTGTGCCGGACGGTCGCGAATTTACCGTTGAGGCGGGGCGTCCCGATTCGGTAACGCCTGAAAAATTAAAGGCCATGCTCTCTGCCGGTGTAAATCGAATCAGTATTAATCCGCAGACCATGCAGGATGATATCTTGCGATATATCGGGCGCGGGCATACTGCCCAGGATGTCGATAATTTGCTGCAATATGTGAAAGTACATACGCCATTTGCGGTCAATATGGATTTTATCGCCGGTCTGCCGGGCCAGATGATGGAGCATATGACAGAGAATATGGATTATGTATGTCAAAATTTGCCGGAAAATGTTACAATTCATACATTAGCATTAAAGCGTGGCAGTCCTTTATATGATTTGAATATGCAAGACCGGATTCCTCATGAAGACGTGGTGGCGGAAATGGTGCAGTACGGTAAGGAGCGCCTCGAAGCGGCCGGGTATGTTCCGTATTATCTATATCGCCAGCAATATATGAGGGGACAATTGGAAAATATCGGTTATACATTACCGGGCAGGGCCTGCAGTTATAATATTCAAATCATGGAGGAGCGACAGAGTATTTTATCCATCGGACCGGGCAGCTCGTCCAAGTGGATGCGGGCCCCGGCGTATCGACAGCTGAAGCAGCATATGCCGAAGAATGTGGATGTGTACTGCGACACCATTGATGTGTTATTGGAAAAACGTCATAAGATTTGTGAAAAATTTTGGGAGGTTGTGTAATGGCTATTAAGAAACCGAGAGGTACACAAGATTTCTTGCCGGAACAGATGAAGAACTGGCACTATATTGAACAACGTATGCGCGATATTTGTAAAGTGTACGGGTTCAATGAAATCCGCACACCTGCCTTTGAAGATACGAAATTGTTCTTGCGCGGTATCGGGGAAACGACGGACGTGGTGCAAAAGGAAATGTATACCTTTACCACCGGTGATGACGGCGGTTCCAGCTTTACGTTGCGTCCTGAAAATACGGCATCCGCTGTACGCGCATACTTGGAAAATAAGGTGTACGGCAAAGAAGGTCTGACGAAGTGGTACTATATGGGGCCTATGTTCCGTCATGATAAACCGCAAGCCGGTCGATATCGTCAGTTTCACCAGTTCGGTGCGGAGTTGTTAGGCTCTCAATCACCTGTGGTGGACAGCGAAGTTATCTGTATGGTCGTTCAGTTATTGAAGGACTTCGGCCTTAAAGACCTCAATGTTGAGGTTAACTCCGTAGGCTGCCCTAATTGTCGACCTGCATATCGTGAGAAATTAATCGCTTTCTTTGAACCGAAGAAAGATCAATTATGCAGCGATTGTCAGGATCGTCTATATAAAAATCCGTTGCGCATTTTGGATTGTAAAAATGAAACCTGTAAAGCGCTGTCTGTAGGAGTTCCGGAAATTCATGAGCACTTGTGCGCTGAATGTCATGATCATTTTGTGGAATTGAAGACGTACCTGAGCGCTGCCGATGTGCAGTATACATTGAACCCACGCCTTGTACGCGGCCTCGATTACTATACGAAAACCGCTTTTGAGGTGCAGTATACGCCGCTTGGGGCTCAGAGTGCCGTTGCCGGCGGTGGTCGTTACGACGGACTCGTGGAGGAACTCGACGGTCCTCACACACCGGCTATCGGGTTTGCGATGGGCATGGAACGGTTGTTGCTGGCCCTTGAAAAGCAAAACTTATTACCGGAACCTGAATTGGAACCGTCCGTATTCGTGGTGGCTCTCGGAGATGCGGCGAAGGTAGAGGCTTTCAAAATCTGTCACGAACTGCACGATAAATATGTGACGGTTGAAATGGACGGACAGGGCAAGAGCATGAAGGCTCAATTAAAATACGCTAACAAAATTAATGCGAAATATGTTATTATATTGGGTGATGATGAATTGGCGCGTGGGGAGGCCATTATCCGATTCATGGATACAAGTGAGCAGGAAACTGTGCCGCTCGATACAGTTTCTGAACGTATAACTTCTTTGGTGAAAGGATGACAATTAGAATGGAAACAATGCAAGGCTTACACCGTACACACGGTTGTGGCACTATTTCCGAAGCGGAGGTAGATAAAGAGGTCGTATTATGTGGTTGGGTGGAACGTCGTCGTGACCACGGCGGATTGATTTTCTTGGATCTACGCGATCGTTCCGGTGTAGTACAAGTAGTGGCATCTCCTGATCATAATGTGGAATCGTTCCACAAAGCGGAGGATGTGCGTAATGAATATGTGCTATGTGTGCGCGGTAAAATCACAAAACGCGATGCGGATGCAGTAAATCCGAACCTTCCGACGGGGGCATATGAAATGTTCTGCGAGGAGTTGCGCGTGTTGAATTCCTCTAAAACGCCTCCTTTCTATATTCAAGATGATATCGACGTGGACGAAAATATCCGTTTGAAATATCGTTATCTCGACTTACGTCGTCCTGAAATGCAACGCAACTTGATTTTGCGTCATAAGGTGACAAAGGCGATGCGCGATTTCTTCGACAGTCGTGATTTCTTGGAAATTGAAACACCGATGCTTACCAAGTCCACACCGGAAGGGGCTCGTGATTATCTCGTGCCGTCCCGTGTGAATGCAGGTACATTTTATGCATTGCCTCAGTCTCCACAGATTTTTAAACAAATCCTGATGGTGGCGGGGTATGAAAAATATTTCCAAATCGTTCGCTGTTTCCGCGATGAAGATTTACGTGCGGACCGTCAACCTGAGTTTACTCAGCTGGACTTGGAAATGTCCTTTGTTGATGAGGAAGATATTTATGCATTGCTCGAAGAGATGATCGCTCATGTATTTAAAACGGCGTTAGGTAAAGAAATTTCTTTGCCTATGCCTCGCATTACATGGGATGAAGCGATGGATAAATACGGTTCCGATAAGCCGGATCTTCGCTTTGATATGGCATTTACGGATGTTACCGAATTGGTAAAAGATACCGAGTTTAAAGTATTCCGCTCCGTAATCGATAACGGTGGTATCGTAAAAGGTATCGTCGTACCCGGCGATGCGGGGATTCCTCGCCGCGAGCTTGACGATCTTGTTGAATATGTAAACCGGTATGGTGCGAAAGGCCTTGCATGGGCATGCTTTAACGAAGATGGCTCCATCAAATCTCAGATCATGAAATTCCTAGGTGAAGATACGATTCGAAGCATCGGTGAGAAAATGGGCGCTAAGGGTGGCGACCTCGTATTGATGATCGCCGATAAACCTGCTACGGTAGCTCGTGCATTGGGTGAATTACGCCTTGAAATGGCTCGTCGCATGAACATGATTGACGAAGATAAACTGGCTTTCACATGGGTGACGGATTTCCCTATGTTTGAATACAATGAAGATGAAAAACGCTATGTTGCGATGCATCATCCGTTCACGATGCCTCGCCATGAGGATCTTGATAAATTGCAGTCCGATCCGGGCAGCGTGAAAGCTATCGCATATGATATGGTATTGAACGGCGTCGAAATCGGTGGCGGTTCTTTGCGTATCTATCAATCCGATGTACAGGAAAAAGTATTTGCCGCTATCGGTTTGTCCTCAGAGGAAGCAAAATCCAAATTCGGCTTCATGCTTGATGCATTCCAATACGGTGCACCGCCTCATGCAGGCTGTGCATTCGGCCTCGACCGCTTGGTAATGTTGATGGCCAAACGTCAATCCATTCGCGACGTAATTGCATTCCCTAAGACACAAAGTGCGAGCGACATCATGAGTCAGGCACCGTCCGAAGTGGAAATGAAACAGTTAAAAGAATTACATATTAAAACAGATTTAGGTGAAGAAAAATTAGTGTAAAAATATAGGCAAGAATTACATGAATTTGAAATGTCAAGACTTGTAAATGCCTAATCTTTCTGATACTATTTATGTATAAGGTATCCCTGCCATGTGCGTGTGATATCGCAGTTTTGAGCCAACACATTTACTTTGGGAGTCTAAGCTCTCGTCCGAACGTTACGCCCAGTCGGGACAACTGCAGGATGAGGAGGACACCCACCTGCCCTTGCAGGATCAAAACGCGGTACATTACGGCATGGTGGGGCTTTTTTTTGATTTGAAAAATTTGTGTGACAAAGTGGGGTGATATGATGGACAGTTTATTTGATACGCCGCAAACAAATGTGTACGAACCGTTACCGGTGCGCATGCGCCCCACTGAACTGGATCATTTATATGGTCAGGAAAAGGCGGTAGGTAAGGGTACTTTTTTGCGCGCCATGGTAGAAAAGGATACGATTCCGTCTATGCTTTTTTATGGACCGTGCGGTACGGGTAAGACTACATTGGCGGGAATCATCGCGAAGGTGAGTCACAGTCACTTTGTCAATTTAAATGCTACAAATGCGGGTATTGCTGAGTTGCGCAACATCATAGAGGATGCCCGTAAACGCGTAAGGTCACTGCAGCAGCGAACCATTTTATTTCTCGATGAAATTCATCGTTTTAATAAAAGTCAACAAGACGTGTTACTACCGTGTGTAGAGGACGGTACGATTATCCTTATCGGGGCTACCACGGAAAATCCCTTTTTTGAAGTCAATCGTCCATTATTATCCAGATTGCGTCTCATCACGCTGGAGGCGCTTACTCCGAAAGCGATACGGCAGATATTGCGCCGTGCCGTTACCGATGAGACTGTAGGTCTTGGAAAACGAAAGCTCCATGTAACGGATGAAGTGTTGGAGAATGTAGGCATTTTCGTGAACGGAGACGGACGGATGGCGCTCAACATATTGGAGCAGGCCGCCGCCATGGTACCCGATGAAGGGGATATTACCATTGAGGTCCTTGAAAAGGTCGTCGGTCGCCGTATTTATACATATGACAAGAAGGGCGACAGTCATTATGATACGATTTCCGCTTTTATTAAAAGTATGCGCGGATCGGATGTACAGGCGACATTGCACTATTTAGCACGTATGATCGAGGCCGGAGAGGATCCTAATTTTATCGCTCGCCGTATCGTTATCTGTGCTGCAGAGGATGTCGGCCTGGCTGATCCTCAGGCGCTCATTCTGGCAAATGCAGCGGCACAAGCTTCGCATATGGTAGGCTTTCCGGAGGCTCGTATCATTTTATCTGAAGCGGCCTGTTATGTGGCGTTGGCGCCAAAGAGTAACTCCGCTTATATGGGAATTGATGCAGCGATTTCCGATGTGCGTCATAAGGATTGCGGTCAAGTGCCTGATCATTTAAAGGATAGTCATTATAGCGGTGCCGGTAAGCTCGGTCATGGACAGTCTTATAAATATGCTCATAATTACCCTAACGGTTATGTGCAGCAACAATATTTGCCGACACCGTTAAAAAATGCCGTGTATTATGAAGGTATTAAACGCGGTAAAGAAGCGGAGTTAATTCAGGACTGGGAAGAACGTCGCAGGAATTAAATAAATACTTCGATATATGGTATAATATAATGATAGTTTATTCATCAGTAATATTATATAAGTAAGGGGTTTGTACAGATTTATGGCAGAAGAAAATACTTCCACCAGAAAAAAGCGTACTGCACAACGCAAGCGAACAACATCAAAGCAGAACTCGGCGGGCTTTTCAGTTCGCAATGAGGTGAAGGGCTTAATTGTGATAGCCTTTGCCGTTATTTCTTTGCTGGGCTTTTTCGGTGCGGAACTCGGTGTAGTCGGTGACATCGTAACGGGAATATTTAAATATGGCTTCGGTTTAGGCGGTATTGTACCATGTCTATGCGTACTCTGGATCGGCTGGCGACTATTGTATCACGGTACCTTTGTATCCGTTACAAAGCGCGGCATTGCGATGGCATTATTTTTCTTGTTTCTATTAGCACTTGTTCCGTTATGGCGCGTGCCTGAGGGACAGGAATTGTTGACCACGCAATTAGCGGATCAAGGCGGTGTTGTAGGCGGTGCTATTGCGACCTTCTTGCGTACTCTTCTGGGCAATGTAGGGGGCATCATCATGGATGTGGTGCTCTTATTGTGCTTTGGTCTCATCGTTACGCGATTGTCGTTGCGCAACGGCTTGCAAAAAGCGGTAGATAAAACACAGGTCGGCCTTGATGTGGCGAAGGAAGTGGCTGCGGAAAAAGTTGCTGTTGCGAAAGAAGTCTTCGACGACTGGAATGAACAACGCAAGGATGCGGCTCAACGAAAAGCATATAATCGGGAGAAGGATATGCGATTTTCCGAGGCTGCGGATCAGGCGTTGCACGGACTGGAAGAACGCGGTGTAACACCCCCGACAGAGGTCGAGGATTATCAATTTGAAGATGATTTTGAAACCGCTATACCAACAGATGAAATATCGTCTGCTACATCAGCTCAACCTTCTTCATGGAAGGAACTGGCTGAATTGGAGGCTCGTAATCGCGCTGCTGAAACCTTGGCGGATATATCGGTGGTCTCCGGTGATGCACAGCATGGCGAAGCTGTTGATTCATCTGACGATGATGATTATATATATGCCCCTGATGAGGAATATGAATATGTGCCTGATGAAGAATTTGACGATGAATCTTCTGCGGTGAATATTGTTTCCGCTGTACCCGGCACAGGTGCCGCAGCCAGCTCGGTCAGTGCAGGTGCAGGCATGTCCGGTATGACTCTAAATGTGCCGTCTATCGCAAGTACTACGGAGGATACGGCACAAGTGGCGGTGTCTAAGGAGGGGCATATCCACCGTACTTATGATCGGCCATATCACTTCCCGAGTCTTGATATTCTATCGAAAGGGAAGGGGAGTCAAACTAGCGGTGATGAAGTGGCTCATAATGCGATGTTGCTTGAAAATGTATTGAGCAGTTTCGGTATTACGGCTAAGGTGGTCAATGCTACTCAGGGGCCGACGGTAACACGTTATGAAATTGAACCGGCTCAAGGTGTTAAGGTGAGTCGTATCGTCAATTTGACCGATGATATCGCCTTAAATCTTGCAGCTCAACATATCCGTATGGAGGCTCCGATTCCTGGTAAATCCGCTATCGGTATAGAGGTGCCGAATAAGGCGACAGAGGCTGTTCATTTGCGGGACGTACTAGACTGTAGCGACTTTAAGGACGCCCGAGGAGGCATTCCTGTGGGGCTTGGTAAGGACATTGCGGGTAAGCCGGTCATTACGGATTTGGCAAAAATGCCTCACTTACTGGTGGCCGGGACAACGGGTTCCGGCAAATCCGTTTGTGTAAACACGCTCATTTCCAGTATTCTTTTCAGCCGTAAACCGGAAGAGGTTAAACTGCTTCTCATTGACCCTAAAATGGTTGAATTATCCGTATATAACGGTATTCCTCATTTGATGGCACCGGTTGTGACGGACATGAAAAAGGCGGCCGCCGTATTGCGCTGGGCCGTACGAGAAATGGAAGCGCGATATAAAACATTTGCGGCCACCGGTGTACGTGATATAAAACGGTATAATGAACTTCATCCGAAGACGGCCATGCCGTTGGTCGTTATCATCATCGACGAGTTAGCGGATCTTATGATGACGGCTCCTGATGATATAGAGGAATCTATCAGCCGTTTGGCGCAGATGGCACGTGCTGCAGGGCTTCACATGGTGCTTGCCACACAACGTCCATCCGTCAATGTTATTACCGGTTCTATCAAGGCGAATGTGCCGAGCCGTATTTCCTTTGCCGTAGGATCTCAAATTGATTCCCGTACCATTCTTGATATGGCGGGTGCTGAAAAACTGCTCGGTAAAGGGGATATGCTCTTTGCGCCGATCGGTGCGAATAAACCGATTCGTATACAGGGGGCATTTATCTCAGATGATGAGGTAGAAAAATTAGTAGAATTTGTGAAAGCACAACGTGAACCGGAATACGATGATACGGTGACAAAGGAGGCGGAAAAGGACTCGGATAACCAATTGTCCGACGGCGAGGATATATATCGCGACGAACTTTTGGAACGCGCTGTAAATCTCGTTATGGAATCTGGGCAAGCCTCGGTATCGATGCTGCAACGTAGATTCCGCATCGGCTATACGCGGGCGGCCCGACTTGTGGATACGATGGAGGATCTTAAGATTGTAGGTCCTAGCATGGGCAGTAAGGCAAGAGAGATATTGATGAGCTCTGAACAGGCGAAAGCTCGATATTTCTCGGATGACCATTCGGAGGAATAGCTTTCTGCTTATGATAAATAATTTAAATGGTTCTCTTTTATAATTCTTTTAATGGACCTATGCTTTCATATGATCTTTGATCAGAAAGTGTATCGATTACATAGATTCGGAAAGGATGGAGTATGGCTGAATTAGGCGAAGAATTACGCCGGGAACGGGTGCGACGTAATTTAACTTTTAAAGATGTAGAACAAGCGCTGCATATTAAAACTACCTATTTAGAGGCTATCGAAGACGGTAATTATGATGTGATTCCCGGACGGGTCTATGTAAAAGGTTTTATACGAAATTACGGGAATTATCTGGATTTAGACGGGGATCGACTGGTAGCGGCCTATCAAAATCAGGTCGGTGATATAGATACGTTTTCTGTACGTCCCGTGTCGAGATATAAGGTACAGTCGAAGCCTACACTGGTACAGAGTGAATATGCGGAATATCAGACGACTAAAAAGCGTATGTCATTGGAAACGCGTCAGCGTAAACGACAGCGCTCTATCGTACAGGAACGCATTATCTTAGGCGTGATTCTGCTCTGTATGGCTATATTTTTATTATGGTTATTTTTATTCTGAACATGGTTGAGGAATAATAGAAAGGCATTTGCGTGATCAATGGATAGATTTTTGGTGACAGAGCCTTCTGAAATGCAGGAACGGGGATGGGCTGAGTTGGATTTTGTCCTCATCAGCGGGGACGCATATGTAGACCATCCGTCTTTTGCTCCGGCGGTCATAGGCCGATACCTGGAGTCTAAAGGTTATCGCGTAGGCATTATAGCTCAACCTGACTGGAATGATGTATCAGCTTTCAAAAAGCTGGGAAAACCGCGTCTGGCATCTCTTGTGACCGCCGGTAATTTGGATTCGATGCTCAATAAATTCACGGCGGCAAAGAAGGTACGTCGTGAAGATGATTATTCTCCGGGAGGCGAATCGGGACATCGACCTGACAGAGCGACCTTGGTGTATGCGAATCGCATGAAGGAAGCCTTTAATGATGTGCCGCTTATAATCGGTGGTATTGAGGCATCGTTGCGACGTTTTGCCCATTATGACTACTGGTCTGATACGGTGCGCCGGTCCATTCTGGTAGATTCCAAGGCGGATGTGCTTGTGTATGGCATGGGGGAGCTACAGATTGCCGAGCTTGCCGATGCACTTGACAAGGGACAGTTCAAAGAATCATTGCCATTTATACGCGGTATCTGTTATATGTCCAAGGATATTCCTATGCTGGAGTATGTAGAATGTCCTTCGTTTGAATCTGTGAAAGCCGATAAAATGGCTTTTGCCGATGCATTCCGGATTCAATATGATGAACAGGATCCGTTCTACGGACAGACGGTAGTGCAGAAGCATGGAGACCGCTATCTCATTCAGAATACACCGGCTTTACCGTTAACGCAGGAACAAATGGATAGTGTTTATAACCTTCCATACACCCGTAAATGGCATCCTAAATACGATGAGAAGGGCGGTGTGCCGGCGTTGAGCGAAGTGCAGTTTAGTCTTGTCAGTCATCGCGGCTGTTTTGGCAGCTGTTCATTCTGTGCCATTACAAATCATCAGGGGCGAATTATTCAGAATCGCAGTCATGAGTCCTTAATCGATGAAGCTCATACGATGATTAACATGGATAACTTCAAGGGCTATATTCATGATGTGGGTGGGCCGACGGCAAATTTCAGACATCTGGCGTGTGATAAACAGGCCGTGTTCGGTGCTTGTAAAGGCCGTACCTGTGCCGCTCCCGAACCTTGTGAAAATTTGAATACCAATCATGATGATTACATTGCGTTGTTGCGTAAACTGCGTAAGCTGAAGGGGGTAAAAAAGGTATTTGTCCGATCCGGACTACGTTATGATTATGTATTGGCGGACAATAATAAGGATTTTGTACGGGAACTTTGCGAGTTTCATGTGAGCGGACAGCTGAAAGTGGCCCCTGAACACGTATCAAAACGCGTGACGACAATGATGGGGAAGGCCGGTAAAGAAGAGTTTTTACTCTTTAAGTCATGGTTTGAAGAAGCTAATCAAAAACTCGGTAAAAAGCAGTATTTAGTTCCTTATTTTATGAGTTCTCATCCGGGATGCTCTCTGGAGGATGCTATTGAATTAGCCGAGTTTTTACGAGATCATCATATGTATCCGGAACAGGTGCAGGATTTTATTCCAACACCGGGGAGTTTGTCTACGTGTATGTATTATACGGGGATTAATCCTCTTGACGGAAAGCCTGTATATGTGGCGAAAAAAGGTCGGGATAAGGCGAAACAGCGAGCATTAATGCAGTTTAAGAATGTTGAAAATTATGATTTGGTGAAGGAAGCTTTAATCGAAGCCAATCGTCGAGATTTGATAGGATTCGGGCCCAAATGTTTAATACCGCCTAGACCGATTGGACGCAATAATGAACGTCACAGCGGTCAACGCAGCTCCGGAGGACGTTTTAATCATAAGAAGAAATCTAATGTAAAAAAACGTGACGGAGCGACCGGATGGAACAGTAACAGCTCTGGACAGAATACACGCACAGGAGCTAAACGAAAGAGTAGATAATTTATGTCTTAGGGGAGGCATATATGAAACGATGGATTGCACCGGGGATATTGGCCCTATTTGTGATTGCCATGTTAGGTTATGGTGGATATTACTATCATCAGGAACAACTTGAGCAGGCGAAACAGCCTGTTCGCGGAGAAATTACCGTATATACGGATCTGCCTAACAGTTTAACGAGCTTATTGGCCGAAAAGTATCAGGAAGAACAAAATGTTAAAGTGACGATTCTGCCTCTTACGGAGGAACAAATGGCACAACGTACCGCATCACCCTTAGCGGATACGTCCGGAGATGTGGTGTTGACTTCTGAAGATAATCTTGTTATCGGTACCAATAACGGGAAATATGTACCTATCGTAAATGAACATAGTGATGAGGTTAGAGATAATCTGAAGGATCCTAACGGCTATTGGGTGGGCCTTTGGTATGATCCGGTCGTATTTGTACAAAATGAAAACTTTTACAATGGTATAGGTAAATATATTACCACTTGGGATACATTGGCGAAACAAGGTGACTGGTCCGTGATTATGACGGACTTTGTGGCGTCTCAAAATGCGGCTAATCTGCTTTACAATATGGTTGAGTATAAAGGTGAGCCGGAAACGTTGGCGTATTTATACGGTTTGAAACCTCATGTGGTGCAACATGCTAAATTCTTGTCTACGCCTATCCGATTAACCGCGTTAGGTGAAACAAATATCGGTATCGGTAATCTTTCCGATGCCGCTCAATATGTACATCAGGGCTATCCTATAAAGATTATCTACCCCGTAGACGGTACATCCTACTATGTGACGGGCGGGGCAGTGCTGAAGAATTCCAAGCATAAAAACGATAGTGTTGAATTTATCAATTGGCTATTATCGACAAAAACTGCGAAGTTTATGGTGGCTAATAACTTTACTTATATGTTTACGAATCCGGAACTTATCGAGCCGAAAGATTCCCTTGAACATGAACTGGTTTTATGGCCTGTAAATGGCGGTTATACCATGGAAGGTAAAAAGTTGCTATTAAATCATTGGGTCAGTCAGGTTCGATTCCGTAAGGAGTAACAAGTGTAAAAACAGCATGGGAATACAAGACATCTCTGTTAGTATAGTAGTCAACTTTATTTCGTATGGAATAATATAAAACATGATCTGAATATAAAAGGTGGAAAGAATATAGATGAGTAAATTGCTAGGGTATGTCAGCCTAGGTTGTGCTAAAAATTTAGTGGATACAGAGGTAATGTTGGGCCTATTAAAGGATAATGGGTATACAATTACAGAGAATTTGATCGAAGCGGACCTGATCGTTGTCAATACATGTACTTTTATTGAAAAAGCGAAGGTGGAATCTATTAACACGATTCTTGAGGTCGCTCAATACAAGCAGGATGGGGCCTGTAAGGGTCTTATTGTAGCCGGATGTCTCAGTCAACAGTATCAGGATGAACTGTTTCAGGAAATCCCCGAAATTGATGCCCTCATAGGTACCGGTGCATGGGATCAGGTAATGGTGGCCGTTGATGCTATTGAGCATGGCAATCGCAGTTGTATCATGGAAAATATTACTAATATCTATGATGAACGGATGCCTCGTATACAGACGACTCCTCGTTACAGCGCATATGTTAAAATTGCCGAAGGCTGTAACAACGGTTGTACGTTCTGCATTATTCCGAAGGTACGTGGCGCTTTTCGTAGCCGTACGATACAATCCATTAAGACCGAGGTTGAAAGACTGGCCGCCGCAGGGGTTAAGGAAATTGTTCTTATCGCTCAAGATACAACCAGTTATGGTATCGATTTAAACGATGGGAAACCGTTGTTGACGAATCTGCTGAAAGAGTTGACTGCAGTGGACGGTATTGAATGGATTCGTATGCTTTACCTGTATCCGACATTCTTTTCCGATGAACTTCTGGATCTTATTGTTAATGAACCGAAACTTTGTAAGTATGTAGATATTCCGTTACAACATGTGAATAATGATATTCTGAAGCAGATGAACCGTCGTGATGACCGCAGTGATATCGAGCGTTTATTGAAGAAAATCAGAAATGCGCCGACACATATTACATTGCGCACATCTATTATCGTCGGTTTCCCGGGGGAAACGGATGAGCAATTTGAAGAATTATGCGATTTTGTGAAAGATATCAAGTTTGATAATATGGGCGTGTTTACATATTCCCAGGAAGAAGGTACACCGGCCGGTGCTCGAGAAGATCAAGTGCCGGAGGATATCAAGGAAGAACGATATCATACGCTCATGTCCATTCAGGCGGCTATTTCAGAGGAGAATAACCGGAATCTGGAAGGTACCGTTGATTACGCAATGATTGAGGAAATCGAAGAGGGGGAACACAACACCTTACTCGCTAAGGGGCGTTTGAAATCACAGGCTCCCGATGTGGATGGAAATATGTATATCGAGGACTGCGGCGATCAAATAAAACCGGGGGATATCCTCAAGGTGCAGGTGGAACAGGGCTTTGCATATGATGTGGTGGCTATAGTTGTAGAGTAATTATATCTATTGTTAGCAGTATATAAGATTTATTGTTAGTAGAATATATGATATCTTTTAAGTTTGATAGAGATTATAGAAACTTATGGAGACTTATGAGGCCTAATAGGAGCTCGTGGGCCTCTATAGAAATTATGGAGACTTACAGAAACAACTAGAGCTTTATAGATTCTAACATGGAGTTATATCGGTTTATATAAATTCATATAGACTCATATAGATATTAATTGATACACAGTTCGATCGGTTCGAATGTGGAGGTGATTTCTGATGATTGTAGAGCTTATATCTACAGGCTCAGAGTTATTGCTGGGGGATACGGTGAACACCAATGTATCCTGGTTGGCTCAAGAATTAAATAAATTAGGTTATACTATTGCCTATCAGTCCGTTGTAGGTGATAATCCAAAGCGCATGGCGGAGGTCTTTCAAAATGCCGCACATCGTGCCGATATAGTTATCAGCACGGGCGGATTGGGTCCCACTCAAGGGGATATTACGCGCAATGTCTTGGCCGATTCCATCGGTCGTCTCGTTGTATTCAGTTCGGAAGCGATGGCGGAGGTACAAGATTTTTTTAAGCGGGTGAACCGTGCTATACCCGATGCAAGTCGTCGCGAAGCACAATTGCCGGAAAGGGCCGAGGTTCTTCATAATCCTGTAGGTGTGGCGCCCGGGGTTGTGGTAGAGGATGGTGATACGACTTATTTCTTATTGCCGGGGCCGCCGGGTGAGATGAAAGGCATGTTTCAGGAAAGTGTCATTCCATATTTGGAGCGGCGTTTCGGTTCTCAAGGCGTGGTGACATCGTATCGCTATGGCGTATATGATATTCGAGAAATCGATTTGGAAAAGACCTTGATGGACCTTATCAAGAGTCAATCTAATCCGACCATTGCACTACTTATTAAAAAAGGCTATATCGAGGTTCGCATTACCGCAAAAGCGGAAACAATGGAAAAGGCGCAGCTTTTACTCAATCCTTGGGATGCGATTATACGAGAACGGTTAGGTAATCGTATCGGTCGGAATTTATCGGTATCCATGGAGGAAACTCTAAGCAAAACTTTGCTTGACGAAGAGGCTACAATAAGTACGGCTGAATCCTGTACCGCAGGATTAGTCGGTAAACTATTAACTAATGTGAGTGGTAGCAGTGAATACTATATGGGGGGGATAATCTCCTATAGCAATGATGTAAAGCATCGTGTTTTGTGTGTGCCTGAGGATATGTTGAATACATACGGTGCGGTCAGTGAAGAAGTGGCAAAGGCCATGGCTGAAGGCGCGCGTTCTGTAGGTCAGACGACATATGCCGTATCCATTACGGGCATTGCAGGCCCCGGTGGCGGCAGTTCCGAAAAGCCAGTAGGTCTTGTATGGTTCGGTATATCCGGCCCGTACGGCACGGTGGCGCATAAGGCGAATTTGATCGGAAATCGTGAAGATATCAGACAAAGTGCGGCAGAGCTCGCATTATATTATGCTTATATTTATATAACAGAAAAGGGGAAATAGAATGGCTGTTGACGGCAGACAAGCAGCGTTGGATAACGCGTTAAAACAAATTGAAAAAGATTTCGGTAAAGGAGCGATTATGCGCCTTGGTGAAGCGGCGGATCGCATGAATGTAGAGGTAATCTCATCCGGTTCCCTAGCCATTGATATCGCGGTCGGCGTAGGGGGATTCCCTCGTGGCCGCGTCATCGAAATTTACGGTCCTGAATCATCCGGTAAAACAACGGTTGCACTGCATGCCGTAGCAGAGGCGCAAAAGCAGGGCGGTATTGCCGCTTTCATCGATGCGGAACATGCGATGGATCCCGTATATGCGCGTAATTTAGGTGTGGATATCAATAATTTGTTGATTTCTCAACCGGATAATGGTGAACAGGCCCTTGAAATCACGGAGGCCCTCGTTCGCAGCGGTGCCGTAGATATCGTCGTTGTTGACTCCGTTGCAGCGTTAGTGCCGAAAGCGGAAATCGACGGTGAGATGGGGGATGCTCACGTAGGCTTGCAGGCTCGTCTGATGAGTAAAGCATTGCGTAAGTTAACCGGTATTATCAGCAAGTCTAAAACGGTTGTTATCTTTATTAACCAGTTGCGTGAAAAGGTTGGCGTCATGTTCGGCAATCCTGAAACGACAACGGGCGGTCGTGCTTTGAAATTCTATTCCTCCGTGCGTTTAGATGTGCGTAAGGGCGAGCTTATTAAAGCAAATAATGAAAATGTAGGGGCTCGTACAAAGGTTAAGGTTGTTAAAAATAAAGTAGCCCCTCCATTCAAAACGGCTGAATTTGATTTGATGTACGGTGAAGGCATCTCCAAGACGGGAACGCTTATCGATATCGGTACGAACATGGAAATCATCAATAAATCCGGTGCATGGTATTCCTATAACGGAGAACGCATGGGTCAAGGCAAGGAAGCGGCAAAACAATATTTGGCTGATAATCCTCAAATTGCTGATGAAATCGATCGTATCATCCGCGATACCTTAGCCGTTGGTACGGAGGAACTCGATGTAATCGGTGAAGATACGACCGAAGAAGTATAACCGTTATGAGTGATGAAACATTACAGGCCGCCATGGATCAGGCTTACCGATTTTTAGCACAGCGATTTTTGAGTTCTTATGAACTGACTCAAAAGATGCGACGCAAACAAATCTCGGATGATGTCATCGAATGTGTGTTAGAGCGTCTGCGATATTATAATTATATTAACGATGAACGCTTGTCAGAACAGGTGTTGACGTATTTGATGAAAGAAGAAAAATACGGTGTTTATATGATTAAGCAGAAGATGAAACTTCGTGGGCTTGATATACCGCAGGATATAGCATCTTATGATGAGGTAAAGGCGGCCTATCGTGTAGTGGAGAAAAAATTCGGTTCTGTTTTAAAAGAGGATGTTACACCTCGGGTAAAAGTTTTTAATTTTCTCAAATACAGGGGGTTTGCAACACATACGATTCGTATTGTATGTGATGATTTTTATGACTGAAAAGGGCTTTTACAGACGTCCGTCCAAGCCTGTTAAACCTTGACAGAATGGGCATTCAAGTCTAAAATTAATATAGCCTTATTTGTATTATTTATGGTAAGGTTTATAGACAATTTAATGCATAAACGGCATAAAAGGAGCATGAAAGCTCAAGTATTGAGAATTTAGGAGGTGAGTCTGATTTTAGAGTATAGTCTGATTGCAGTGGTGATGGTACTGATTGGACTAGGGGTAGGCTATTTTTTACGTAAAAATATTGCTGAAGGAAAACTGAATCAAGCTGAACAAGAGGCTGAACGCATCATTGCAAACGGTGTGCGTACAGCAGAGTCTAAAAAGAAGGAAGCTTTATTAGAAGCGAAGGAAGAAATTCATAAGCTCCGTTCCGACGTGGAACGAGAAAATAAAGACCGTCGTTCCGAATTACAGCGTATGGAACGTCGTATTCTTCAAAAAGAAGAATCTTTGGATAAAAAATTAGACAACATTGAACACAAAGAGGAAGCTTTACATCGCAAAGAAGCTGACTTAGCCCACAGTCGTGAAAAGGTCGAAGCTCTATATGAGAAACAAATGGCGGAATTGGAACGCATTTCCGGCATGACCTTTGAAGAGGCAAAGAATATCTTGTTAACTAATGTGGAACAGGAAATTCGTCATGAAACGGCTATTATGGTTAAGGAAATGGAACAGCAAGCTAAGGATGAAGCGGAGAAAAAGGCGAAAGAAATTATCTCCTCCGCAATCCAACGTTGTGCTGCTGACCATGTAGCGGAAACTACCGTATCCGTAGTGGCATTGCCGAATGATGAAATGAAGGGACGTATTATCGGTCGTGAAGGTCGTAATATTCGCGCTCTTGAAACATTAACCGGTATTGATTTGATTATCGATGATACTCCGGAAGCAGTTATTTTATCCGGTTTCGATCCTATTCGTCGCGAAGTGGCTCGTATAGCATTGGAAAAATTGATTGTCGATGGTCGTTTTCATCCGGCTCGTATTGAAGAAATGGTTGGTAAGGCTCGTAAAGAGGTGGACCAAACCATTAAAGAAGCCGGCGAACAGGCAACTTTTGAGGCTGATGTTCATGGCTTACATCCTGAGATCGTTAAGATTTTGGGTCGATTGAAATACCGTACCAGCTACGGTCAAAATGTATTGAAACATTCTATTGAGGTCTCTCATTTGGCAGGGTTGATGGCAGCTGAACTGGGCTGTGATGTGACACTGGCTAAACGAGGTGGCTTAATCCATGATATTGGTAAAGCTTTGGACCGGGAGCTTGAAGGTTCTCATGTTCAAATCGGTGTCGATGTGGCACGTAAATATCGTGAAAGTGCAGCAGTTGTTAACTGCATCGGGGCTCATCATGGTGATGAAGAGTTCCAAACTGTAGAGGCTGTATTGGTAGCCGCTGCAGATGCAATCTCCGCAGCTCGTCCTGGAGCACGCAGAGAAACATTAGAAAACTATTTGAAACGTTTATCTAAATTGGAAGAAATCGCAGAATCCTTCGAAGGCGTTGAAAAATGTTTTGCTATTCAAGCCGGTCGAGAGATTCGCGTTGTAGTAAAGCCGGATAAGATTGATGAAGCCGATTCAACATTACTTGTTCGGAATATTGTAAAACGCATCGAGTCTGAACTTGAATATCCCGGCCAGATTAAGGTTGTGGTTATTCGTGAAACTCGCGTCGTGGATTACGCAAAATAATAGGCGCTTCGGCGTTATAGATAGGCTGCAATGTTCGCATTGCAGCCTATTATTATCCTTATGGATATTGTCGATAATAAATAATTGTTACAATTAATATGGAAAGAAAAGAGGAATTTTCCTCTTTATATAGAATATATTATATATGGGTCCAAAGGAGGTTTGGTTATGAGTCGGTATTTTGAAAATGAATTAATTGAGCAGATAAAAGATGCCAATGACATTGTATCGGTCATATCCGAACATGTGGCCTTAAAGAAGCGGGGCAAGAACTATTGGGGTTGCTGCCCCTTTCATAATGAAAAGACGCCTTCCTTTAGTGTAGCTCCGGATAAGGGGTTTTATTATTGTTTTGGCTGCCACGCATCGGGCAATGCCATTAAATTCCTTATGGAGCTCGATCATCTTACCTTTGTGGAGGCGTTGGAGCGATTAGCGAATCGGGCGAATATTCCCTTGCCGGAGGCAAAATTGTCACCGGAACAGCGGGCCCGTGATGAAAGGCGTAAGAAATTATATGAAGCTTGTGATTTAGCGGCCACGTTTTTTCACAATTGTTTGACCCAAACCTCTATGGGAAAGCCGGGGCTTGATTATCTAAAAAGGCGGGGGCTTACAAAGGAAACGATAGAAAAATTTAAGCTCGGCTTTGCACCTGATGGATGGGATAAACTGTATCATGCTTTTCATGAGCGAGGTATAGAGGATTCGATTCTGCTGGAGTTGAATTTGGTTCGGAAGAATCAAAAGGGGCAGTTTTACGACTTCTTCAGAAATAGAGTCATGTTTCCGATTATGGACGGAAAAGGTCGTGTAGTCGCCTTCGGGGGTCGTGTTATGGATGACAGCACTCCGAAGTATTTAAACTCTCCTGAATCCCCAATCTTTGAGAAGGGAAAAATCTTGTTCGCTTTTGATAAAGCCTATAAATCGATCCGTCAGGAAAAGCAGGCTATTCTTGTAGAAGGGTATATGGATGTTATTTCCGCTCATAATCAGGGGGTGACGAATGTGGTGGCCTCTTTAGGTACCGCATATACCAAGGATCACGGACATATCCTGATGCGTCAGGCCGATGAAATCGTCCTCGCCTATGATATGGACGGGGCCGGGCGTCAGGCGGCGTCACGGGCGATTGAATTATTGCAGAATACGGATTTTAAGGTACGTGTTCTCGCCATGCCGGATGGGAAAGATCCGGACGATTATGTGCGGAATCACGGGGCGAAAGCCTTTAAAGAGCTTATTGCTCAGGCGGTAAAGCCTCTCGACTATCTTTTAAGTGAATCGCTAATCAAGCATGATACGAATGATACGGAAGGCAAGCAGGCGGTATTGGCGGACGTATTTCCGTATATCGCGAATATCCACAGTCAGACGCAGCGCGATGATGCGCTCAAGGCGTTGGCTTTGCCGTTGTGGCTTGATAACAGCAGTATCTTCAGATACTTTAGAGATTACGTAAAAAAGGGACAGATTGAACTTGTCGATATGGCCTCTGTACCATTGCCTACCAAGGAATTGGTGAAAGGCGATGAAGAGCGGTTACTGTCATTAGCTTTTACGGATGGAGACGTCTTGCAAGAAGTGATGAACTATCTGCCTTTGGAAGACTTTCAAAAAAATGAATATCGAGTTATAATAGAAAAGATTTACACCTTATTTATGAAAGAGCACCGTTTAGATGAATCCAGCATTCAAAGTGTTTTGACGGCGCAGGAGTATGATATATATTCAAGATTGTTAGTGATGTGTGATGATGACGATAAGGTGCAAGTGCCCGGATTAATCCGTAAGATTAGGCTTCATTCGTTGCGTGAACAGTATAAAACGCATTCAATTATGGCGGATCAATTAAAACGGGCAGGAGATTCGACGTTTATTAGCGAATTACATAAGTGTCAGGATATACAGAATTTGATCAGAGAATGGTCTAAGTAAGTCAATAAATTATAAAGGAGAGCGCTGTGGCTAAGAAAGTACAAAAAAGTCAAATTGAGGAGATTGTGGATCAACTTCTTGAAAAAGGCCGGAAGACCGGTGTGTTGACGCAATCAGAGATTTCAGATGCTCTTCACGAGCAATCGGATCTCACTGCAGAACAATTAGATGACATTTATACTACTCTGGGTAAGCTTAATATTGATATCGTATCCGATGTGGATGCGGACGATGATCATGAAGATGATAATCCGATTGAGCCGGATGATGGTGAGGATGATGAGGAAAACGGTGCGAGTGAAAAACATATTTCCATCGATCTCAGCGTGGATTCCGGTGTAAATATCGATGATCCGGTGCGTATGTACCTTAAGGAAATCGGGCGTGTTCCATTGTTATCGGCCGACGAAGAAATCGTGTTGGCGAAACAGATTGAAGCCGGTGCCGAGGAAGATGCTACCTATAAGGAAATTCAACTCAGTAAAAAGGCTAAGAAGAAGTTGGTTGATGCGAACTTGCGTCTCGTTGTGAGTATCGCGAAACGTTATGTGGGTCGAGGCATGTTGTTCCTGGATTTGATTCAGGAAGGTAATCTCGGTCTTATTAAAGCGGTGGATAAATTTGATTATACGAAGGGGTATAAGTTCTCCACCTATGCTACCTGGTGGATTCGTCAAGCCATTACGCGTGCCATTGCTGATCAGGCTCGTACCATTCGTATTCCGGTGCATATGGTGGAAACCATCAATAAATTGATTCGTATTTCCAGACAATTATTACAGGATAAGGGCCGTGAGCCGTTACCTGAGGAAATTGCGGAAGGTATGGGCATTACCGTAGAGCGCGTGCGTGAAATTCAAAAGATTGCACAGGAACCGGTATCGTTGGAAACGCCGATCGGTGAAGAGGAAGACTCCCATTTGGGGGACTTCATCGAGGATCAGGATGCGATCGCTCCGGATGATGCGGCAAGCTACATTTTGTTGCAGGAGCAGATCGAAGACGTATTCACGTGCTTAACGGATCGGGAACAGCAGGTGTTGATTCTGCGTTTCGGGTTGAAGGATGGTAAACCTCGGACTCTTGAAGAAGTGGGACAACATTTCAATGTTACGAGAGAACGCATTCGTCAGATTGAAGGCAAGGCCTTAACGAAGTTACGAAACCGCGGAAAACGCGATAAGATTAAAGACTTTTTATAAGAACAAAATAGAGTCTCTCTCAAGCCTTTTGTGGAGTTGTTTGAGAGGGACTCTATTTTTCGTGTTATAATGAATGTGATTTATATGTGTAGACTAAAGGAGTTTCGATGTTTACAGTTTGCAAGCGTTTAGAGGTGAGCGCATCTCATCAGTTAAAACTGGATTATCCCAGCAAGTGTCAGCAGTTGCATGGACATAACTGGATTATTACCGTATATGCCCGTTCAGAAGAGCTCGATCATAACGGTATGGTCATAGACTTTACGATTATAAAGAAAAAGATTCACAGACGTCTGGACCATCATCATATTAATGATGTGCTGGGTGATATCAATCCCACTGCGGAAAATATGGCGAAGTGGATTGCCGATGAATTGGGACCGAAATGTTTCAAGGTAGAGGTACAGGAATCGGAAGGAAATGTTGCGATTTATGAACGTGATTGAAATCTTTTCCTCTATCGACGGCGAAGGCAGTCGTCAAGGTTTCTTAACGACGTTTCTGCGGTTGTATGACTGTAATATTCGCTGCTCCTATTGCGATACAACGTATAGTTATGGACCGGACAGTGTGTATAAACAGATGTCCGTTCAAGAGGTAGCCGATACCATTGAAAGTTTAGGTAATCACCGCATCACCATTACCGGTGGCGAGCCTTTACTGCAGGAACGAGAAGTTATTGCGCTCATTGATGAGCTGACACGTCGCAGTGAATCTTCCGAATCTTGTGTATCAGAGCGTGAGGATGAAATTTATTCACATGATACGATGCCATATGATTTCAATATCGAGACGAACGGTACTATCGTACCGAGCTTTCAACGGGATAATGTATGGTTCACCTATGATTACAAGACACCGTCGTCTTTGGCGGAGAAGTCTATGAATCTCGATATATTCAAGGTGGCTACCGGGCGGGATCTCATCAAATTTGTGGTCGGTACCGTTGAAGACTTGGATTGTATGCACCATATTCTTGAAACGCAGACGACAAAGGCACACATTTATGTGTCGCCCGTCTGGGGACGGATTGAGGCGGCCTCGATTATTGAATATATGAAAACTCATAATTGGCAGAATGTGAGATTTCAGCTGCAAATTCATAAGTTCATCTGGGATCCTGATGCGAAGGGGGTGTAGTATGGACACGGAAAAAATCGAATCACTAGTGTATCAGCTCTTGGAAGCGTTAGGGGAAGATCCCGATCGTGCGGGGCTGGTAGAAACGCCGAAGCGCGTTGCTCAGATGATGGCGGAGGTATATGAAGGCATTCGGTATACCAATGCGGAAATTGCCGAAATGTATGGAAAAACATTTCCCGTAGATACTGATCAGATGGTGGTCGTTAAGAATATTACGTGTTTCTCTCACTGCGAACACCATATGGCGCTCATGTATGATATGAGCATCAGCATCGGATATATTCCGAAAGGCCGCGTCATCGGTTTGTCCAAGGTGCCGCGTATTGCGGAAATGTGTTGTAAACGATTACAGTTGCAGGAAAAAATCGGAGAGGATATCGCCGAGGTCATCTCTATGGCGACGGGGTCCGAGGACGTCATCGTTCATATTACGTCATCGCATAGTTGTATGAGTGCCCGCGGTATTAAATCGACGGACAGTAAAACGACGACATTGGCTACGAAGGGCGTATTTAATGAGGACGGTATGATTCAACGATTTATGCTGATGAAAGAGTCCTGATTAAGTCCGCTTGACGGATACTTATGGGATTCGGTATAATTAATGAGCTAGAAATTAACTGTGGGCCTATAGCTCAGGGGTAGAGCAACCGGCTCATAACCGGTCGGTCCCTGGTTCGATCCCAGGTGGGCCCACCACTTATGACATGTACCGTCCTTGAGACTTCAAGGGCGGTTATTTTTATATATGAACATAATTTATATATTTGATCTATATATGATGATGTTAAAATAGCGCGTTATATTTAAAATAGTGCGACGTATTTGAATCATACGGTGTATTTGAAATACAAGTTTTATAGATTTGAACTGGTAGAGTTGTTATTTACTGATAATAAGGAAAATATATGGAACCTAGACCAATGATGGATCGTTTGGAAGCGGTGTTTTCCATCGTTCCGAAGGCACGAGCTATAGCTGATATCGGAACTGATCACGGCTATTTGGCGGTGGAGCTGATTAACCGTAATCGGGCGGACTTTGTCATTGCCGGAGATGTTCATAAGGGGCCTCTTGCTTCGGCCAGGGCTTATGTAGAGTCGTGTAATCTGCAAGGGCGTATCGACTGTCGTCTGGGCGATGGCCTGAAAGTCACGAAACGAGGCGAATTGACGGGGGCCATCTGTTGCGGTATGGGAGGCTTTCTGATTCGGGATATCGTGGATGCGGGGCCGGAGCCGTTGGAGTTTTATGTGCTGCAGCCGCAAAACGGTCAAAAAGAATTGCGCCAATATATGGTGCAAAAGGGATATATAATCGTTCTTGAAGTCATCGTAGAGGATAACGGCAAATTATATACGGCGTTTTTAGCCGTTCGCGATGATTGTGTCGAGTCCTATACAGGTATAGCCGAGTATCCAGATGTATATGCTGAGCTTTCAGAGGATTCTCTGCTGTGGTCCATCGGAGCGCTGCTTGAACAAGAGCGTCCACCGCTATGGAATACATATATAGAATATCTGATATATCAACGCCAATGTGCGTTGAATGGAATGACGGATGCGTTGAGTCATACGGATAAATATAAAGAACTCGCTGGGGAAATCGCGTACTTAAGGACATTGTTGTAAATAGTTTGGAATTTCTGTACAGCTCAATTAAATGTATAGGCGTTCATTTATGGTTTTAAAACTGTATTCATTAACATCATATAGTATTTTGTTAAAATCAAATATAATTAGTAAATCCAGGGAAAGGTGTGATTATAATGACAACTGTTCAACATGTTATAGATGTGATGGAACGGCTGGCACCTCGGTCTTATGCGGCGTCATGGGATAATGTAGGCCTTATGGTAGGCAATCGAAAGACGGTTGTTAAAAGTATTCTTACGACGTTGGACGTGACGACGGAGGCAATCGGGTATGCGGTAGAACATAATTGCAATCTTATCGTCAGTCATCATCCGTTGATTTTTAAAGGTCTTAAACAGGTGTCTTCAGATACGGCTCTGGGACGAATGATTGAAATGTTGATTACCAATCAAATCGCCGTATATAGCGCTCATACAAATCTTGATATCGCACCGGGCGGATTGAATGATATGTTGGCGGAACGGTTGGGACTCATAGATGTACAAGGGTTTATTAAAACCGGAGAAGATGTGCTGTATAAGATATCCACCTTCGTACCTGAAGGTGCAGCTGATGCGGTGCGTATCGCCATGGGAGAGGCCGGTGCCGGTCGAATCGGAAATTACGATTATTGCAGTTTCAGCGTGAACGGAGAAGGGCGATTCAGAGGAAATGATCAGTCTCATCCTGTCATCGGCGAAGCGGGGACGATGACTATTGTGCCGGAGGTACAAATCAATGCGATTGTGGATGCTACGAATTTCAATGCTGTTTTGATGGCTATGAAAGAGGCGCATCCTTATGAAGAGGTGGCTTATGAAGTCGTATCTCTGGCTGAACCGAACGGAGCGATTCAATATTTAGGACGCATAGGCAGATTGCCGAACGCATTAAAGATGGATACATTTCGCGAATGGGTGCAGGAAGCTTTGCCCGATGCGAATATCCGCTTTTGCGGTGTAGTGCCGGAGAAGATTCAGTCCGTTGCACTTTGTTCCGGTGCCGGAGCCGAGTTTATCAAGGATGCGGCTCGATATAAGGTTGATGCCTATGTGACAGGCGATGTGAAGTATCATGATGCACAACTGGCGAAAGAATCGGGAATCCTCGTTGTAGACGCCGGTCATTTCGGTACGGAATCCATCGTGGCTTACGGTTTACGTGAGTATTTAGAGGCCTCCTCATTGGAGGTTCCTGTTCACGCTTATGGAGAACAACAGGACTTTTTCTTTTTATAATGCAAGAGTATATCTTCTTTGAGACTTTCACATGCCCCCTTGTTCTTGCGTGATATAGTACTGCTATGATAAACTGAAGTGAAGCAAGTATGAAAGACGGTTGCGAGTCCGTTGGATTCGAGGAAAGTCCGAGCTCCATAGGGCAGGATGCCAGATAACGTCTGGCGAGGGTGACCTTAGGGAAAGTGCCATAGAAACGGAAACCGCCACATCAGTGGTAAGGGTGGAAAGGTGAGGTAAGAGCTCACCAGCAGTCTGGTAACAGGCTGGCTCGGTAAACCCCATCCGGAGCAAGACCGAATAGAAAAGGGTTAAGGGTGGTCCCGCCTACCTTTCGGGTTGTGTCGCTCGAGCGTACAGGCGACTGTGCGCCTAGAAAGATAATCGTCACCGCGCAAGCGGAACAGAACTCGGCTTATTGATTGCTTGCTTCATTATTAGAAAACGAATTATTGTATATATGATTTAAGACTTTGTTAGGAGAACTTCATGGCAATTACAGCGATTACTAGTGTACAAGAATTTGATGAAAAAGTACTTGGCTCCAAGGGTTTGACTATTGTTGATTTCTGGGCAGGTTGGTGTGAACCCTGTATCGTTATGCGTCCCGAGGTGGAGGCGGTGGCCGAAAAATTAAAAGGTGAAGTACAGTTTTTCACCGTTGATGCGGAGGATAAAAATCTACGAGGTATTTTGCTGAAAGAAGATATCGATGGCATCCCATCCTTGGTATTTTTCCGGGACGGTAAAATGCTCGATTCTCTTGTGGGCTATAAGAAAGCTGACATTCTTGAAGAGCTCATCAGAGAAGCAATCAAATAATTTAATAACTGAAGGTTTTTATAAAACCAGATGATACGGAACTGTATGCAGGATATATCATTACTCTTGTATACAGTTCTTTCTTTATGCTATGAGGCTTTTTACTGTTTAAAATAGTGTGGAGATGTTATAATAGCAATATAAATGCAAGAATAGTTGTAGTTTATTAAGTAATATATACATTGCGCAAAGTTGTTGTAAGGAGGCTATATTCCGTGAAGAATCGTGTAAACAGTTTATGGACACTCTTCCAGGAGCGACGTTTGAGTCGACGTACATTTATGAAATCCTGTGTAGCGCTCACAGCTATTTTAGGATTGCCGCCAACGATGCTGGACACCGTTGTAAAAGCGGCTGAAACGACTGAATTACCTACGGTAATCTGGTTGCATGGTCATGAATGTACAGGTTGTAGTGAAGCTTTTATCCGTTCATCCTCACCGTTTGCATCGGATGTTATCTTGAATATGATTTCTCTCGAATATGATGATACATTAGCGGCCGCATCCGGAGCCCCTTTAGAGGAGCATTTGGAGAAACTGATTACGGAGAAGGCCGGTAAATACATTTTGGCTGTTGAAGGGGGGGTTCCTCTTGATGAAGATGGCGTCTACTGTACCGTAGGAGGTCGTACATTTAAACAGTCTTTGTTGGAATGTGCTAAAGGGGCTGCGGCGATTATCGAATACGGATCCTGTGCATCCTGGGGCGGTATTCAAGCGGCTAAACCGAATCCGACAAATACGGTATCCGTCTCTTCCGTCGTATCGGGAAAACCGATTATCAAGGTGCCGGGATGTCCTCCGATTCCTGAGGTTATGACAGGTGTAGTCATGCATTATGCATTATTCGGGCAAATTCCGCCGCTTGATTCTCAAGGGCGTCCTAAACAATTCTACGGTAATCGTATCCATGATACATGCTATCGTCGTGCTTTCTTTGATTCAGGTCTCTTTGTTGAAAAGTTTGACGATGATGCATCTAAAGCGGGCTGGTGCTTATATAAGGTGGGGTGCCGCGGACCGCAGACATACAACTCCTGTGGTAATTTGCGCTGGTGGAACGGTTTGTCCTATCCGATTCAATCCGGTCACGGCTGTATCGGCTGTTCTGAAAAGGGGTTCTGGGATAATGATGTATTCTATAAACGCTTGCCGGATATTCCGTTGGCCAACACCATTACAACGGCCGATACAATCGGCACGGTAGCAGCCGTCGGTGCTACTGCGGCGGTTATTGTACACGGTGCGGCAACCCTTGCCCGTAATAAGTACAATGATATCCAAGAGGAAAAACGCTTGAAAGAAAGCGGCAAGTGGGATGAAGAAAAGCACAATAATGGAGGAAGTCACTAATGAAACGCGTAGTAGTAGATCCGATTTCCCGTATTGAAGGTCATTTGCGGGTGGAGATAAAGGTAGATGAAGGTAGCGGTAAGGTAGAGGACGCATTATCCTCGGGTACGGCTTGGCGTGGTATTGAACTTGTTGCTAAAGACCGCGACCCCCGTGATCTTTGGGCTTTCGTACAACGTATTTGCGGCGTATGTACAAGTACGCATGCACTGGCCGCATTGCGGGCCGTAGAGGATGCGGTGGGCATTTCCATTCCTAAAAATGCGAACTATATCCGCAATATCATGCACAGCTGCTTAGATGTGCATGACCATATCGTGCATTTTTATCATTTGCATGCTCTGGACTGGGTCAGCCCTGTAGCGGCGCTCAATGCGGATTCGGCAAAAACGGCTCAATTACAGAATGATGTGTTGGCTACGTATAATATAGGAGGACTTGCTCCGGCTGAAACAGCGTCAAAGGATTCCGCATATCCTAAGGAATTTCCTAAAGCGACTACCGCTTACTATACAGCGGTACAGCAAAAGATTAAGAAAATTGTTGGATCCGGTCAGCTGGGCATTTTTTCCGCTCAATGGTGGGACCATCCGGACTATAACTTATTGCCTCCTGAAGTACATTTAATGGGTGTAGCTCATTATTTGAATATTCTGGATCGTCAACGGGATATCGTTATTCCTCATGTTGTGTTCGGCGGTAAGAATCCGCATCCGCATTACATCGTAGGCGGTATGCCCTGTGCCATTTCCATGAATGACATGAATGCCCCTATCAATACACAACGCCTTGCGGCGGTGGAACAATCCATTTCCTTGTCGAAGGATTTGGTGGATAATTTCTATGTGCCTGATTTGTTGGCTATCGGCAAAATCTACGTGGAAAAAGGCATGATTGACGGTGGCGGCCTTGCTAAAAAACGTGTAATGTCCTATGGTGACTATCCTGATGAATCTTATAGCGGCATTTCTGACGGCGATTACCATAAAAAATGTGTCGTCCGCTCCAATGGTGTGGTAGAAAACTTCGGCCTCGGTGTCGATAAAGCGACTTTTATCAACTTGGAAGGCAAGGATTTTATGGATCCTCAATACCTCAGTGAAGAGGTGGATCATTCATGGTTTACTTATCCGAATGGTGAAAGCTCTCTTCATCCTATTGACGGTGTTACGGACCCTAAGTTTACCGGTCCTAAATCGGGGACGAAAGAGAAATGGGAATTCCTCGACGAAGATAAGAAATATTCCTGGATCAAATCGCCTACTTTCAAAGGTAAGACAGCAGAGGTGGGTCCATTAGCGAAATATATCGTCGTATATACAAAGGTAAAACAAGGTATCATCAAGGATCCGACCTGGGCGGAATCCATGATAGTCCGTCAAATAGATACCGTATCTCAGGTATTGGGCGTACCTGCACATGTATGGATGACAACCATGGTGGGTCGTACAGCATGTCGTGGCCTCGATGCGCAAGTAGCGGCAAATATGAGCCAATATTTCTTTAATAAGCTCGTTGCAAATATCAAGAACGGTGATACCGCCGTAGCGGATATGACTAAATTCGACCCTAATACATGGGCACCGGATGCGAAGGGCGTTGGTCTTGTAGATGCACCGCGTGGCGGCTTGGGCCACTGGATTCACATCAAGGACGGTCGCTCCGCAAATTATCAATGTATCGTGCCGTCCACATGGAATGCATGCCCTAAGACGGCTGCTAATGAACATGGGGCGTACGAAGACGCCATGATAGACACGAAGGTGAAAATTGCGGATAAACCGTTGGAAATCCTGAAGGTAATTCACTCCTTCGACCCATGTTTAGCATGTGCTACTCATTTATACAATAAAAAAGGTGAGAAAATTGTTTCCGTTAATACCGATGCATTGTGTAAATAAGGGGTGGCATTATGTTAATACATACTGACAAAAAAGCGTATGTCGTATTCAGTTTATGGCTGCGCATATTCCACTGGACTATGGTGCTCAGTGTAACCGCATTGTTCTGGACCGGCCTTTATATAGGTGATCCGGGCTTTGCGGCGATTACAGGCAATCCGGAGCCGACCTTCGCTATCGACGGTTGGTTTTCGATGGAAACGATGCGTCGCATCCATTTCATCGCCGGAGTTATTCTGACATTTTCCTTCATATTCCGATTTGCCGGTGCGATTTGGAATCGCGGTGACAGATTGTTGCCGAAATTTAGACAAAAACGATACTGGTACGGTTTACGGGAAACAACATTGCACTATCTGATGATTCCCCAGAAGCATGAACATCATTGGCTAAGAAACTCATTGGCCCGTACGGCATATTTAGCGGTATATATTTTGTTCTTCTTTGAAATTCTGACGGGATTTGCCATGTACAGCATGATTAATCCTAATAGTATTTTAGGAGGTGCACTGGCTCCGGTCATCACGCTGTTTGGCGGTGAATATAAGGTTCATATCATCCATCATTACATAGCATGGTGTTTCTTGTTCTTTACTATCATTCACGTGTATATGGCGTTCCGTGAAGATGTGATGGAGGAATCCGGCGAAGTATCCGCTATGGTATCGGGTATGAAATATTACGCTCATGATCCGATTGATATTGAAGATTTGAACGGTAAACGTCGTCGTGGTGAACGTATCGATAAACCGTCCTTTACGACATATCGACCTAGCGATCCTAACGATCCTAGAGAAAGAGAATTACAAGATGACTGATACAAGTGCTGAATATATCAGAGGCTTGGAAGAATACGCGGACTCGGAGGGTCCGCGTATTGATTTAAACAGCCTTTATGATGACGGTAATAATGAAATCGTCCTCCTCGGGGTCGGTAATATCCTGCTGACCGATGAAGGCCTCGGTGTGCATGTTGTGAAAGAATTACAACATTCATATTCCTTTACACCTGCTGTAAGCATCATCGATGGCGGTACGATGGGGATGGAGCTGTTGACGTATATGCGGGGCATGAAAAAAATACTCCTTGTCGACGCCATCAATGGTGGTGAAGCGCCCGGCACTGTTTACGAGTTCCCTCATAAGGAAGTGGAGCAATACTTCACGGAACATATTTCGGTTCATGAAGTCGGAATGCAGGATATTCTTCGTATCCGAGCGATTCAGGAGCAGCCTTTAGAGGATGCTGTCGTAATCGGTGTCGAGCCGGAATCCCTCGAAATCGGCTTTGAACCGAGCGAAGTTGTACAGCGCGCCGTGCCGGAGGTAAAGAAGCGGGTTTTACAGGTTCTGGAGCGTTGGGGCGTTACTGCAGAACCAAAATAATTCATGAAGATGTATTTGTAATAGGAGATTATATGATTGAAAATTACAATAATGTGCGTGCCGTTTTAAATGAGTTGCGCGCTGCGCTGAAGCAACTGCGAGAAACCGGTGAAACCTATTCTGTTTATATAGAGAAAACGGGACTTACCGAGGAGGAACAGGTAGAAGTACTGGAAACGTTGGGACGGGGTCATATTACAATTTCCTTTAATGAAACGGATCAACCGGTGGAATGGTATGAATCTCAGTTTTCCGGCATCTGGATCGGTACCTATAAAAACGGTCGCGATGATTCTATTCTGCATACTGTAGAGGTTTCCAGATACCCCGTAGTGGCCGGTGCTTATGATGAAGATATGGAAACGGCGGAAGAGAATTTACAAACTTGGATTGATGCTGCCGGATTATAAGCGGTAAAATCCTGTTGCAATAGCGGTCATCGTAGGTTCATTTTTGTGCTTTTTTCATCGATTTTATATAAACGATTTCATAATTAAAAATAAATATATTTTTTATTTATTTGGATTACTAATATATAAAAAAGATGAAGGTGAAATTTGGTTATAAGTGAATAACCCTTGTATTTACTGGGTTTGTTCGGATAATTGGCTTTATTGTTAACCTTTGACATTTGCCGTAATTTACTATTTCACATAAAATAGGTGAGTAAAGTACTTTGGAGGATTTATGTTACTTTCTATTGTAGTGCCTGTATATAACGAAGAGGATAATATAGCTACTTTTTACAAAGCTGTAACTGATGTTATGTCAGGTCTTACATATGATTATGAAATAATCTATGTAGATGATGGATCTACTGATTCGTCGGCTATGATACTGCGTGAAATTGCTAGCGATGATAAACATGTCAAAGTGTTATTGCTGGCTCGCAACTTCGGGCATCAGACGGCATTGACTTGCGGTCTTGATTACGCTCATGGTGATGCAGTTATTACAATGGATGGTGATATGCAGCATCCGCCTGCTTTGATTCCCGAACTCGTTCGGTTATGGGAGTCAGGGTATGATGTGGTGCGCACCATACGGGACTCGACAGAGGACGCAAGCTGGGCTAAATCTTTCACGTCAAAGTATTATTACAAGCTAATGAATAAGATGGCTGATGTTCCTATCGTGGAGGGCGGATCCGATTTTCGCCTCATGAATAGTAAAGCATTGGGCACCCTGAAACGCTTTCGGGAACATGGACGTTTCTTGCGCGGCATTGTCGGGGCCTTAGGATATCGACAGGCGGAATTACATTTCGTGGCACCTCCGAGATATGCAGGGGTTTCCAAATTCAGTGTACGCAAGATGATTCGTTTCGCTCTAGATGGAGTTACAGCGTTTTCCAGAGTTCCGTTGCGAGCGGCTCTCTATGTAGGTGTACTGTGCGGGGGACTGAGTTTTTTACTTATCCTGCATCTCCTTTATGTGTACCTTACGGGACAAGCTCTTAACGGATGGACGACAATAGGCGTATCCATTTTATTTATTGGTGGAATTCAACTCGTCGGTTTGGGGATTATAGGCGAGTATGTAGGTCGTATTTTTGAAGAGGTGAAGCAACGGCCTTTGTATTGGGTTAAGTCCGCAATAAACTTTGAGGGGCATGAAGAGGTACCTGTGATGGGACCAAGCAGTGCCGATGTGTTTATCGCGTCGGAGACTTATACCGACCAAAGCAAGGAAGACTAGCTGTATTTGTGAATGCAAATAAATGACGGTTAGTATATTTTGAATAAGTAACTTACTTTAAGTTTTTTTGGAAAGGAAGCATATGAAGTCAAAATATAGTAAGGCGAAAATAACGGCATTAACATTAACTTTTGTGTGTGCCAGTACTGCCATAGTTGGCGCAACAACCGCAACAATATTGCAATATGGTGATAAAGGCAAAAGTGTTACAGCGGTTCAACAGCAACTGATTAAACACGGCTATAATGCAACAGATAAAAACGGTGTATACGGTAAGGAAACAAAATGGGCGGTTCGCCTGTTCCAACAAGATCGCGGACTTCCTGTAGACGGTATTGTAGGTCCTGCAACGTATAATGCCTTAATGGGGGCCCCTCGTTCTACTAAGGCGGCGCTAACGCATAATGCGGCAACAAAAGCAGTGGCAACGAAGTCTGCTTTCACAAACAGCAATGCCACATCCCGTCGTATTGCCGGTCAATCGATTAATGGGAAAAAAGTTAGATTAAATAATCTTACAAAGAGTGAAACACCTAGCAGCATTCATGCTATTTTGTCGGAAGCCAACAAATACCGCGGTGTACCGTATGTATTTGGCGGCACTACACCAAGCGGCTTTGACTGCTCCGGTTATGTTAAATATGTATTCGCGCAACAGGGTATTTCTTTGCCTCGTTTAGCGGATGAGCAATATAATGTAGGTGTTGAAGTATCTCGTGCCAATTTGAAGGCAGGGGATTTGGTATTCTTTGAAACCTATGAACCGGGCCCGTCTCACTCCGGTATTTATATCGGCGACGGTCAATTCATCAGCGCTACATCCAGCAGCGGTGTTGCTGTAGCAAGCTTGGATTCCGGTTACTGGGGCGAACGCTATATCGGTGCGAAACGCGTTGTACGCTAAAACTCTATACTAGCTCAAAAGAGGCTATACGAATCAATTATGTACTTGTTGATCCGTATAACCTCTTTTTTATATGGTGAAAATCCACGAATTATGCGGACTTATCATGGTTTTTGATAGATTTTCTATATTATTTACGGTATAATTAGGAGTAAATAATTTTAGGAGGAATATACACATGAAGGGTAATGAGCTGCGTCAAGCGTACTTGCAGTTTTTTGAAAGTAAAGGGCATTTAAGGTTAGATAGTTTTTCTCTTATACCGGAAAACGATCCGTCCCTATTATTGATCGGGGCGGGGATGGCGCCGTTAAAGCCTTTCTTTACCGGTAAACTGGTACCTCCTTGTCATCGTATCACAACAAGTCAGAAATGTATGCGTACAGGGGACCTTGAAAACGTAGGTCGTACCGCACGTCACCATACATTCTTTGAAATGCTCGGCAATTTTTCCTTCGGCGACTACTTCAAGAAGGAAGCCATTCATTGGGCATGGGAATTTTTGACGGAAGTCATCAAACTCGATAAAAATAGACTGTATGTCACTGTATATCCGGATGATCAGGAGGCTTATGATACCTGGCATAACGATTGCGGTGTAGAGGAAAGCCATATCTCCCGTTTGGAGGATAACTTCTGGGAAATCGGTGAAGGTCCATGCGGTCCGGACAGTGAAATTTTCTTTGACCAGGGACCTGAACACGGCTGCGATGATCCGAATTGCGCACCCGGCTGCGACTGCGACCGGTATCTTGAAATTTGGAATCTCGTGTTCACTCAATTCAATAAGATGCCGGACGGTTCCTATGAACCGTTGGAACATAAAAATATCGATACCGGCGCCGGTCTTGAACGATTGGCATCCGTATTGCAACATTGTAAAACGAACTTTGAAACGGATCTGATTTTCCCGATTATCGAGGCTACGGCAAAACGTGCAGGCGTATCTTATAACGATAATGAAAGCACAGATGTATCCTTGAAGGTTATTGCGGACCATGCCCGTGCCGTAACGGCATTAATTTCTGATGGTGTATTACCATCTAACGAAGGTCGCGGTTATGTATTGCGTCGTATCTTGCGCCGTGCCGTGCGTCATGGTCGCTTACTCGGTATTGACGGTATTTTCTTAACACCTCTTATCGACGTAGTCGTAGATATTCTAGGACCGGGAATCAAGTCCATCGCTGAAAAAAAAGACTTCGTAAAACGGGTCGTTCAAAACGAAGAAGAACGCTTCAATCAGACGTTGGAACAAGGTCTTGAACTATTGTACTCCTTAATCGATACGTTGTCTGCTGAGAAAGCGACTGTCGTACCGGGGGTAGAAGTATTTAAATTATATGATACATACGGATTTCCTTGGGAATTAACAGAGGAAATTGCATCTGAACGCGGTTTCAGCATCGACCGTGACGGTTTCGATGCGGCGATGAAGGAACAGCGTGAACGTGCCCGTGAAGCACGTGTTAAAGAAGATGCAAAGGTGGAAACACCGGATATTACATTCCTTAAGGATGAAGAACTTCTCGAGGATGAAACTGTAACGGTATCTTCTGTTCTTATGATCGGTAAAGGTTCCGAACGCTTGCAAACGGCCGCTGACGGCGATGAAATCACCGTTATCGTACGTACGACTCCATTCCACGCTGAGGGGGGCGGTCAATTAGGTGATACGGGCTTTATCGTCGGGCCGATGGGCAAGGTAGAGGTTCATAATACGAAACGTTTGCCTGAAGGCACAGTTTATCATATCGGTACCGTTGTAGAGGGTTCTGTTTCCGAAGGTGATGACGTAACGCTTGAAGTGGATACGGATCGTCGTGCTGCGATGGCTCGTAATCATACGGCAACTCACTTATTGCATGCGGCATTGAAACAAGTGTTAGGCGAGCATGTGAATCAGGCGGGTTCCTTGGTAACGCCGGATTATTTACGTTTCGATTTTACTCATTTCTCACCTGTAACACAGGAGGAACTTGAAAAAATAGAGGCCCTCGTAAATGAAGAGATACTCAAAGCAACGGATCTTGCTATCGCTGAAATGTCTATGGACGAAGCGAAAGCAAAAGGAGCGATGGCACTCTTCGGTGATAAATACGGCGATGTTGTACGCGTAGTAGAGGTACCCGGATTCTCCGTTGAATTGTGCGGAGGTTCTCACGTGGGCAATACGGCCTTCATCGGGTCTTTCCGTCTGACATCCGAATCCGGTATCGGATCCGGTGTGCGTCGTATCGAAGCGATTACGGGGCGTGCAGCTCTTGAGGCGGCAAAACAGGATCGTCTGACTATCGAACGTTTGGCAGGAGAGCTTAAGACGAAACCTGCTCAGGTAGAGGAACGTTTGCATCAAGTATTGGCTGATGCGAAAGCGGTTGAACATGAACTCAATGAAATTCGCAAGGAAATCACAGCCAGCGGTGCTGCTGATATCGTGTCCGCTAAGGTGAATATCAACGGTGTCGATGCCATCTTCGCATCCGTTCGGGTTAATACGATGGATGAACTTCGAGATTATGCGGACCAGGCCCTCGATGTACTCGGCGGTTCCGGTGTGGTTCTCCTGGGTTCCGTTATGGGTGATGATAAGGTAAGCTTTGCATGTAAGGTATCTAAAGACATTGTAGGCAGAGGTGCTCATGCAGGTAATATCGTAAAAGCCGCTGCTCAGGTTACGGGCGGTAATGGTGGCGGTCGTCCTGATATGGCTCAGGCCGGCGGTAAAGAACCGGATAAATTATCGGCAGCACTTAAAGCAGGTGGAGATGCTTTGTCATCTATGTTACAATAATATATATAACTGTATAATTATTATTGATATATACTGTTTAATACTATGCAGTTATATATGTAACCTAAGCTAAGATTAACTATCCGGCCCAGTCGGACGGTTAGCATACGAGGTTGAGTCTCGTCTTTCACAAGGACGGGCCTCGCCTGATGTACTGAAAAGGAGGGATATGCATGAAGGTTTCCGATGAAACTATGTTATTCCGTAAAGTTGAAGATGAACCGGTAACAGCTGAAGAGGTACTTACTCGCGTTTATCAATCGATTCAAGAAAAAGGGTATAACCCGATTAATCAGATCCTGGGATATCTTATCTCCGGTGACCCTGCGTATATCACAAGTTATAATAATGCACGGTCAGACATTCGCCGTTTAGAGCGGGATGATTTGATTGAAGAATTATTAAAAGAATACGCAAAGGCTAAGCAACTATAATGAGGATTATGTCATTGGACGTAGGCAGCCGGACTATCGGCATCGCCTGCAGTGATGCATTGCTCATGACGGCGCAAGGCATAGAAACCATTCGCAGAACATCCCTTGAAAAGGATTTTCACAGACTGCAGGAACTTATCACTGAATACGAGGTGCATGAGCTGGTCGTGGGAATGCCGAAAAATATGAATGGTACAAAAGGGGATAGAGCTGTAAAGACGGAGGAATTCGTCGCCAAGATGAAAGAAGTCATCGATTTACCTGTTACTTATTGGGATGAGCGGTTATCCACCGTCATGGCGGAACGCCAACTCATCGCAGCTGATGTAAGTCGTAAAAAACGCAAATCTGTGATCGACAAGATGGCAGCGGTTGTAATTTTGCAAGGATATTTAGATCGCTTGCAGTTTAATAAATAAGTATTTAAAAGGAGGGTTTCCAATGGTTGACCAAAATTTTGAAGGCGAAGTGTATTACTTGGAATTCGAAGATGAAAACGGTAAGAAACAGTACTTCACGGAAGACGTTGTTTTGAATCATGAAGGCCAAGAATACGCCGTTCTTGTACATGTGCAGGAGGAAGAGGCTGACCATGAAGGTCAAGATGATACGTATATGATCTTGGCCCGTATCGAAACAAATGAAGAAGGCGTAGAGGAATATGTGCCTTTGGATGAAGATGATGAACATTTCGAAGCTCTGGTAAAATTGTATGAGGATATGGATGACGACGAGTAATCCATTGTAAATGTAGCGTATTGCCATGGGGTGATGCGCTATTTTTATGTCCTGAACTTCATAGGGGAAATATAGAGTTTATGGTATAATAGAGTGACAATTGACGCTTATTTGATAGAAAGGAACTCAATATCGTGAGAAAACCCTTAAAATATATTTGTATTATGATTATCGTAGGTATTTTGGTTATCGTAGGCGGCCTCAGTGCATTGTACTATATGCCGAATACATTTGCTCAGGATGACGGATCTCAAGTGGTGGTCATCGATAAGAATCAAACGGGATCAGAAATTGCGGACATGCTTTATGAAAAAAGCCTCATCCGTTCCACTCAAGGCTTTAAGCTGTGGCTGCTGTTGAGCGGTACCGGTGATAAGCTTCAAACGGGGCATTATCAGATTCCGAATAAGGTGTCTGTGAAAGAACTCATTTCCCTGTTGCAGGAGGGTCATGTAAAATCAATTCGCCTGACTATTCCGGAAGGTTACACGGTAGGCGATATCGCGATTGAGCTTGAGAAGAATAAGATCATGAAGTCGAAGGACTTTTTAGAGGAAGCGAAGACCTTTGTACCCTATCCGTATATGAAGGGGACAAAGCCCGAAACATATCCCGTAGAGGGATTTTTATTTCCAAGTACATATGAGATTCCTGTAGATGCGACACCGCGCAATGTGATTCAAATGATGGCGGATGAAATGAACCGCTATCTGACTCCGGCCGTAAAAAAACAGATTCAGGCTCAACATATGAGTATTCACGACTTTGTGACATTGGCGTCTATTGTTGAACGTGAATCTCTATTTGATGCGGATCGTCCGACTATTGCTGGTGTATTTAAAAAACGTTTGGCTCATGGCATTCCATTGCAGTCCGATGCGACGATTTCCTATGTACTCGGTTATGCGAAGGAACATGTAACATTGGGGGATACTCAATTACAGAGCCCTTATAATACATATGTGAGCAAAGGCTTACCACCGGGACCGATTGCAAATCCCGGTAAAAAATCTCTTGATGCGGTGCTTCATTCCGAAAACACGGATTATTTGTACTTCGTAGCGGATAAAGAAGGTCATAATCACTTCTCTAAAACCTATGAGGAACATTTAGCGGCGGTTCATAAGATCTACGGCAGTGATTCCACGTCGTCCAGTAATGAATCCGCGGCGCAGGCGGCAGGGCCTAACTATGATGTGGCTGCTGCTACTACTGAGCCTAATTACAATTACAGTTCGGCGGAAGCGGTGGAAGCGGATTCTCAATATGTTGATGTAGAACCGACCACTAAGTATACACCGACAACGATTCCTGTCACGACGGCACCGGAAGCCGCACAGAGTGCACCGCCTGCAACATCGAATGCCGACTCCGGCAGTAATTATGTACCGACGACGATTCCTGTTACGACGGCACCGGAATCGATGCAGAACGTGATTCCGAATTCGTCGCAGTCGAATGTGCCGCCTATTCAGGTACAGCGACCGCAACCCGTGAATCCGTCCGGCGGGACAAACTCCAATCAATACAACTATCGATAATGTAGGAGAATCTATCTACTTTCATGACATTAAATGATATTTTAAATGAACAGCGTATTTATGCGATGCTTAATGATGTACCGATTTTGCGAGAATCGGAGGTACATCTGTTTGAAGAATTAATAGGATTATATCGGCCCACCTCCGTGTTGGAGGTGGGCACCGCCATTGGATATTCCACCCTGTTGATGGCTCCTCTGCTTGATGAGGGAGGCCGCATTACATCCATAGAACTGGATGAGGTGCGTCATAAAATGGCGAAATATTATATTGACCAATCCGCCTATGCGGATGAGATTACCTTGATTCAAGGTGATGCGTCTCAGGTGTTAACGAATCTTGTAGGCGAATATGATCTCGTCTTTTTGGATGGGCCGAAAGGTCAGTATTTAAAACAATTGGAACTGATTTTGCCGCATGTGAAAGAAGGGGGCGTTATCCTCGCGGATAATGTACTCTTCAGAGGTTACGTGCGCGGCGAAAAAGAGGCGCCGAAGCGCTTTAAGACAATCGTTAAACGATTGCAGGAATATTTGAACTTTGTAGAAAACAAAGAATTATTTAATACCACGATTTACCCTATGGGGGACGGTATGAGTGTGAGTGTGTGGAAAGGACACAACCAATAATGGCAGAACATTTTATGGAATTACTTTGCCCAGCGGGCAATATGGATAAATTGAAGATGGCGATTCGCTATGGCGCGGATGCCGTCTATTGTGCAGGGAAGCGTTTCGGACTTCGCGCGGGAAACTCGAACTTCTCCGATGAAGAGCTGAAGGAAGCGGTGGAATTTGTACATTCTCATGGCAAGAAAATCCACGTCACCTGCAATATTATTCCTCATAATGAGGACTTTGAAGGCTTGGAGGATTATTTGAAATTCCTTGAAAGCATCAATGTCGATGCCATCATCGTGGCGGATATGGGAATTTTCAGCCTTGCAAAACGCGTGGCTCCGGGGCTTGAGTTACACGTGAGTACGCAAGCGTCCACTACAAACTGGCATACTGTACAGATGTGGAAGGAATTGGGGGCCGCCCGTGTCGTGGCGGCTCGTGAAGTATCGCTGGCGGACCTTAAAGAAATGAAGGACCATGTAGATATCGAAATCGAGTCCTTCGTTCATGGTTCCATGTGTATCTCGTATTCGGGACGCTGCCTTCTATCGAACTATATGACGGGAAATCGCGATGCGAACCGCGGTCAATGTTCTCAATCCTGCCGCTGGAAATACTCCCTTGTGGAGTCCAATCGTCCCGGCGAATATTATCCTATCGAAGAGGATGAACATGGTACCTATATTTTTAACTCCAAGGATTTATGCCTGATTCATCGTATTCCTGACCTCTATGAGGCCGGTATAGACAGCCTTAAAATCGAAGGCCGCATGAAATCCGTTCACTATGTTGCGACGGTGGCCAAGGTGTATCGCACAGCTATCGACACGTATTTGAAAGAAGGCAAGGACTGGTATGTGCGTCCTGAATGGATTGAGGAATTGGAAAAAATCTCTCATCGTCCGTATACTGACGGCTTTGCCGAAGGTCGACCTGATGAAAGCGCACAAAACTACGGTAAATCCACGAATACGCAGAGTCACGATTTCATCGGTTTAGTTTTGGGCTATAATGAAGAAGAAAAATATGTGGATCTTGAACAACGCAATAATTTCAAGGTCGGCGATAAGGTTGAATTCTGTCAGCCGAAAGGTGATTTAGTCGAAGCCGTTATCGAGATGATGACGGATGAGGACGGCAATTCTATCGATGTGGCACCGCATGCGCAAATGAGAGTCCGCCTTTATATGGATACGCCTCTTGAGCCGTATTCCATGATGCGCCGCGAGTGTAATCAGAAGGGAGACTGATATGAGCGGTACTCGATTAGAAGTGAACCATTCGAAGGTTTCGGAATTACCGGGTCGGAATCAATCTGTTCTGTCCGATGATCCGTTAGTGCCGAGCCGCTCCATAGGGGCTTTTGAAGAGGCTCCTGATGAGTCTGACTCCGGTGAAGAAGCGTATGTGTACTTTCATATCGATCCGAAGCATACGAATTTCGTCAATCGTATCATCGAAGGCTATGAGTACGTCGGCGTGATGACCTCTGTTGATAATGAGGGTTTATGTATGGTGCGCTGCACGCCGTCGACCAGGTCTCTGGCTATTGATATTTTGCAAAGTCTGCCCGAATATGTAACAATAGAAGGGTAGCATGGTGTCATTGCTCAGTGTATTTGTGATGATGCCGAATTTTGGTGTATAGCTTATCAGGCTATAGTGAAATAATAGAGAAATGAGAGTAAATCTATGAAACAGTCTATTTTGAAACGTGCTTTATTAACAGCTTGTCTCGGTGTGTCTATGGCAGGCGTCGCTATGGCGGGCCCTGTAGGTCCCGTTGTTATCCCTCAAGCGGGAGAAGTGGTTGTGATTAACCACGGACCTGATCTTACGTTTACAGGGAATATCAATTTTGATGTGGAAAGCCAGGAAAACAATAATTTAAAGGTCGGTTCCAACGTGGTTCCGAACGTATTGTACGGCGCGGCTTTCAATAAAGCCGGTGCACCGGACACCATTATCCCTGCTCAGACCTATGTTTACGTGGGTACGAAGGACGGTGCGAATGCTTTCACTGAACCGAGTGACGGGGACAAAAAAGGTGCTAAATGGAATGTGGAAACCTTGAAGAAAACCAAGGAGGGCGAAGTGCAATTAGCGAGTCGCGGTGTGCCTGAAAAGCCGCTGGCGAATCAAGTGTTCACCATCAAGGATTCCATTATGCTGAGTGCCGTGGATATCAGTAAAACTGAAGTGGGCCGCAACAGCAAGGGCGTTCTGTATATGAATGTACCTAAAGAGTTGAAACTCACTGCCGATACGGGTATTCCTGATGATGTGCGTGAAACGATGCCGGCCATGTTCCGCGGTAAGCAGGGGGATTCCCTTATGGTGAATCTCATGCCGCTAAATGATGAGGAACGTCAGCAATTGGCGACGAATCCGCATAATGCAAATGCTATCGTATTCAATCGCGGCATGAATATCGCAAAAATGATCGGTTCCTCCGCGCGTACCAGCAAGGTATACACATACATGAAGGACCATTATCTGAACCTCGTTATCGTTGCGAAGGATTATGATGATAACGGTGCACGAGGTAGCGGCGTTATGATGGTGTCCAAGCAGGACAACTCCAACGATATTCTGTTGACCCTTTATAAAGGTCCGGATCTTTCTAGCAGTAAACTGGAAAAGGTAATCGGCGCAATGTTGTCCACGAACTTTAAACGGTAATAACAAAAATAAAACGGCTCGAGGGTGTTTTCGGGCCGTTTATTTAAAATATAAATGTATTCATATACATGAAGAGATACTTTACAATTTATGGCTTTTATAAAAATTACAGTTTCTAGTTTTTATGAAATTTACAGTTATACTGTATTGAAATTTTTAGTACTCTATGATACTATAATCTAGTAAAAAGTTATGCAAAGGACATGATTCTCATATCCCTGTGTGTCAGAGAGAGGCGGATGCTGGAAATGCCTTACACATATATCGGAATTACCCCCTTTAAACTGATTTGTCGAACCTGAAGTAGGCAAATACGGCCGCCACCGTTATCGGGCTTAATGAAGTGAATTAACTATATCGTTCGGTATAGGTAGTTAACTAGGGTGGAACCGCGAATGATCTTCGTCCCTTGTTTGTAGGGATAGAAGGTCTTTTTTTATTACCCAATTTCTACAAGCTAATTACTCAATGTTTATGTATTGTGTGGTAAGTAGGTATATTGGTGAAAGTAGAAAATCAAAGCTATCCTAGTTTATAAATTGGAGGAAAGAAAAATGGCAGATGTAAAAATCATTTTACCTGATGGTAGTGCAAAGGAATACGCTGCTGGCACTACTCTTGGGGAAGCAGTAAAACAACTATCTAACAGCTTGGCTAAAAAAGTACTAGCTGCAAACATAAATGGTGAATTAACAGACCTTCGCGAAGAACTTGTAGATGGCTCTGAAGTTGCGTTCTTAACATTTGAAGATGAAGGGGGCAAACATACTTTGCGCCATACAGCTTCTCATATCTTGGCACAAGCGGTAAAACGCTTATGGCCTAATGCCAAATTGGCAATCGGTCCTGCTATCGATAAAGGTTTTTACTATGATATCGATATGGAACATACTTTGACTCCTGAAGATTTGGGTAAAATCGAAAAGGAAATGAGCCGTATTGTAAAAGAAAATTTATCGATTACTAAATCCGTTATGCCTCGTGCGGAAGCGATTGAATTCTTTAAATCCAAACATGAAGACTACAAGGTGGAACTTATTGAAGACCTTCCGGAAGATGCCGTGATCTCCTGCTACTCTCAAGGTGATTTCATCGACCTTTGTGCAGGACCTCATGTGGCATCCACGGGCAAGGTGAAAGCTTTCAAATTACAAAGCATTGCAGGTGCATACTGGCGCGGCGATGAAAAGAATAAAATGTTGCAACGTATTTACGGTACTGCGTTCGAGAAAAAGGAAGAACTGGATGCATACTTACACATGTTGGAAGAAGCGGCTAAGTGTGATCATCGTAAACTCGGTAAAGAACTCGGCCTGTTCGTTATCAAAGAAGAAGGCCCCGGATTCCCGTTCTTCTTGCCAAAAGGTATGGCGCTTCGCAATGAATTGGAAAAATTCTGGCGCGAAGTTCATCATGAATTTGAATATGAAGAAATTCGCACGCCGATTATCTTGAATAAACACTTGTGGGAAACATCCGGTCACTGGTACCATTATCGTGAAAATATGTATACTACAATCATCGATGATGAAGAATATGCAATTAAACCTATGAACTGTCCGGGCGGTATCTTGGTTTATCAGAATGAAATGCATTCCTATCGCGATTTGCCGTTGCGCTATGCGGAACTCGGTTTAGTACACCGTCACGAATTATCCGGCGCGTTACACGGTTTATTCCGCGTTCGTGCTTTCACACAGGACGATGCGCACGTATTCATGTTGCCGTCTCAAATGCAAGAGGAATTGATGAAAGTTATCGAGCTCTTTGATCGCATTTACAGCCAGTTCGGTTTGAAGTATCATGTGGAATTATCCACAAAACCGGATAATGCGATGGGCGACGATGCTATCTGGGAACAGGCGACAGATGCATTGCGCAATGCTATTGAAGCTAAGGGAATTGATTACGTAATCAATCCTGGTGACGGCGCTTTCTACGGCCCTAAGCTCGACTACCATATCGAAGATTCTTTGGGCCGTACATGGCAATGCGGTACTATCCAATTAGATATGAACCTTCCTGAACGATTCCAGATGGAATATATCGGTGAAGACGGTCAAAAACATCAACCTATCATGATTCACCGTGCGTGCTTCGGCTCCATGGAACGTTTCATCGGTATCCTGACTGAACACTATGCAGGTGCATTCCCTACATGGATGGCCCCTGTACAGGTGAAAATTCTGCCTATCTCCGAAAAACATGTTGAATACGCTAAGCGGTTAGCTAAACAGATGCATCATGACTATGTACGCGTGGAAGTGGACGATCGCAGCGAAAAAATCGGCTACAAAATCCGCCAGGCACAAATGGCGAAGGTACCGTATATGCTCGTCGTAGGGGACAAGGAAGTGGAAGAAGGCACCGTTAACGTACGTAAACACGGCGGCGATGAATTGGGCTCAGTTCCATTTGACGAATTCTTCAATGCAGTTAAAATTGAGATCAAGGAACGTAACTGACAGGTTGATTTAATGGCCGATATATTACTCTTATCGTAAAATGACTAAAAGAAAGTCCTGCAATCTCTATGGTCATAGAGGTTGCAGGACTTTTCAATATAAGGGGAATAACAGCGTTTTATCGTTTCATCCCGCTATGCGATACCGATCCAGTGCCAGTATGTGAGTGTAAATACGAGCATCATGATATAACCGATTATGGTCAACGGAATACCGGTGGTCATAAATGTTTTCACGTCAAAGGTTTCCGTACCGTAGGCCACCATACCCTGCGGCGAGTTGACCGGCAGAATCAGGCCGAAACAAATGGCGTACTGCATGAGCATGGTCACACCGATCGGATTGAGTCCTTCTGCGCTGTGCCCCATGACGATGGAGATAACGATCGGAATCATTGCCGATGAAAGGGCTGTTGCGGAAGCGAAACCTAAATGGATGATGATGAGAAATGCCGCCATAATGGCGATGAGCAGGAAGATGCTGGCTGTTTCGAGGGAAAAGGCGTTTACGAACACTTGAGCAAGCCAGGTTGCCGCTTTTGTTTTTAGTAATACGGAGCCGAGACCGATGCCGGCGCCGAACATGACGATGGATCCCCAATCGATATGTTGCTGCGCAAACTTCCAGTCCATGATACCGAGCCCAGGAAAGAAGAACAGGGCAATGGCGACGATGGTGGTAGTCGTGGTATCGATGGAATGCAGTTTACCGCCGGTAGCCCATAATGCGAGAAGCCCGATCGAGATGCATAACAGTTTCTTTTCATCCGCTGTCATGGGGCCGATTTCATTGCGCATTTTAGCCAGTTGTACATCACCTCCGACGAGCTCCCTGAATTCGGGTCTGATTAACAGCTGTGTCACTATGTAAGTGATAACTGCCATGGTAATCGAGAACGGTGCCGCCGCGATGAGCCAGTCGGCCCAGCTGATGCTGGCGTTCATCTGTGTCTGCATGAAACCTACAGCTACAAGATTCTGGGCTGCCGCCGTCTGAATCATGATGTTCCAGAACGAGTCCGCCTGAACGGCACCGACCATGAGGAGGGCGGCGACTCTGCTTTTTCGTTCAATACCCAGATTTTCAACGATCCCTATGATAATCGGTGCCAGGCAGGCGATACGGGCTGTCGCGCTCGGCACAAAGAAGGCCAGGATGAGCCCCGTAATGATGACGCCCAGATAAATCCGGCTTACCCTGGTGCCCACGCCGGACAGTACGAGCATGGCTATACGCCGGTCGAGGCCGGTCTTGCGCATGGCTACGGAAATGAACATGGCGGCACCGACGAGAATCATGGCCGGTGTCGAATAACCGGAAATGATGAGCTTCAACGCACTGGTCGTGCCTAAAAATTTGGCGGGGGCTTCGGGATTCGGAGAAAATCCCAACAGCAGTGCCGTAAGAGCCGTAATCATGGTGGCGCTTACGGGATAGGATACGGCGGATGTCATCCAGAGGATGACGGCGAAAGCGAGGATGCCGATCATACGGTGTCCTCCTGTGGATAAAGTGTCCGGAGTCGGCAGCGCCATAATACCGCCCAGAATGATAAAGGCGAGTATAAGTCCCGCATTCTGTACTGATGTACGAGGTTTTTTCATTATAGATTCAGACATGACAGTACTCCTTTCTTAAGGATAAAATAAGGTTTCGTTATCGAAATGAATAATATATAAAGGTACATAAAAATATAATTTATACCATTATTATTTAAATATATTGTATACTTTCAGCGGCTGATTTGTCTGTAGCGAATTATATATATGCATAATAAAGATAATAACCGTGACCGGTATGCCGATATCTTATAAGTAATCGTAATTGTGCCGGCAGCGGATTCCATATGATATTTATCGGTAGGGCTTGACAGTATATATTTGATCTGATATCATAATTAAGTAATTTGTGAAGCAGAGGCCATCCGCCACTCACCTGATATCGAGAAGTATGAGGTTAATATAGAGAATTCTATTCGGATGGTGTTTGCCGTCCGTTTTTTTTATTCTCTTGGAGGTGAACGCTATTAGCAAGGATACACCACGCATTAATGAAGAGATTCGTGCTCGTGAACTTCGTGTAGTAGGTCCTGAAAATGAGCAAATCGGTATCATGTCTGGCCGTGAGGCTTTGGCATTGGCTGAAGAACAGCATCTTGATCTTGTGGAAATTGCACCTAACGCTAAACCGCCGGTAGCTCGCATTATGAACTACGGTAAATATCGTTATGAACAACAAAAACGCGAGAAAGAAGCGAAGAAAAAACAAAAAATCGTAACTTTGAAAGAAGTCAAATTACGTCCACATATTGAAGACCATGACTTTTACGTTAAAATGAAAAATGCATCCAAATTCTTGGCTGAAGGTAACAAAGTAAAAGTAACCATCATGTTCCGCGGTCGTGAGCTTTCACATCCTGAACTCGGCATGGCGGTATTGACACGTTTTGCTGATGAACTCAAAGAAACGGCGTCTATTGAAAAAGCAGCTAAGTTAGAAGGTCGTAACATGACCATGATTTTAGTAAGTAAGTAATGTATTGGGAGGATTATTATGCCAAAGATTAAAACTCGTCGCGCAGCGGCTAAACGTTTCGCAGTAACAGGAACCGGTGAATTCAAGCGTGCAAAAGCTTTCAAAAGCCACATTCTTGAAAAGAAATCTCCAGCTCGTAAACGCAATTTACGCAAAGCCACATTGGTTGCAAAAGCCGACTACAAACGCGTAGTTAAATGCTTACCATACGCTTAATCGTTAATAGTTAATCGATCATATCGTAATTTAGGAGGAATATACAATGGCAAGAGTGAAAAAGGGCGTTACAGCTCATGCACGTCATAAAAAGATTTTAAAATTAGCTAAAGGTTACCGCGGCACACGTTCCCGTTTGTTTAAAAAAGCTAACGAAACAGTAATGAAAGCGTTGTACTACGCTCGTCGTGACCGTCGTGCGAAAAAACGCGAATTCCGTCAATTGTGGATCGCTCGTATCAACGCAGCGGCTCGCATTAACGGCACAACTTACAGCCGTTTCATCGCCGGTTTGACTAAAGCAGGCGTTGAAGTTAACCGTAAAATGTTGGCTGACTTGGCAGTTAACGATGCAGCAGCATTCGCTAAACTTGTTGAAGTAGCTAAAAACGCTTAATAGTATAACAACCAGATTAAGGACTCTCTGATGAGGGTCCTTTTTTGTATGGTGAAAGCAGCATTCATAAGATGAATTAATCTGCTTAATAATGTATAATATATCTATTATGTAAAATTATTTTATGAGGAGTGAACTTTATGACAGGACAAATGGAATCTCGATTTGAAGGCTCTGTACTTGGATATATCGGGTATACTTTGGCAGCGTTTCTGATTACGGTATGTACCTTCGGCATTGCATTCCCTTGGGCGGAGGTTATGTTCCGGAGCTGGATTTGCCGTAATACGATTATTAATGGTAAACGACTTTACTTTGATGGAACTGGTACACAACTATTTGGTAGTTATATTAAATGGTGGTTCTTCACCTTTATTACCTTTGGCATTTATAGCCTTTGGTTGTTCAATAAAATGACACATTGGCGCGTTAAGCATACACACTTTGTCGAGTAATAGAATAAGAAATATATTTTAAGTATTAAAGCCTATAGTACATATTCAGTACTATAGGCTTTTGTCGTATCCGATATATTATTTTCTATACCCGCCACATCCTCTTGTATTAGAGTTTGGGCCACAATAACTTTGGCTAGTATTGTTACAAGTTGTATTACTAGAGTTATTGCAGTTGTATTGTGTAGTAGTATTACAACTTGTTTGGGAACCATTGCATACATAATCGTAAGCAAATCCTGTAGATACTGCAACAGTCACGGCTAAAAAGGTCATGACGAGCATACGTTTTGTAAATCTCATATGTATCATCTCCTTAATTTTATACTTATATTGTACTACTATAGGTCAAATATTATATTATATTATATTATATATAAGTTATATATAAGTTATTTAAGCATTGGTATTTTATAGGATAAATGCTGTATGCGTAGACATGTATTAAAGTTAGCCTATATAAACGAGGTGAGATACGATGAATCGTAATGAATTAATTCAATACATACAAAAAGAATATATCTGTGATGTAGACTATCCATGGGAAAAATACCCTGACTATGTAGTAATTCGACGTAGAGACAATCAAAAATGGTTTGCGGGAATCTTTAATATTCATGGACAGCAGGTAGGACTTGATATAAGTGAATCATTGGATGTAGTAAATCTTAAATGTGATCCTGATTTGATTCCTAATTTGATTCATGAAAGTGGAATCTATCCTGCATATCATATGAATAAACAGCACTGGATCTCGGTGGATATTGAAGGATATAAAGATGTAGAGAAACTTAAAATGCTGGTGGATATGAGTTATAGATTGGTTGGTAAGAAGTAATAGTAATAGTAATAGTAATAGTAATGTATATAGATTTTGTTCTTAAATATAAGAGCCAGTGGTGCTATAGAAATAGCACTACTGGCTTTCTGTTTGTATAGAATACTATAACTTATGCAGCTTGGAGTGAAGTTCATCTATATTAGAATTCGGTTTGTCGGCGGCCATTGGTTGTGTCGCTAGAACAACTTGAGGTTCGTTGTAAGTATAGTTTAACTGATGATTATAGGCTAATTTAAAGTAATTGGCTAAGTCTTTATTTGTACAGTAGATGTAGCAACCTTTTTGACCACGTGTCATTAATGTACGGTATGTATTTTTTACAATTTCATTTGCAATACGATGTCCTTCTTCAGGGTTTTCTTTTAAAATTTTTTTGATACCTTTGATAGACTGATCTGTTTTAGCACGTTTATTAATATCTACGATGAGTTTGCCATTTTCATAACGTAGATCATCACCGATAATAACACCTACGTATTCAAATTCAAGGCCTTGAGTGGTATGAATACAGCCCGCTTCATTAATAGAATCTGGATCTATTGCATATGTAGTAGAATTTCCTAAGTTCCAGCTGATTCCAAAATTATGTTCCGGTATTTGGATATCTTTTACAAGAGAAGTTGTTCGACCTTCCTTAGGCCAATCCCAACAATAGCCTGCTAAAACTCGAGACTTATTGTTTATCTCATTTTTTGCTTTTATAGCAGCATACATAGCATTAGGATCATCAAAAATCCTAAAGTCATAATCACCTTCAAAACCATCATAGTTTGCTGTTTCTGCAATTTGAAGAACGTTGTCTAACCAAGCTAAATAGCCGTCAGAGCCATTACAACGGAACTGGGATTCTAGTGCGCCCTCATAAACAAGAGCCTTTTGCTCAGTACTAAACTTTAATATTTTATCGATAGTACCTGCATCTTTAAATGTAACACGTTGATTTCGATCAATAAAGAAGACACTAAAGAGGGAGGCATTAATAATTTCTTTGATTTGGTCTTCTCCTTCATTTTGGTACATTCCAGATTTTTCACGTAATCTATGTGCTTCATCAACAATTGCAATTTGAAGTGCATTTTTAGAACGTGTATGGAATGTGCCACTACTTTGGAATAATGCTTTAATCTCTGTTTTCTTGAACCCTTTTTGTAGTATAGTACTATATACATTACGTGGTGCAGCATTAGATGTAATGTATTGAGCCATATAGCCATTATGAATACATTCTGCCAATAAGTTTATTGCTACAACACTTTTACCAGTGCCGGGACCGCCACGAACAATATATACAGTTTTTTGATTGTTCTTAATAGCATCTAGAGCAGCTTTTTTTATGCGTTCGAATTCAACCTTTTGGTCATCAATAAGAACAAATTCTTTATTACCCTTCAACATACTTAGAATCGAATCCTGAAGAGCTTTAGACGGTCTGAGCCTACCATGCTCGATAGATTCCATGATATTTGTTGTGTCAGGTTTTGGGATATAGGTCTTGATAAAGTTACGTAAGTTATTCATCTGACCTAATGTAAACATAGGGGATATGTCTAATATAGCACTATAGATTGGATCTCGTAATTCAGTTGAGATACTTTCATCAAAGTTATGTAAAAATGCACATGGATGTAACTCAATAGGTCTCGTCTGTACATCTTCATTAAAGTTTTCAATGAGGCTACAGTATGACCAGGCTTGGTAGGAAGGGTGCGTGACCTCACGAAGTCCGCCGCTGAGATAGGTAGATACAATATTATCCTTATCTTCTACTTTGAAAGCTTCGCCCCATTGTTTTAATTCAACTATAATAACGTGTTCTTTATTATTCTGATCAAGGCCGGTAATAATAAAATCGACACGCTTTTGGGTGTTTGGAACGATATATTCAATGGCAACACCAGCTAAGTCCGGTATGGCAAGATCACGCATGACATTAGCCATATAGGATAATGAGGTCTGCCATGAATGAATCTCAGATTCGCCAACACGACGATATTTCTCTGTTAATGTTTGATGTAATTTTTTGACCAAGACACCTTGCTCGAAATCGTTGATAAAAGATTGTTTTGTGGATGAGTAGATAATCATTTTGTAATCCTGATTTAAAATGAAGGAATTTTCATGAAAAATGTTGAATAATATTATTATAACATTATGATTAGGTAAAAAAGAAAGTTGAGGAGTGTTTAAAATAGATAAAGTAAAACTTAAATTGCAATATGAAATTGAACAGTATTTAAATTTACTATTTTATTTACTATTTTATTAACTTCTTCTAAAAAGACTTTTTGTGGTGTTTTGTAATGTAATATATTACGTGGTAAGTTGTTACACAGTGAAGAGTTCAGCGTAGTGTATGTTCTGAGATACTTTCTATTTGTTTTACTTTCGGAATAAAGCGACGAAGTAAACCGTTATGTCTTTCGTTAGAGACTCGTTTCCAAGCTGAATAGGGCCTTGTATGATAGATAGTATATCATCTTCAAGGTCAGATATATTTGCAAATACAACTTTAAATTTATTACACCGGATTGTAGTTTAAGGGGTGAATTTAAAGTAGATGAGAGTAAGTGCTACAGAATTTTTTATAAATTGGATAAAAATAAGACCCTTAATAATCATTGGTCGTTTGATACTACTGTTGGATATGCTACACATAAGCGGGGAGGCTTAATGAAATGTGGTGTGTTAAAGTTTTATATAATTATTGTTTAGATTTAAGTAAAGGCATAAATTATTATTGTTGTAAATTAATGTTATCAATATTTATATATGGAGTATAATTAAGATGAATGTTATTGACTGTATTGACTATGTAAGCTATATATATTATATTTTTATATTAATACTATTTTATAAATTTATATATAATGCTTATTATAAGTGTCAATATGAGAAGATTTCTAATATTGGAAATAAAAAATTCTTATATATAATTAGTTGTTGGCTAGAAGAAATATTGATTTTAGCTTTTATTATTCCTGGTGCATTATTAATTACTATAGAATTGTGGGCGAATATTAATGTAACATATCCAATATTAAATAATAATCATAAAGATTTATTGATAGCATCTTTAACAGTATTTTCGATTACGACAGCGATATCATTAATTTGTATTAATTTTGAAAAAAATGTTTTTAGTAAATTTATATTTGAGTCTGATTTACCAATGAATCATAACCAACAGCTTGTAAAGAATATGCTATTTAAAATTAAACTGTTTTCTAGTGGGTATAAACATTTATGGATTTCTACTATATTAATCGCCTATACACTTTGGATTTTATTATGTTTAAGTGATAATACTTTAAATAATGGTCAAATACATTATTTTATTTGGTGGAAACTTATTATTGTGAATGGGGTTTCATTTATGAAAACATTAATAGAGTTTTCTTTTTTGAGTAGTAAATTTTAATTTTGATAATTAGCATTAGTTATAGATAGAAGGATGATTTGTCATAGATTTTGTTTATTATAACTTGAATTGCAATAAATAATGCGACAAAATTAAACCAATTTTCTAATCTCATGTTTAAACATGTCAAATGGGGTTTTAAACCCAAGGCATTTTTTAGGTCGATTATTGATCAACATTAGTGCTTCTGTTAGTTTATCTAGTGTTACTTTAGCTAAATCGATTTTCTTAGGAAAAAACTCTTGAAGTGAACCATTACTATTTTTATTAGATACGCGTTACCATGCTGCATAAGCATCGGCAAAATACATTGGTATTCCAAACTCGGTTTCAACCTGTTCATAGCACGCAAATTCTTTACCACGGTCTATAGTAAAAGTTTTAAGTAATTTACTTGTTAATGTGTTGGATAGCGAAATAATAGCTAAAAACATAGAATCCTTAGTTCGGTCATCCATTTTTATTGCTACATAGAATCGAGTTTTACCTTCAACAAATGTAACTAAACAGCCTTTGCTTTTGCCTCTAGATTAAACCATTGTATCTAGTCTCCAAAGCCAAAAAACTTCCCGGTTTTCAACTTCTTGAGTCCGTTCTTTAATGGTTCTTTTAACATTGAATCGTCCACGCTTTTTTGGTGTACCGGGCTTTTTCCCTTTCCGACGAAGTACTGTTTTCGTTATAGTAAGGAAATCACGATGAATCTAGGAATATATTGTCTTAAAGCTTAGAATTCCAACTAATTCAGCACCAACCAATTCTTCTGGAGACCAAGTTTGTTGTAATCCGGATTCAATTAAAGCCGCTAATTGAGGTGTTAGCTTTATTGGTCTTCCTTTATTAGCAGACTTGCTAGTTGCTACTTGTTGTGCTTTAATCGCAGAGTATTCGCCTTTAACACGATTTAATTCTCTTGCTACAGTAGAATGATGGACACCAATTAAACTAGCAATTTTACGAATAGAGTACCTCTCTTTTCTTAAAATTTCTATTTGACTTCGTTTTTCTATGGTAAGATGTATATAGCTCATATTAGAGACCTCCGTGTCATGTATTTGTGGTTATTTACATTTTACATGAGATCTTCAATATGAGTCTTTTTATTTGTCGCAATATAATTTTACAATTCACGGTTGTAAAATATATAGACAGTATTTATAAATAATAAGGTAAGGCAACTATGGATTATAAATATTATTGTTAGTGTTTAGATTTGTTTATCATTTTCATAGGTATATTTAACCCGTTTAGCATTGCTAATAAAATAAGATTAATATCTTATATATTTTTTTATAAGAATGAGTTATAATAGAGTCACAGAAGGATGTATTTATATACAAGACCTTGTGGAGCATTGTTAATAATGTCAAGCGAAATAATATATTTCGTTTGCTGTACTTGTGTTCTATATAATGAGCATATGCTATTAATAGTAATACACAGGTAACGACACTTGATATTATTAAAGTGTTGTTAAGTTGCTGCTGAAGTATCATCTTTAGTGTCTCCTTAATTATATCAAACATTGTTATTGATTTTAGTGGACGATTATGTAATAAAAATACATATGGTGTAAACTGTTAACCCGTAAACTTTAGCTATGCCACTAAGGCTTGTTTACGGGTTTTGCAATTTTTGGAGACTTTTTATGGATTTTCAAGAATGGGAAAATAGGGTATCTATTTTAAATAGAAAATATAATCATTTTGATTTATGGGTTTCTTATAATAAAGTAAAAAAAGCTTAATTGTAGAATGAAATTGAACAAATAAAAAATCCATAGTGAACCTTGTGTTATGATTTAGGTGCCTAATCAAAATATAACCGAGGTAATCACTATGGACTACAATAATCATAACACGACATTACGCACAAACAAACACTTAAACTTCGAAGAACGATTTTATTTAGAAAAGAGAATCGTTCTAGGAGACAGTATTACTGCAATTTCACGTGCACTGGGCCGTTCCAGAACAACTATTTATACAGAATTAAAACGCGGTACTGTAATTCAAATTCGACAAGGTAAATCTCAACTTGTATATTTAGCTGATTCTGGACAGGCAACCTATGAAAGACAACGTATGGGCTCCTTTAATACCATGAGAGTTGGTGCTATAGAATCTTTTATAAATTGGATTGAAAGCAAAGTTCTAAATGATCATTGGTCCTTTGATGCTGCTGTTGGATATGCTAAACATAAGGGTTTGTTTGTGCGTAATGAAATGGTTTGTGCTAAAACTTTATATAATTATCTTCACAAAGGTGTATTGAGAATAAAAGCAATTGATTTACCATTGGTAGTACGGCGTTCCCAACGAAAATCTATTTCTAGAAAACATAAGCGAGAACTTGGTAAATCCATAGAGCTTCGTGATCCTAATATTGAAACGCGCGAGGAATTCGGACATTGGGAATTAGATACCGTCCGTGGAATAAAAGATAAGACAGACCATGTTTTAATCTCTTTACTTGAGCGTAAAAGCAGATTGTATGTGGCTTTACGATGTCCATCAGCATGGGCTACTGATGTAAAAGAAACACTGCATGCATGGTTAAATACGTTTAAAGATGTTAATCTAGCCTGCTTATGTAAAACAATAACTGCAGATAACGGTTTAGAGTTTTCAGAGATATCTGATTTAGAAAATGAAACTTTGTCTATTTATTTTGCTCGACCTTATTCTGCTTGGGAACGTGGATCGAACGAAAGGCATAATGGTTTACTTCGTAGATGTATACCGAAAGGAATGCCAATAAAAGCCGTTTCGGAGGAAACAATTCAACGAACACTTCAATGGTGTAATAATTTGCCACGCAAGCTTCTAAATTATAGAACCCCTTTGGATGTCTTTCTTGAAGAAGTTAATAAAATTGTAGATTTGGATACTGTTCAATTTCATATTGCAATTTAAGTAAAGTAAAAAAATATATCCAAGATTCTAATAAAATTAAGTCACATGGCTTTTATCCATTAATTCATTTTGAAATACCGAAACCTAAATGGGTGAGATCATATAGGAAGGCCTCAATAAATTTTGATAAAAAGAGACATATATTTTATGCTGCACATATTGATAGCTGGATTTATAGATATTATGCTTATAAATTTAATGAGTCTTATAATCAATATTTAGAATCAAAACACCTAAATGAAGTTGCCGTGGCTTATCGAAATAATCTGAAGCAGAATAATATTGATTTTGCCAATAAAGCATTTTCTTTTATGCGTAATTTACAACAAGAGGATGAAGAATTATATGTCATTATTGGTGATTTTACAGATTTTTTTGATAATTTAGATCATGAATATTTAAAGAATAATCTAAAAATAGTTTTAGATAAGAAAAGATTAGATCCTGATGAATTTGCTGTTTTCAAAAATGTAACAAGAGCATCATATGTTGAATTAGTAGATATTATAAAATGGCATAAATTAAAAGATAATAAAAAATCTCGTCGTCTGATTAATAAGAAAACTTTTAATCGGGGACGAATTCTTAATATTAATTGTTTAGGTAAGAATAAGGTAGAAATTCATTCTGATAAAGGTGATAAGGGTGTTGCACAGGGTACTCCTATTAGTGCAGTGTTATCTAATATTTATATGATAAAATTTGATGAGAGTCTGTCTATTTTAGCTAATAGTAATGGTGGATTTTACCAACGTTATAGTGATGATTTTATTTTTATATTTCCTTCTTCTTTTTGTAGTATTGAGGAGATATTATCTAAACTTAAGGCTTGTGTTGTCGCTGTTCATGGGCTAACCTTTAAAGATGAAAAAAAGCAAATTTTTAAAGTAAGCAGTGATAAAATTGAAAATATTACAAATAAATATAGTAAAGAAAGTAATTTAGATAATCATAAGAGCTGTTTGATTAACTATTTAGGTTTTTCTTTTGATGGACATAATGTATCCGTACGAGGTAAAACATTGTCTCGATATTTTAGTAAAATGGCTATATCGGCTCATGCGATCTCACGGCAGAATAGAGCTATAGACACAATTGATTCTAAGCATAAAAAGATAATACCTTTATATAAAGTATTTAATAGATTTACATATAAAGGGACAAAATGGTATAGGAGAAAATATAAAAATTCTAAGCACAAAAAACATATACAATTAATTGAAAATAAGAATGGTAATTTTCATGATTATATTAATAATGCTCAAAAAGTTTTTTCCCAGGATGAAAATATTTCTTTTGTTACTAAAAAATCAGCTAATTATTTGAGAAAGTTTTTGAATAAAAAATATAAAAAGCTTAATTGTAGAATGAAATTGAACAACTAAAAAATCCATAGTGAACCTTGTGTTATGATTTAAGTGACCAAATATAATCTAACCGAGGTAATCACTATGGACTATATTAATCATAACACGACATTACGCACAAACAAACACTTAAACTTCGAAGAACGATTTTATTTAGAAAAGAGAATTGTTCTAGGAGATAGTATTACTGCAATTTCACGTGCACTGGGTCGGTCTAGAACAACTATTTATACAGAATTAAAACGCGGTACTGTGATTCAAATTCGACAAGGTAAATTTCAACTTGTATATTTAGCTGATTCTGGACAGGCAACCTATGAAAGACAACGTGTGGGCTCCTTTAATACCATGAGAGTTGGTGCTATAGAATCTTTTATAAATTGGATTGAAAGCAAAGTTCTAAATGATTATTGGTCCTTTGATGCTGCTGTTGGATATGCTAAACATAAGGGTTTGTTTGTGCGTAATGAAATGGTTTGTGCTAAAACTTTATATAACTATCTTCACAAAGGTGTATTGGGGATAAAAGCAATTGATTTACCATTGGTAGTACGGCGTTCCCAACGAAAATCTATTTCTAGAAAACATAAGCGAGAACTTGGTAAATCCATAGAACTTCGTGATCCTAAGATTGAAACGCGCGAGGAATTCGGGCATTGGGAATTAGATACCATCCGTGGAACAAAAGATAAGATAGACCATGTTTTAATCTCTTTACTTGAGCGTAAAAGCAGATTGTATGTGGCTTTACGATGTCCATCAGCACGGGCTGCTGATGTAAAAGAAACACTGCATGCATGGTTAAATACGTTTAAAGATGTTAATCTAGCCTGCTTATGTAAAACAATAACTGCAGATAACGGTTTAGAATTTTCAGAGATATCTGATTTAGAAAATGAAACTTTGTCTATTTATTTTGCTCGACCTTATTCTGCTTGGGAACGTGGGTCGAACGAACGGCATAATGGTTTACTTCGTAGATGTATACCGAAAGGAATGCCAATAAAAGCCGTTTCAGAGGAAACAATTCAACGAACACTTCAATGGTGTAATAATTTGCCACGCAAGATTCTAAATTATAGAACCCCTTTGGATGTCTTTCTTGAAGAAGTTAATAGAATTGTAGATTTGGATACTGTTCAATTTCATATTGCAATTTAAGAAAAATATAAAAATAATACTAGTAATATTTAATAGGAAATCATTAATTACAGTATTTTGTATATAGTTATATCGATTAGTGTTATCTTTAAATTTATTAGTAAAGTTTGGGGTAAGTTATAGAGCTTGAGTTTTATGTATTGGTATTATAGCAAAAATAAATAGATAAAAGGCTCCTAATAGTCATCTAGGTGACTATTAGGAACCTTATTTGTCTTTCATGAAATCTCTTTATTTTACTTGTATAATATTTTCATTAGTCTAATGAGAGGGTAGGTATAGATGAGAGATACTGCAAAGCAAATTATAAATTATTGGTATTCACTTGAATGTTTGCAACCGAAAGAGGTACCCAAATATAAAGCAATTCCTAAGAAGTATATTAAAGAGCTTATATTCACTACTGAAAACGATAGAACTACTATTTATCAACAGTCTGTAATAAAACCTTATTGGAGAAATCCAAATTCACGTGTTTCTACGTATGTAGTACCGTTACCAAATGATCCTTATAATTACTCTATTATTGATGAGATTAAATATTTTAAGGATGAAAAGGACTATGTTTTAGATGATGAACTTGCTGTTCTGTTATGTGTAGTTAAAGGGACTGAAGTATTAGAGGCCTTCATTGATAAATTAGAAATTGAATATCCTGAAAAACCATATTTAGGGAATGTGTATAGTGCATCATTTATCGTTGATACAGAGGGATACTATAAAGAGGGCAGTCTACAAATTGCTCCTTTTATTTGGGTGATTCATCAAATGATGTCTCAGCCTGATGTGGAGTTTAAAGATATTAAGTTAGATGGTTGGGATGAGGTTGTTAAAGAAATCGAGGATGGTTTTAATCTTCCTGAGGAAAAGGTATCCCTTGATGAGGCTGCACGTGTGATCAATGCGTATATACAAGAGCATATCTTGGATCCTATGCGCGTTACCATGTTTCGTGCCGGTGATATTTATGGTTATTGCGGTTTTAAGGAAGAGGAGATTCAGCTTGTTAAAGCTGATACAATGCCTATTAATGATTTAAAATCCAGTTTTTTCCTTGATGATTTACAGTTGGTGTTACAACACATTGATACATTAAAGGATAATGATAAGGTATTATCTTATATCAATAGTCTTAATCAGGATATTGAGCATTATGATTTGCTGAAAGATACTGAGCAGATGCGAAATTGGTATAATCCGAAGGTTTTACCATATGGTCGATGGCCTTCAAAGTTTAACTTATCCTTTTTGCAACAAATTGCTGTTAATATTGCTAAGGAGAATCCTAAAGATATCTTTTCTGTTAATGGCCCTCCCGGTACAGGCAAAACCACGTTATTGAAGGATATAATTGCTAGTAATATTGTTGAACGTGCTGCCAAGTTTTGTGAAAGTAATCATGTAAATGATATCTTCAAAAAGGTTGTGGGCCGGGATGGGACCTCTTTTTACTATGATATACCCAGTGATATTGCAGTATATGGCATGCTGGTGCTTTCATCAAATAATAAGGCCGTTGAAAATATTACATTAGAATTGCCAAATATTTCCTCTGTGGAAGAGGGGACTAATGGGTCTACATTATTTCATCCGGATTCCTCTGATCAACAGGTTGATTTATCTTATTTTGCTAAGGATAAGAAGTATCAATTTGTTAAATCTAATGAGGTATATTTTACCTTTTTAGCAGATCGTTTAGCGGAGAGTAATGAACAATGGGGCCTAATTTCTGCGAGACTTGGTAAGAAGTCTAATATAAACACATTTATGCCAGTATTAGATGTATTATCTTCAGATATGTCCTTTATTATGCGTATACCTAGTGCTCAAGATGCTTTTGAAAGCGCTAAAAAACAGTTTCAAGCTCAATATAATCTTGTAAAAGCATTATTTGATTATGTAACAGTATATGAAGACAATATCAAATTGATTCAAGCGTTAAAGCTTAAAACCGATAAGTTACAAGAGGAAGTTCTGGCAATCAATGAAGAGTTAAGTAAATATGATACTTTAGATGATGATTTGTTGAAATTGGTTGAGCATAAAGATAGTATTGAGTCTAAATTAATAGAGTTGAACAGCAAACGTTCTATTGTTGATAAGATTTGGAGTGCTACGAACTGGTCTATTTTAAAAGCCATGAGCAATACTGCATTGTTATCAGTTATTGAAGAGGAGACTACAAATCTTCAAAAGGTTAAAGGTCAATTGGATACATTACATCAGTTAGTTAATGAGCGTGAATCTATAATCAATACGAAAGATGGTCTATTATCTGATATTAAAGAACTTGATAGTACTGTTCAAAAAGCAGAAAATACACAGCAAGATATCCTAGGTATATTAAAAACTAGTGATAAAGATTTTATACATTGCTTTGATGATATAGAATCAAAGTTAATGTCATCTGATGAGGAGCGTGCACAGGCCCACACAGCTTTCTTATATGTGTGTAATTATTTGAATGAATGTAGAGAGCGTTTGTTATATGATGCCTTACAATTACAAAAAGCTGTAGTTATGAGTGATGCTTTCAGAAAAAACATGCAATTACTTAGTCAGTATTGGGGATCATTAAGTGATAGGAAAAAATTGCAGAAAAACTTTGATCTTAATATTATTTTCCCTGCACTAATTAATTCTTTGATGATTGCAGTGCCTGTTATTTCCTCCACCTTTGCTGCTGTGGAAAGGTTTTTGATTAATTGTAAAGCTAAAAACTCGTTAGGTACCATCATTATTGATGAGGCAGGACAAGCGTCACCTCATATGCTTGTAGGAGCCTTATTCCGTGCGCAAAAGGCAATAGTAGTTGGTGATCCTAAACAGATTGAACCGGTACAAACTGTGCAGGATTTATTTGTCGAAAAAATTGGTGGCGAAGGTATTGGTAAATATCGGAGTAAAGCGTTATCTGTACAAAGTTTAGCTGATGCACAAAATCCGTTTGCAGGCATTATTAAAAATCTTGATGGTTCCGAATCTTGGGTCGGTTGCCCGCTTGTTATTCATAGACGTTGTAAAAATCCAATGTTTACAGTCGCTAATGAGTTATCTTATGGTGGTTTTATGATTAATAAGACTACCAATTCGAAAGAGCCTATTGAGCCATGCAAAGAGAGCTGTTGGATAACTTATGATGCAAGTAATATTGAATCTACTACGGGTAAAGATAGATATGTACACGTACAAGGCCAAATTGCTTTTGAACTGATACAAAAATTACGAGCAAGAAATACCAAATTTAAAGATATTTTTATCATTACACCATTTACCAGTGTTGCGTATGGTTTTAAAAAGTATATGGAATCCGTCAGCGATGATATTGTGAACTGGACTAAAGAGGATAATAAGAAAGATTGGTTAGATGATAATATCGGTACGGTTCATACCTTCCAAGGTAAAGAAGCTAAAGTCGTTATTTATATGTTAGGCTGTCAAAGTGATGATTCTGCTAATGGGGCTATAAAATGGGTTAATGCTAACAATGTAAATGTAGCTTTTACAAGAGCAAGGGAATATATCTATGTTATTGGTGATGCGGTGAAATGGGCAGAACTCAATAAAAATCTTGCATTCGCGCAAAAATACCTACCTGTACATACTTTGGAGGATTTTTGAGTAAATTCATGAGTTGTGTAACTCTCGTTTACCATATAATTTTAGGACTATAGCAATAATTGTATTTAATGCGAATAAGAGAGCAAAGCATTCTAAAGCAGTAGTATAGCCATATCCTGCTTCGTGAAAATATGATACGAGCATAGGGCCAACGATGCCTGCCAATCCCCAAGCAGTTAGAATACGGCCATGAATAGTAGAAAGTTGGCGTATACCGTAGAGATCCGCAAGATATGCTGGCATACAGGCGAATCCGCCGCCATAGCAAGTGATAATGAGAAGGATTAAAATTTGAAATGTTAGCGCGCTATTGGTTTGGGCAAGTAAATAGAATGCGACGATTTCTATAATAAAGAATAGTATGTAAGTTTGTGCTCGTCCAAGGTAATCGGAAATAGTAGACCATGCAATACGCCCCCCGCCATTGAAGATACCGATGATACCAACTAGCGATGCAGCTGCTGCAGGTGTCATACCAATGGTTTCTTGTGCCATAGGGGACGCTAAGGATAGGAGGCCTATACCACAAGTAATATTAATAAAGAATACCCACCAAAGGGCACCGAATTGCCAAGATTTCATGGCATCATTGGCTAGCATGCCATGGTTATGAACGTACATGGTGGATTTATCTTTAGTAGTTCGAGTTAGGTGTTTTTGTTGAGGTGCTTTTAAATAGAGAGAAGAGGCGCCCATAATTACGAGATAGATTACGCCGAGGATAATGAAATTATTTACCAATCCAACCTGAGCTATGAGGTATTGCATAAGAGGCCCTGCAATGAGTGAAGCAAACCCAAAACCCATAATAGCTAAACCGGTAGCAAATCCTGGGCGATTTGGAAAGTATTTAACGAGTGTAGACACTGGTGTTATATAACCAATACCTAGTCCAATACCACCGATGATACCGTAGAAGAGATAGAGTAAGGTAAGATTGTGGATGTTAAGTGCATAGGCCGTGCCGAATAATCCGGTTACCCAGAATAACATAGCGAGAAGGCCGCTTTTTTTAGGACCTATTTTTTCTGCAAAGGATCCAAGAAAACCTGCAGATAGTCCGAGCATTAAAATGGCTAATGAGAATGTCCATGTTGTTTGCGATAAGGTAAAACCCATATCTACCATGATTGGACGTGTAAGTACGCTCCATGCGTATACGCTACCAATGGATATGTGTAGACCAATGGCTGCTAATGCAATAAACCAACGATTTCTCATAAGAAAACTCCTTTCGTATAAATGAGATACTCAAATATAGATAAAGAAGCCTTTGTTACGAGAAGGCGATAAAAAAGACCATCTGAACAAAAGCTTGCCCAGACGGTCGGCTATCACACGATGTGCGCTACTGTGCATGTAGTCAATTCTACGAATCCGTCAGCCCAGTAGTAATATATTACAAATATAGCAATTAAGAGGAAATCTTGTCGATGATATAAGTCACTATCGTATGCACTATGAAAATCTATAAATGAAAGAAGGAAAGAAATCCTTAAATTTCCTTCCTTGTTTATATATGATATAATTTATATCAAAGTGAGGGATAAATGGTTTGGACGCCAGACTTCGCTTCTATATTGATTTAATTTAAGCAACGGTCTGACTTCACCGTCAGGCCGTTTTTTATGTCCTAATGCCGTGAAAAGCTAGCTTTAGCTAGATGGCAATTCATTTAGCTGCCATAATAATGGTCGCCACAAGTATGCCAAAAGAAATCATTAACGATAACACTTTGTATGTTTGAAGTATTAGCTTCTTTCGTTTAAGGAGAAATCGAAATAGGTATATCTGGATTGGTTATTGCCTTCCTGTTTAATCCTTATGTAATTCCTATGATGGAGGCAATAGTGATATCATTTATTGAACTAATAAGTGGTAGGATTAAGGCAATATAGATAAATTTGAAGTTGTGGAGGGATGTTCTCTATGAAAACAATTATATTAAATGCGAGTCCAAGAAAAAATTGGAATACCGCCAAGCTATTAAAATCAGCTGCCGAGGGTGCTTTATCGACTGGTGCAGACGTAGAGTATATAGATTTATATGATTTGAGCTTTACGGGCTGTAGAAGTTGTATGCTTTGTAAACGCAAGGATGTAGAAAGATGTCATTGTTATTGGAGGGACGACCTATCACCAATTATTGATAAAGTATTTTCAGCAGATACGCTATTAATAGGTACTGCTATTTATCTAGGAAGACCAACAAGCCAGTATTTTGCATTTATGGAAAGACTGCATTTTTCAGCGCTCTCCTATGATGATTACAGTAATTATTTTAAAGGCAGAATAAACGTAGCTATGTTTGTCAGCATGAATGCGCCGAAAGAATTCTATGATAAATTATATAAAGAAAAATTTGAGGAGTATGCCAAAGAGTTGGAGATGTTAAACGGGGAAGTTACGCTGTATCCATGTTATAACACTCTGCAGGTAGCAGATTATTCTAAATTTAATATGGGAAGCTTTGACGAAAATCTAAAGAAGGTTGCGCATGAAGAGCAGTTTCCAAAGGATTTGGAAGCTGCGTACAGGATAGGAGCGCAACTGAGTCGATAGTTCCTATACCTAATATGGATACTATAAATAGATTTTCTTTATATCATTCTCAAGTCAATAAATTGAAATTTGTTTAAATGGCGTACAATAAAAATAGGGAAAGGAATCATATGACTTTTTTCCCTATTTAGATATGATATAATTTATATCAAAGTGAGGGATAAATGGTTTGGTCGCCAGGCTTCGCTTCTAGTTTTTAAAATTGAAGAAACGGTCTGACTTTACAGTTGAGATTAGAGGTTCCTAATAGTCACCTAGTTGACCAATAGGAACCTCTTTCATTTTGTAATTATTTTCATAAAAATGAATTAACTATGTTACAATACAGTTAATATTAGTGTTTAATGGGGGATGTATGTATGAAGCGTTGTATTACACTACTTAGTCTAGGCTTGTGTTTAGCAGTACCGATGCTTTCACAAGCAATGGATATCAAGCCTCTTATACATGTTACGAATGTACAAAATGGTCAATATGATGAGGCGTTAGATGCAATTACAGATACCAAGTTTTATGGACCGTATCAATTCCGAGTACTAAAAGAAGCAGTAGAAACAAAAGGTGAAACAAAGGATATCGACGGTAGGGTGTTTAGAACCTCCGATGGTGTTTTTATGCATGTGAAGGCTAGATCTATTGATGATACAAGTGCGACCTTAGATAATGAGATTGAAAAAATTGTTAAAGATAGAACGGTTCCTGAACCTACCGTAAAGATGGTATTGCCTATTAAGCATAATGTAATAGAGGTCAACAATGATGGTGTGCGTAGTTTACTAGCTGAATTTATGTATGGGTGGCCGTTGGAGTATCGTACAGATATGGTATTAATGACCGATTATGAAGGAACTCGTTATTATTATAATTTGCAATTTTATAGAGATAAGCTACCTGAAGGTGTTCGCATTGAGCAGTTGCGCCAAATGATTATGGATGCGCAGTTCAGTTATAAATAAACCATATTGCTTCAGATTTTTATATTCGGGCAGACAACAATATTAGTGAATGTATAATATTTAGATAAATAGGCATAGTGAAAGTAAATAGAAAAGAGGGTCCCCTTAGTCAGCTAGTGACCATAGGGAACCTCTTTTGTTGTGCAAGTAATTTATATAGTTAGTAAATTATTATAGAATACTTTTACCCATAGGGAATATAGTTTTGCCGAAAACTTTGTTAACAAGTACGGCACCGGAACCGTAGAATCCCAATAGGGAGATGAATAGTTCAGACCATGCTGCAAGAGCGAAGAAACCTGTTTTGCCGCCTAAGAATAGGTCTGTTGCTAGACCAAAGAATAGGAAACAGATTAGTAGCATAATAGCGAATACAACTTTATTTGTTTTTAAAGCTGCAATAGTACCAAAGATAGAGAAGATTAAAAAGCCCACAAAAGCGAATGCTAATTGTGTTACATCGAAACCTTTTTGAATTTCAGGACCGAAGGAGCCCATTTGGATCAACCAAACTCCAGCCATTGCAGACCAGAATAAACCGTATGCACCGAATACAACGGAGCCGAAAGGATTGTTTTTCTTGAAATCAAAATAACTTGCCATTAATTGGGCCAAAGAACCTAATAAAACAGCCCAAGGTATAATAACGGATGTTGTTGGGCCAGACCAGCCTACGCGGGATGTGGATACCACAAAACATACTACAGCGAGACCAAGTAGACCAAGACCAGTAGGATCTGCTACATTTTCACTCATTTCAACTTTTCTTATTTCCTTTTCCATTTGTTCCTCATTTCTCTGTCAACTAACTACAACCATACAGTAAAATATTCACATGATATTATGCGGTCATCTCCTGTTCAATACACTAGCTATTGAATTGACGGCGTATCTATGTGAAAGCACTGCCCCATAAATGTAACATATATCACATTTTTAAGGCAATAGATTTGGAATAGTAGCTATGCGTAAAAAGTATAATGTGAAAAATGAAATAAAATTGAGTAAATAAAAGAAAAACCGTACAAAATGAGAAGTTTAAGATTTTAACTCCTATTTTTGCACGATTTTAATTTATAAATCTCTTATTTATATGAATTTGCTATAGATTATTGACAAGAATTTAGAATATATCAATGACTATATTCAATATATGAGTAGTGCCTTGAATATGACTAATCTTATTATAAATTCCATGAAACGGTGCATATATTATTTATTTAAGGTTTCAATAATGCTTAGAATATCATCTGCTTTTCGGGCAATATGTGTTACGCCTAGTTCTTGATGGAGAGATTCCGCTCTAAAGCCCCATGTAACACCAATACAAAGTAGGCCGGAGTTTTCTGCAGTAGCTACGTCAACTTCAGAGTCACCTACATAAATAGATTCGTCCGGTGTAGAGCCTAGTTCTTTTAAGGCTTGGAGTACCATATCTGGTGCTGGTTTACGTTGTAATCCTGGTCTTTCACCAATGGCAACAGGTAAGCGGTCGCCAAAGTACTCTTTATTGAGTGGTGTTACACCTTCTTGGATTTTGTTGGATACGATAGCTAATTTATAACCTTGTTCACGCAATACATCAAGCATATCTAGGATGCCTGGGTAGGGCGCTGTTGTGTCTTTTAAATGCTCACCATAGTAAGCTTTGAATTCCTCAATGTATGGCTCTAATTCATGATCAGCTACTGTACTTGGGAGACACTGACGCATTAAATATGTTACTGCATTACCCAGAGCTGCTTTTACCTCTGCTAGAGATTTTTCAGGGAAGTTATGTGTACGTAGAACATGATTTACGGCGTTAGCTAAATCTGTAGCTGTATTGAGTAATGTGCCGTCGCAATCAAAAACGATGGTAGTATATTTCATAGAGGCCTCCGATATTAAATCAATATGTACTTTTTAAGTATATGATAAATATGTAGAAAATCAAGAGAATAGACCTATTAGTTATTATAATTGTGTTACAATAATAGAAGTAATAAGTACAGTGTATAGGAGGCGTAGTATGACTGAAATACAAGCTCTTTTATTGATAAAATCTATTCTCGAATCCGCAGATATTCACGGTATTGAACATATTTTAAGTGAAGATTGTGAGTATCTGTCTACAGGCCGTGGCATCATTGGACGAAACCGCAATGAAACTGTTGAGTTTTTGTCCTCTATGACTGAGTCCATCAAGGCTGATAATGTTCCTGTTACCTGTAGGGTCATGCATATTACGGATGTGTATGAGGAGGATGCGCTATTTCACGAGAACCGTCATGGGTTGACTGTTTCTTATGAAAGCGGAGATAATTATGTGTATATGATTTTTGTAGATGTAAATGATGAAGGACTTGTAGATCGTATCGTTTCAAGCCAAGAAAATTATAGTATTGAGTATGATGATCTTCGGTTTGGCGCTGATGAAAGCGAATATGCTTTTATTTCTGCACCAACCACTGTGAAAGACTGGATTACAGCTCTTAGTATGTGGCTTGAAACTGCGAATGTTGATGTAGACGATTTCTATCAGTACATCGATGAAGACACGCGCGTTGTATTCCAAAAGGGTGATGCTGAATCGATTACCCTTGAAAGTGGTCTTGATGTGGAGGACTATTTTGATCAATTAATGAACCAACACTTTGATGCGGTGCCTCATATCATTCGAGATGAAGAAGATGGATTAATCTTAACCTACGGCCCTATGAGTGCCATTGCTACCCTCAATGAAGAGGGAGCATTAGCTCTTATCAGTATCTATATCGACACCCGTGATGAAGATGAAGCGACTGATGAGGTTGGTTATATCGAAGAGGACTTAACGAAGGAAACTATTATTGAAGAGGATCTATATTAGTCGATACTACTCATTTGATATATCTAATCTAATTAGAATTAATAGATAAAATAAAAACTACCAGTTAAACATATATCTTTTAAACAGATCTTCTGCTATGGAAGGATAAGCCACTAGATATTATGAATAACTGGTAGTTTTTTGTATTATTTACATTTCATCATGGTCTTTAATGAGACCAGCTTTTTTCTTTTTCCAGTAGGAGTAGTAGAAAGGCAAGATTATGATACAGCCGCCTAGACCCCATAATAATTGGTTAGTTTGAGCTTGGGCAAGCATCCATAGGGATGTGCCGATAGCGATGACTGGGATTAAGTAGCCACCAGGGATTGTGTAGGAACGAGCTTTGTCTGCCCATTTACGACGGAAGATAATAACAGCCAAACAAGTTGGTAGGTATTGTGTAAAACGAGATACCGCACTAATGGCTGCTAGTGTTGTAAAGGAACCAGACCAGGCAAGTAATACACTGGCAATGGCAGTAACGATAGCTGCTACATATGGTGCATTGTAACGATTGCGTTTTGCTAAAGCACTTGGTAGCATACCATCTTCCGCCATGGATGTTGCCACACGAGGCGCATAGTAAGCTTCAGCAAAGTTGATACCGCCCATAGAGATTAAGGTACCTACTAATACGATATACATGCCAATAGGACCAACGATCACATTGAATGCATCTTGTACTGGAGCCTTGGTATTTGCCAAGTCAGTACCGAGTACGCCAATAGATACGGCGAGGATTGCCATATATAGGACAGATACGAGAAGCATACACATGATAATAGCACGTGGTAAATTCTTTTTAGGATTTTTCATATCTTCTGCAGCAATGGCAATAACTTCAAATCCTGTATAGGCAAAGAATAGAAGTACTGCTGCTTGTGCAAATGATCCATCTACATAGGTATCTTGTGGGAATACAGGCGTAAAGTTAGCTCCATTTATAAAGAAGATACCAATTGCAATGAATAGGGTAAGCGGAACTAACTTAGAGATAGTAATTAAGTTATTAACGAATTTTGATACATTAACACCAAATATATTTACAATCGTAAGGCCTACAATTAAGATAAATGAAATGACATCCTTTGCAAAATCACCACTTAAAGCTGGTACTGCAGCACCTAATGCTGTAGCAAAGCCAACGGCCATAGCCGCCCAGGCAATAACGGTTACGATCCATTTTAGAACGCCCACTTCAAAGGCCCAGAAATCACCTAATGCATGTTTTGCATATAGATAAGGACCTCCATTACGTGTAAATAGGCTGGCTGCCTCTGCAAAGCAAAGGGCGATACAACCTGCGATAATGGCGTCAAATAATAGGACGCCTAAGCTAGCGGAACCAATTATAGAATATGCTTTGTTTGGTAGTAGGAAAATACCTGTCCCTACAATACCATTGATGCCAAGGAGTACAATACTCCAAAAGTCAAATTTTCCTGTTTCTTTCATGATATAATCTTCCTACTATTTAGTTATATTTTCTCGAACTGCTTTTACGAATGCAGTAAATAAACGTTTTGCATTTTCATCACTTGTAGACATCATTTCTGGGTGGAATTGACAGGCGACTAACCAAGGATAGGATGGGTCCTCTAAACCTTCTACAGTACCATCCTTAGCTCTTGCTACAACTTGTAATCCTTTACCGACGTTTTTAACTGTTTGGTGATGATGGGAATTCGTAATCCAAGTATTGTAACCTATAGCACTAGCTAGTTTTGAGTTGGTCTTAATCTCTACAGTATGGGTACCAAGAGAAGGTGTTTGATTCTGAGAGTGTTTTATTGTACAGTTTTGATCATATTTTAAGTCTTGGAATAAAGAGCCGCCACGATATACATTTAAGATTTGTAAGCCACGACAGATACAAAAGATGGGAATTTGTTTTTCTTCTGCTGCTTTGATTAAGGCAAAGTCAAATTGATCGCGCTCCGGAAATACATCGCCAAGACCTTGCAAAGGTTCTTCTCCATAGTGGAGCGGGTATACATCATGGCCACCGGATAATAGTAAGCCGTCAAGCTTTGCTACCGTTTCGCGAGCTACATCAAGATTTTGGGTAAATGGAATTATAACAGGAATACCACCAGTTTTCTCAATAGAACGAGGATAGTCTTGGTTTACGTAGGAGCGCAATAAATCTACGTAAGGACCACCATTATCTCGTAAGATATTGCCAGATATGCCAATAAATGGTTTCGTCATAATATCACCTCATATGTGTAAAAATCTGTACAACCTTATGTTAGTGTATCAGATTTTATGGATAAAAACACTACTAGATAAAAACACTACTAATAGATATAATTATAAGACTTATAATAGAGAAGATATGTTAAAGTTGATACATTTTACTATATTTTCTTTCAAGATATAGTTGTATATGTTTAGTGCGAAACATGATATGATAAACTACGAATGAACTGTGCGGGAGGGTTACTATGGTTTTTCTAACATCTTTACAAAGTATCATACCTATTGTGCTACTTATTTTGTTAGGATATATATTAAAAGGGCGGGGCATGTTTAATCCTACCTTTAGCGGTAATTTATCGCGATTTATCATGTCGGTTGCATTACCAGCGGGCGTATTTGTATCTGTATTACATCACCTACATACTTCTGATATATGGAATTTACGATATGGCATGTTAGTGGTTGTCCTAACATATGTTATCGCATATATCGTAGCGTTTATTATGATGAAAATGTTGAAAGTTCCTAAAGGACGACGTGGTATTTTTATCAATATGGTAGTAAATGATAACTGCTTGTTTATTGGGTTACCAGTGCAAATTGCACTCTTTGGTCAAGATGCGCTGCCGTATTTCCTGTTATATTACATCGGTAACACTATTTCCGTATGGATGGTGGGAGTATTCCTTATAGAACTAGATCCACTGCCAAATTCTGAAGTAGATTTTAATAATGGCTCCTATAAGATTGATAGTATAAATAATAGTTCAGTATTTACTGAAGGTAAAAGCAAGAAACCTAAATTTGATTGGAAGAAGTTATTACCACCACCATTGATAGGTTTTTTTGTGGCCTTAATCTTCTTGTTCTTTGAAATTCCTTTACTTCCAATTTTGCATACTACCTTGAATTACTTAGGCGATATGGTAACCCCATTATCCTTGATTTATATAGGTGTTGTACTTCATGATGCGGGCTTAAAAAGCATGCGTTTAAATAAAGACTCCATCGGTGGGATTGTAGGACGATTTGTCATTTCCCCGATTATCATGCTCTGTTTGATTATGGCTTTACAATATGGAGCAGACATAGTTCTAGAACCAATTGCAATCATTACCTTTGTTGTACAATCAGCAGGACCTGTTATTGCAGTATTGCCAATTGTAGCTAATGAATCAAAAGCTGATTTGCCATTTGCTACAGGTCTTGTAATGATTAGTACCATACTATTTGTTGTAGTAATTCCAATCATAATGGAAATTTTAACAATGATAGGTATACAGGCTTAAAATAAGAAGATTAAAATAAGTAAATAAAAAATAGGTTCCTAATGGTCATATAGGTGACTATTAGGAACCTATTTTTATGTAAGTATATACAGCTTATCTAAAAAATCTACCAACGAGTGGCATGCTAGCACCATCGTTTTTATTGAGGCCTTTTAAAAGGACCATGATAATTACGTATAGTAGCAATCCTTCAATACCAGTGAGTATAAAGTTAGCCCACATAGGTAGGATGTCTATTAAGTAATGGTAACTCATGAAAATAAGTATACCCATAACACCAGCACTGACCACGTTTTTCCAAAGTAGGGAAATATCAAGGAAGTAGCCTGTGTATTTTTTGATATAAATCAAGTTAAGTAATGCGGCAAAGCCAATATCAGCAACGGTTGCCCAGGCGGCACCGCCGATCCCCAGCCAAGGAATAGCAGTCAGTGTCCAGTTAAGGATAACCTTGATTATGAGAGAAATCCCCATATTTATGACTGGAATACGTGGCCTGTTGAGACCTTGTAAGATACCTGTTGTTACTTGATGCACACCTAGGAAGAATATAGAGAACGCCGTGATTTGCGTTGCTAATTCTGCCTTAGGCGCATTGTAAATCAGTGTAACGGTGGGGGCAGCAAGTACATATAATAGCACTGTAAATGGTACGGTTGCCATAAATGTTAGTCGCATAGAGCCTGCAGTGCGATCATATATACCTTGATGATCGCGTTTTGCAAAGGCATGAGAGATAGCTGGTACAATGCTTGTCGCAAGGGCTGCGGTAATAATGGTAGCCAAGTTGATGAGCGGTACCGCCATCCCAGTAAGGTAACCGAAGAGTTCTGTTACTTCGTTCATCGGGAATCCAGCATCTAATAAGCGACGTGGAACGATAAGTAAATCGAGATTCGCCGTCAACGGTAACATGATACTTGCTAAGGAAATTGGTATGGACAATGTTAAGAGTCGTGACAAAATTTCTTTAGCTGATTCACGGGGACCATCGTAGCTTTCACCAGTACTACTAGCCTTAGGTAATTTGTAGTAATAATACAACAGCACCAGGAAGGCCCCAAAAGCACCTACACCTGCACCCAAGCTAGCGCCACCTGCCGCGGCCGGTAAACCGTAAGGTAATAAAATAGCAGCAGCACCGAGCATAATGATAACCCGTAGCAATTGTTCTACAATTTGGCTAATCGCCGTAGGCGTCATCATTTCATAGCCTTGGATATACCCGCGGAAACAGGAAATCCATGTTACAAAGAATACTGCCGGAGCGAGCGCGATGATAGAGTAGTAGGCACGGCTTTCAGCAATGAGACCACTAGAGATTAACCAATCTGCACCAAAGTACATGGCAAGACTGGCGATAAAACCTGTTATAGTCAACATTGTAAAAGAAATATTGAATACTCTCTTAGCACCACCAAAGTCGTGTAAGGCTAATCGTTCTGCCGTCAAAATAGAGATGGCAATCGGCACACCTGCGCTCGAAATTTGTAATAGTAACAAATAGATAGGAAAGGCCATCTGGTAGATACCGATGCCTTCACCACCCAAGATGCGAGATAGAAGAATCCAGTTGATACTACCGATGGCTTTCACTACGAAACCGGCAATTGTTAAAATTAAGGTTCCTTTTAAAAATCCACTAGCCATTGATTATAGTTTGTTAGAAGAACCTAATACATTTTTAATTTTGTGAGCTACCATGCCTTTAATAGCATCACGAGCAGGTCCTAAATATTTACGTGGGTCAAACTCAGATGGGTTTTGAGCCAAGTATTCACGTACAGATGCAGTCATAGCAAGGCGAAGGTCTGTATCAATATTGATTTTGCAAACCGCCATTTGAGCTGCTTTGCGAAGCATTTCTTCAGGTACGCCTTGTGCACCAGGGATGTTGCCACCAAATTCATTACATTTTGCTACGAATTCAGGCAATACGGAGGATGCCCCATGCAATACGATTGGGAAGTTAGGCAATAATTCGCCCACTTTTTTCAAACGATCGAAATCAAGGTAAGGGTCTCCTTTGAATTTGTAAGCACCATGGCTAGTACCAATAGCGATTGCTAAGGAGTCTACGCCAGTTAGGTGTACGAATTCAGCAGCTTGTTCTGGGTCTGTAAAGCGAGCATCTGCATCGGATACGTTTACATCATCTTCAACACCAGCCAAACGGCCTAATTCTGCTTCTACTACAACGCCATGAGCGTGAGCATATTCAACAACTTGTTTAGTGATTTTTACGTTTTCATCGAAATCATAGTGAGATGCGTCGATCATAACGGATGTGAAACCACCATCTACACAGTCTTTACAGATTTCAAAGGAATCGCCGTGATCAAGGTGAAGAGCGATCGGTAAGTTGCTGTCTTCAAGAGCTGCTTCTACGAGTTTAACAAGGTAAATATGTTTAGCATATTTACGAGCACCTGCAGATACTTGCAAGATAAGAGGAGATTGTTCCTCTTTCGCTGCATCTACGATACCTTGTACGATTTCCATGTTGTTTACATTGAAAGCGCCAACAGCATAGCCGCCTTCATAGGCTTTTTTGAACATTTCTGTAGTAGTAACTAATGGCATGTTGTCCTCCTTGGCTCTAGAGCCTGTCATATCATGTTATTAATACTGTGACTGTTAGTATTTCTAGCGCATATGAGCTAGATAAAAAACTAGTGTTATTGCAATCATATATCAATTCAAGTTAAGTATATCAAGAAACACTATAAAGGGCCAATATTTTTTGTATAACTTATACATAAAATTCGTCTTGTTATGTGACCCATGTGGGTTATTTCTGTGTAGGAGCATTTATTTAGGGTATTATATCAGCTCAATCGCTTAGCAATACTTTCATATCCTCCGGTATTTCTGCATGCAGTTCGAGCCATTCATTTGTTACGGGATGGTAAAAGCTTACGCGCGCTGCATGCAGTGCTTGGCGTTGGATAGATTCTAGATGACCACCGTATAAGTCATCACCAGCTAGTGGATACCCTAGTTGAGATAAATGAACTCGAATCTGATGGGTGCGTCCTGTGTGCAATAAGCACCGTACATGGGTAAACTGATTATAAGATGTAAGCGAGCTGTCAGTTAAACATACATTACTATTATTATTCATCGTAATCACATCATCAGAATTAATCTTACCACTACTGATTTTGCTTGTATTTTTACTAATAATAGTTATATCCGTGCGAGCTGGCTTTCCTTGGACTGTACAACAGCGCTCAATGATACTGCCTGGTTTACGACCTATAGGCCAGTTAATGCTTATAGGCACAGCAGGGAGATGTCCTTCTATAATGGCGTCGTAGCTTTTGTAAAAATGGGTGTATTTTTTATCAAAAGCATGTTGGACCACCGATGTTTTAGCAATGATGACAATACCTGAGGTATCCTTATCTAATCGGTGTACAGGATGGAAATCATAATGCTGATTTGTTTCTTGGTAGTAATGAAGTACACCATTTGCCAGCGTATGATCTCGGACGATAGAAGTAGGGTGCATAAGAATACCAGCCGCCTTATTAATGACTAAAATATATTCGTCCTCATATATGATATCTAAACTCATAGGGCTTAGGCTAAACTCTTGCTCTGGAGTTAACTTCATAACGAGATGATCGCCACCGTGAATGAGCGTATTCCAGGTAGCAAATTTACCATTAACTGTTATGATGCCATTATTTCGTAAACGGCGTCTCATGCGCTGGGAAATATGCTGTTGTTTTATAACATGATTTATAGATTGTGTGTGTACATTAGAGTCTACAATCAAGTCGATTATCGTTGCTGCTTTCATACGTATTATTATAACAAATAAAATATAAATGAAGAATTTTTCATAATTCGTTGTATTTATGAAGGTCCATATAGTATAATTTGAATTATTAAATTTTATACATTATTTATGTGTGAACTTTTTTACTGTAAAACTGTGTGTTTAGTTATAACAGTATATATTAAGAACTATGTATGTATGTTAATGACTGTATGGTTATAGCTTATTCTATAAAAGGAGAGGTTTATGAATATTAACAAGAAATCTGTATTAGTCGCATGTGTGTTAGCGGCTATGTCTACAACAACTTTTGCGGCATCTACTACAACATCTACTAGTAGTACAACGGTAACAAACCACGATACACCAACATCGACTAGTACACGTGTAACCCGTGAGCAACATACAACAACTACATCAACTTCTACTGTGCGCACAGAAAGCTCTAGCTCCATTAAAAGCACTAAAGCTAGTGTAGGCGTAATGACTCCTCAAAAACTTGAAGAACGTAGTGCACTTTCTGGTTATATCGCGGCTGATGTATCAAGTGCATTAAACCCTTATCGTGATGCACCAAAATCTTTGAAATCTGGTAAAGGTACTACTTTCAAAAATGATGAAGTTCTTGAGCATGGTGTATTAGCATCTATGAAACAAGGCGGTAAATGGGGTATTATTCGTCCAGATGGTACTGTTGCTATTGAACCTAAGTATAAAGAAATTAAAGATGTTGATTATAAAACAGGCAATGTGTTAGCTCAAGTAGATAAGAAAACAGAAACTTGGGTTACACCTAAGGGTGTGGAAATCTCTGAAGAGGAAGCTTTAAAAGAACGTGTTAAACAAGAAGCAACTCAAGAGTATCCAAGCGATTCCTATGTAGAGTTTAAAGAAAAAGGAAAATACGGCTTTAAGACTACTGACGACAAAGTAGTGATTGCTCCACAATTCCGTCAAGTTGTGACTGGTTTTAGCGAAGACCGTGCTTTTGTTAAGAATGCTAAAGGTAAAATCGTAGCTATTGATGGTACTGGTAAAGAATTATTTAATGCTCCTTCTAAAGAGGTATATGCATTCCGCAATGGTCTTGCTGAATATCGTCGCTCCGTAAGTGGGTTTAACTTAGGTGGTCTTGTAGGTGGCTTTATCGTGGGAGGTATCCTTGGTGGTGCACTTTTAGGTGGTCAACATTACCACGTAGATGGTTTTGCTTATGATGGTGCAAAACGCGGCTATATCGATCGCTCTGGCAACATTGTTATCGATAGCAAAAAAGATAAAGTATGGCCTATTACAGCTTATGGCACAGTAATTAAAGATGCTGGTAATTTATATTTCGTGAACCGTAAAGGTGAAGTTGTTATTCAACCTGGCGATTATGATGCAGGTGAAATGGATAAATTGAATGGTCTATTAGCGTTAAAAGATAATAAGACTGAAAAATGGGGCATTTTTGATGTATCTACAGGTAAACAAGTAGTGTCCTTTAAATATGATTCTATTTCCTTTGCAGGTACAGATCGTTTAGTAGTCGTGAAAGATCATGTTAAAAATCTTATTGATATGAGTAATGGTAAATCTATGTATTCTGCTCAAACAGAAGCAACTATTGAACCGTTCAACAACGATACTGTAACGTGGGTTCATACTGGTAAAGAGGGCTATACGATCATCGATAATGACGGTCATGTATTATTTAGAGATACAAACAAACTTATTGAAGATGCTAAATCCTTCAACCATGGTTTTAGCTCTGTTAAATCTAAAGGTAAATGGGGTATTATGAATTCTAAAGGGGAATGGATTGTACAACCTAAATATGATGCGGTAAACGTTTTGTAATATCAATTGGCTTTTAGGTCTTTATGAATTGCTATTGTCTTTAGTTATGGTTCATAAACTAAATACAACATAATAGAGTTATATGAGAACTAGCAATGTACATGTATTATGTATGTTGCTAGTTTTTTTGTGTTATTGGCCTTATGTATTGCATTGTGTATCGTATTAGAGAACTTCCACTATACTTATAAAAGCTTCATTAATACATAGCTAACAATTATAATTAAGAAAATCGATTTACCTAGAAAATAAGCCTGTTTTAAGGTATAATTATAGAGATATATTCTGTTTTGGTGTAGTTTTACACTTTCATTTGGAATATGAGGATGATGAAAGTAATGCTATGAACCTTATGCCCAACAGGTTCAGGTGTAGGAGGTATAAAATGGCTAAAGATTGTTCCTTTGATGTAGTGTCCGAAGTGGATATGCAGGAAGTGGATAATGCGGTAAATCAGGCGAGGAAGGAAATCGGCACTCGTTATGATTTCCGCGGCTCTAAGGCGGAGATTAGTCTTGAAGGCGACACTATTAAGATTGTCGGTGATGACGAATACAAATTGAACGCCATTATCGACGTATTAAAGGGTAAGATGGTTAAGCGTAATGTAGCGATCAAAAATCTTGATTACGGCAAGGTGGAACCGGCTGCGGGTGCTACGGTTCGCCAAGTGATTACCATCAAAAAAGGCATTACTAAAAAAAATGCCAAAGAAGTGGTAAAAGCGATCAAAAATATGAAATTGAAGGTCCAAGCGTCGATTCAGGAAGATCAGGTGCGCGTATCCGGTAAGGATAAAGATGATTTGCAAGCGGTTATCCAAATGTTGAAACAGCTGGATATTCCTGTTGAACTGCAATTCGTAAATTTCCGTTCCTAGTTACATGTGTTCATGATAGGGCGTGTTCGATTCTTTTGATCTGCTAACTCTATCGGTGTAGGAGGCCTTATGAGAGTAGAGGACATGAAGGGTGGATATACCACGGGTTCATGCGCTACGGCAGGTATGAAAGCTGGTTTATTGGCCCTCTTAGATAACAATATCGTGGAACAGGTGGTCATTGAAAATCCGCAAGGTCAGTATATTCAGGTGCCTATTAAAGCAGTGGAGGTTTTATCAGATACATCGGCGAAGGTAACCGTTATGAAAGACGGCGGTGACGATCCTGATGTAACTCATGGCAATGATGTGGAAACGACAGTGACCCTTGATGATACTGGTGAACTACGATTCCGAGCGGGCTTTGGCGTAGGGACCGTAACAAAATCGGGCCTTGCTATGCCGCCTGGAGAACCGGCTATCAATCCAGGACCTCGGACGATGATGAACATCGTCTTTGAAGAGCTATGTGTACGTGGACAAGGGGTTACCGTTACTGTTAGCGTACCGAACGGTATGGTATTGGCTAAGAAAACGTTAAACCACACATTGGGAATCGAAGGTGGCATTTCCATTATTGGTACTACAGGTATTGTTAAGCCTATGAGTGAAGAAGGGTTTAAGAACTCGTTAGTGCCCCAGTTGAAAGTTATGAAGGCTAACGGATGTGAAACAGCTGTTCTCGTACCTGGGCGTATCGGTCAAGATCTGGCAGAGCAAGTATTAGGTATTCATAAGAACCAAATGGCAGAAACGAGTAATTTTATTGGATTTATGCTTGAAAAGGCTGTACAGATTGGATTCAAACGAATATTAATCATCGGTCATATCGGTAAATTAATCAAACTAGCTAGTGGTAGCTTCCATACTCATAATCGCATGAGTGATGGCCGTATGGAAAGTATCGTGGCATATGCTGCCTTGGAAGGGGCGTCGCAAGTGGTTTGTGAAGAGTTATTTAATTGCCAGACTACAGAGTCTACGTTCCCTATTTTGGAGCGAGAAGGACTGACTGGTGTATACCAACGTGTTGTAGATCGTGCCTCTCTACGGAGTGAGCGATATATTGCTAATGAAGCAGAGGTAGGCATCATCATTACGACCTTAAAAGGCGAGATTTTAGCAATGGATAAGCATGCAAAAGAGATGGGAGAACTTGAACAATGGCACATACCTTGTATATCGTAGGCATTGGTCCAGGTAATCCTGATTATGTGGTGCCTAAAGGTCTTAATTTAATTAAACATGCTACGGTCCTGGTGGGCAGTGAACGATCTTTAGAGGACTTTCAGGAACCGGGACAAATTACATACCCTGTAACGGGAAAACTCAGTTTACTGTCTGAACAAATTGAGCATGAGCTCAATGACCATGATGTGGTCGTGATGGTCAGCGGTGATACGGGTTATTACAGCCTGTTGCCTTATTTAAAGAAAAAATTTACTGCTAATCCGATTGAGGTCGTGCCGGGCATCAGTTCGATGACATTTGCTTTTGCGCGTCTCAATGAGGTGTGGCATGATGCGGATCTGATGAGCTTTCACGGGCGCCAGCCGGCACCGGAACAGCTCGTCTACAAAGCAGGGAAAAAGATGGGATTTTTGACGGATCCCGAATATAATCCGGCGCATATTGCGCGTATTTTAATTGATGAGGGATGGCCGCCCGAAACGCGTGCAGCGGCCCTTGAGCGATTGAGCTACGATGATGAAAGAATCGTAGACTCCACGCTGGAGGTCTTAACTGAGCTGGAAGGCTTCGGACATTCCGTTATGGTGGTACTGGGATGAGACATTTTTTCGGAATTCCCGATGAGGAATTTATTCGCGGCGATGTGCCCATGACGAAGTGCGAGATTCGCAAAGCCGTTATGAATGAGGCGCGCATCGGGGAAGATAGCAACGTGCTAGATGTAGGTGCAGGGACCGGTTCGATTTCTATCGAAGCGGCCTTAGCTGCGCCGAAGGGGCATGTTTATGCTATTGAGCGATTTGATAAAGGCATCGAGCTGATTCATGAGAACATGAAGAAGTTCAATGTGAATAATATGACCGTCATCAAGGCGAAAGCCCCTGAAGGCATGGAAGAATTGCCTGAGCTTGATGCGGTTATTATCGGCGGCAGCGCCGGCGGCATGGGCGCCATTGTGGATGAAGCACAGCGCTTATTGAAGGTTGGCGGTCGCCTCGTTGTGACGGCGGTAACGATGGAAACTGGTTACACCATTTTGAAGGAACTGAAAGGACGTCCTTTCACCTATGAAGGGTACCAAATGTCCATCAGCCGTTACCGCAAGGCTGGTCCCTATCATTTGTTAGACCCATTGAGCCCGATTTTTATCGTATCTGCAACGCGTATCGCAGAAGGAGAGTAATATGGTTGACGTACATATCGTAGGCGCAGGCCCTGGAGATCCTGAGTTAATTACTCGTAAAGGGTATCGTTTAGTGCAAGAGGCAGACGTTGTTATTTACGCCGGCTCTTTGGTAAACCCTGCCATTTTAGAGGCTTGTAAACCAGGCTGTGAAATCCATAACAGTGCTACTATGAACCTTGATGAGGTGTTGGCTGTTATGAAAGCTTCTGTTGAGGCTGGTAAAAGCGTAGTTCGCCTTCACACAGGTGACCCTGCTATTTACGGTGCTATTCAGGAACAGATGGATGCTCTGGCCGGCATGGGTATTACCTATGAAGTCGTGCCCGGCGTAAGCTCATTTCTTGCAACGGCGGCGGCATTAAAACAGGAATATACATTGCCGAATGTATCTCAAACGGTAATTATTACGCGCATGGAAGGCCGTACACCGATGCCTCCGAAGGAAAAATTGCGCATGCTTGCCGCTCATGAAGCCACTATGTGTATTTTCCTCAGCGTACAGATGCTCGATAAGGTCGTGGAGGAACTCATTGAGGGCGGCTATGACAAGACGACGCCTGTGGCTATCGTGGTGAAAGCATCCTGGCCGGATCAGCGCATTATTCGCGGTACATTGGAAACCATCGCGGAAATCGTGGCCAAGGAAGGCGTATTACGTCAGGCTATGATCGTGGTAAGTCATGTGCTGGATAGTGAATATGAACTATCTAAACTGTATGATAAAGGTTTTGCTCATATGTACCGGAGCGCAAAAGACTGATGAAAAGCAAATCTTTTGTATCCGATACGAATCCAGGTGAAACAAACCATATGCGGCAAACCGGATCGGCAGATGTATCCATGAATGGAAAGCATCAAACGAAGACGGCGATTTTGTCCGTGTCGGAGCGTGGCGCTCTGTTGGGACAACGTATTAAGTCTTTGGTGGCACCTCATGCGGATTGTTATGAAAAATCGAATCGTACTTCCGGTGGGGAGGCAATCTATTTTGATTCCCTGAAAAATCATATCGAGCAGATTTTCAGGGACTACGATCAGGTGCTATGCATTATGGCCCTTGGTATCGTAGTGCGCATGATTGCCCCTTATATTGAACATAAATCTAAGGATCCCGCTATTGTTGTGATGGACGAGGCTGGACATCATGTAATCAGCTTGCTGTCGGGGCATCTCGGCGGTGCGAATGAATGGACACAAGCCATTTCATTAGCTATCGGTGCGGATCCTGTTATCACAACCGCAACGGATGTAAACGGATTGCCGGCACCAGATGTGTTGGCACGCCATGAACATCTGTTGGTGGATGACTTTCAAACGCTTATCAATGTAAATTCCGCCATTGTTGGTGGAAAGCAAGTCGACTACTGTATCGACAGCGGTTTAATCGATGCTGATCATTTGAAACACGCCGCACAACAACATATCGGTAACCATAGTGTGGTGCATTTGGTGACTGTCGAAGAGTTATTCGATAGCGTGAACGGGGTAAATTTCCGCGTTGTCATAACCGACAAGGTTATCCCCGAACATCCGAATCAACTGATTTTACGTCCTCGAACCTATACGGTGGGTATCGGATGTCGTCGAGATACGCCGAAGGAGCTCATTTTAGGCGCTATTCGTTCATCATTGGCGGAACATCAGCTTTCACCAAAGAGCATCGTAACAGCCGCATCGGTTATCGTGAAGCAAGATGAAGTCGGCCTGTTGGAGGCCGTTAAGGTGTTAGGGTGGCCCATTGTATTCTATACGCAGGATGAAATGGCACCGCTCATTGAAGAACAGAAATTAAGTGAATCAACATTTGTAAAAGGAACAATAGGAGTAGGAAACGTATGCGAAACAACAGCACTACTGGCGGCCAGGAGCCGAACATTAATACAACACAAAACGGTGTATCCCAAAACAACAATTGCCATTGCACAGGTAACATCAAGGTAATCGGCATCGGACCGGGTAATGCGGAGTTTATGACGCCACAGGCGCGTGAAGCTATTCTGGCGGCAGACCGCGTGGTAGGGTACTTGACATATCTCGATTTGATTGAGGATCTAATCAAAGGCAAGGAGACTGTGGGAACGGCGATGATGCAAGAGGTGGACCGTTGTCAACAAGCGGTTGATCTCGCTGTAGAAGGGCATCAGGTTGTGGTAGTATCCTCCGGTGACTCCGGCGTATACGGCATGGCGGGGCTTGTGTTGGAATTGGCTAATAAAGTGCCTGCCGACAGACGTCCTTCCGTAGATATCGTACCGGGTCTAAGTGCTGTTAACGTAGCGGCATCCATATTGGGGGCGCCGTTGATGCATGATTTTGCGGTGATTTCCCTAAGTGATTTGATGACTCCCTGGGATCTCATTAAAAAACGTGCTGACCTCTGTGCACAAGGGGATATGGTTATTTCCCTTTACAATCCGCGCAGTAAAAAACGCGTAACGCATCTTGATGAAGTTCGCGATATCGTTCTTAAATATCGTGATCCTAAAACACCGGTCGGCATCGTGCAAAAAGCAGGGCGTGCCGGTCAACATATGATTATTTCCGACCTTGAAAACTTTACAAACGAAGAAGTGGATATGCAGACCCTCGTTATCATCGGTAACAGCCAAACATATGTTGAAAATGGCCGTATGATTACACCGCGAGGCTACAAATTATGATATGGGTCATCGCCGGGACTTTGGATGGACGCACTTTAGCGGTAGACATTCAGGAGCGGACCGGTGAAGATGTACTGGTTACCGTGGTGAGTCAATATGGAGCGGAGTTGGCCGCTCATAAAGGCATTACAGTTCATACGGGACGCCTCGATCAACAGGCTATGCAGAATTTAATCGCGGAACACGATGTACGTTTATTGATTGATGCCAGCCATCCTTATGCGGCTATCGTAACGTCGACGGCTCAGGATGCGGCGAAGGCGATGGATATTCCGTTCGTTCGCTTCGAGCGTAAAGAGGTGCCGCTACCGGATTACGATAAATTGCATATCGTAACGGATGAAGCGGAAGCGGCAAATATGGCAGGCCGATTAGCAAAAGAAAACAACGGTCATATATATTTGACGACAGGCAGTAAGACGATGCATATTTTTGCCAAGTCTGAAGCTTTACGGGATTGTGAAGTATGGACTCGGATTTTGCCGACCGCAGAGGTACTCACCATGATGGAGGACCTCAAGGTGAGTCCGAAACGCATTGTTGCCGTACAAGGTCCGTTTTCATATGATATGAATCGCATCATGTTTCATGATACGAAGGCGAGCGTGGTGGTGATGAAAAACTCCGGCCTCGTCGGCGGAGCGGATACGAAACTGCAGGCCGCCATGGACCTTAATATCCATGTTATTGTTATCGACAGGCCGCGTGTGACCATTGAAGGGCCTATGGTTTCGTCGAATGAAGAATTTTTTAATTTATGGGAGGACACTAATGGATTACGTAAAAAATCCTAAAGCCATTGAAGATAAAAGTATGGAAATCATTTACGATTATGTAAAGGATTTGGGGTTAAGCGATGATGAGATCCGCGTTGTATCCAGAACGGTTCACGCTTCCGGTGACGTGGAATACGCACAACTCGTTAAAATGAGCCCTGATGCGGTACAAAAGGGCATCGAAGCGTTAGATAAGGGGGCAGATATTTACACTGATGTGGAAATGGTACGCACGGGTATTTCCAAACCGGCTCTTAAACTTCGCGGTAATGAAGTACATTGCCTCATCAAGGATGAAAATGTAGCTAAGATGGCGAAAGAATTGGGGGTTACGCGCTCTATCGCAGCCATGCGTACATTCGGCAAACAGTTAGAAGGCCAAATCGTCGCTATCGGTAATGCGCCGACTGCACTTTACGAAGTATTGCGCCTTGCTCTCGAAGAAGGTGTAAAACCGGCCCTTATCATCGGTATTCCTGTAGGCTTTGTGGGGGCGGCCGAATCCAAAGATTACCTCATGGAGGTGTCCCCTGTACCGTATATTACCGTAAAAGGCAACAAGGGCGGCAGTCCGATTGCCGCATCCGTATGTAATGCATTGCTTTATACAGATGTGAAACGCAATGACATGCTCTTTGTAGAAGGTAAACACGAGAAGTAAACTATGGGTACTGCAACTGATCGTAAAGCATTTCGTATGCTTGTTATGATTATTCTGGTGGGTGCCGTCGTATCCAGCATGATTTTTTCGTTATTGTACGGTTCCACATATGTGTCGCTACAGGATATTTGGCAAGCCATTACATCTTCGGAGCTGACATCAACTTCATCTCAAATCATTTGGAATATACGGCTTCCTCGTAATATTGTGGCCGCCTTTGTAGGGGCTTCTCTCGCCGTATCCGGTGCTATTTTACAGGCGGTCATGAAGAATCCACTGGCGGATCCTCAGATAGTAGGGGTATCATCAGGAGCGGGCCTTGCTGGCGTTATCGTTCTGATATTATTTCCCGGCTATGATTATATCGTGCCTTTAGTAGCTTTTTTAGGTGCTATGGGGGCGGCCCTCATGGTCTACGCATTGGCCTGGAAAAACGGCATCAGACCGAGTCGAATTATTTTGGCCGGCGTGGCCGTAGCCGCTTTCTTAGGCTCCGGTATTTCGGCTCTCCTCGTATTTTACGG
>NZ_LT906470.1:557500-695000 GCF_900187285.1 Veillonella rodentium | reverse complement strand
GGTTTCACGTGTCTCGTGGTACTCCGGATACAGTCCCGTGTATGCAAGGTTTCGATTACAGGGCTTTCACCTTCTACGGCTGAGCGTTCCAGCTCCATTCTTCTACCTCATTTACACTTGATGACTGTCCTCAACCCCGGTGCGGTTGCCCGCTCCGGTTTGGCCTCTTTCCCGTTCGCTCGCCGCTACTGAGAAAATCTCGTTTGATTACTCTTCCTCCGGGTAATTAGATGTTTCAGTTCCCCGGGTGCCCTCCTCATACTCAAAGGTATGGGTGACAGTGCATAACCACTGCCGGGTTCCCCCATTCGGATACCTACGGGTCAAAGGTTGCTTGCACCTCTCCGTAGCTTTTCGCAGCTTACCGCGTCCTTCTTCGGCTGATATCGCCAAGGCATCCACCGTACGCCCTTAAAATCTTTACTTATTTTACGCCATAATTTGCGGCTAACTTCGTTGTGCTGCGTTCGGCTTGTCTTGCGTACATGAGTACGCGGCGACATCACCTCACTGGCACGCCTCGTTATCCATCCAATTCTGACGAAAATCTATTCTTAGATTTCATTGACATGCATTAGATACATTGTCGTTCATTTGTAGCCGTACATATTCATGTACGTCACCAATTAAGTCAGAGAATTATTTCCTATGTGCTCGGGTCAACCTACTTAGAAATTCTAAGAGATGACCTTACAAATATATATTAATTCTTCTATGCAGTTTTCAAAGAACAAACAATTCATATATTTCGCGTCTATCGTCGTTGCATTCGCTTCACTTGTCCTGCGTAATTACCATTACGCGGCGACGTCGTTCATCTCATGCGCCCGGATAGCCATCGAAATCTATTAAATTGTAAATGGTATTAAACCATCTGAGAGTCTTTACAGATCTCTCAAAACCGAACAATGATAAGTAGTAAGTACAGCTAGCGCTTATGCTACGTCTACTTACCCGCCAAAGTGTCGACCTAAGTGACATCCGGGCGCTCGGCCCGGTGTATGTCTCCCTAGAAAGGAGGTGATCCAGCCGCACCTTCCGATACGGCTACCTTGTTACGACTTCACCCCAATCATCGACTTTACCTTAGACGGCTGGCTCCCGAAGGTTACCCCACCGGCTTTGGGTACTTCCGACTTTCGTGGTGTGACGGGCGGTGTGTACAAGGCCCGGGAACGTATTCACCGCAGTATGCTGACCTGCGATTACTAGCGATTCCGACTTCACGTAGGCGAGTTGCAGCCTACGATCCGAACTGAGAGAGTGTTTCTCGGGTTCGCTCCACCTCGCGGCTTCGCTTCCGTCTATTGACTCCCATTGTAGTACGTGTGTAGCCCAGGTCATAAGGGGCATGATGATTTGACGTCATCCCCGCCTTCCTCCGCATTGTCTGCGGCAGTCTCTCATGAGTTCCCACCATTACGTGCTGGCAACATAAGATAAGGGTTGCGCTCGTTGCGGGACTTAACCCAACATCTCACGACACGAGCTGACGACAACCGTGCACCACCTGTTTTCTGGCTTCCGAAGAAGAGGAACCATCTCTGGTTCTGTCCATCAATGTCAAGACCTGGTAAGGTTCTTCGCGTTGCGTCGAATTAAACCACATACTCCACCGCTTGTGCGGGCCCCCGTCAATTCCTTTGAGTTTCAACCTTGCGGTCGTACTCCCCAGGCGGGGTACTTATTGCGTTAACTCCGGCACAGAAGGGGTCGATACCTCCTACACCTAGTACCCATCGTTTACGGCCAGGACTACCGGGGTATCTAATCCCGTTCGCTCCCCTGGCTTTCGCGCCTCAGCGTCAGTGTTCGTCCAGAAAGTCGCCTTCGCCACTGGTGTTCTTCCTAATATCTACGCATTTCACCGCTACACTAGGAATTCCACTTTCCTCTCCGATACTCTAGATCAGCAGTTTCCATCCCCTCACGGGGTTAAGCCCCGAACTTTTAAGACAGACTGACTGATCCGCCTGCGCGCGCTTTACGCCCAATAATTCCGGACAACGCTTGCCACCTACGTATTACCGCGGCTGCTGGCACGTAGTTAGCCGTGGCTTTCTATTCCGGTACCGTCAATCCTTCCAACTATTCGCAAGAAGGCCTTTCGTCCCGATTAACAGAGCTTTACAACCCGAAGGCCGTCATCACTCACGCGGCGTTGCTCCGTCAGACTTTCGTCCATTGCGGAAGATTCCCCACTGCTGCCTCCCGTAGGAGTCTGGGCCGTGTCTCAGTCCCAATGTGGCCGTTCATCCTCTCAGACCGGCTACTGATCATCGCCTTGGTGGGCCGTTACCCCTCCAACTAGCTAATCAGACGCAATCCCCTCCTTCAGTGATAGCTTACATGTAGAGGCCACCTTTCATCCATCCTCGATGCCGAGGTCAGATCGTATGCGGTATTAGCAGTCGTTTCCAACTGTTGTCCCCCTCTGAAGGGCAGGTTGATTACGCGTTACTCACCCGTTCGCCACTAAGATCGATAGAAGCAAGCTTCCGTCGCTCTTCGTTCGACTTGCATGTGTTAAGCACGCCGCCAGCGTTCGTCCTGAGCCAGGATCAAACTCTCCAAGATATCTTGAAGCTATTTGAATAGCTCATTTGTTTTGTTGTCGCTACAATTAAGTAGCTTTGAATTATGGTTGGTTTTGACTGTGTCAAAACCCGCACTCTGGCATATGTTCAATCGTTTTGATTGATTACCTATCATTGTTCAGTTTTCAAAGATCTGTTACCAGTTAACCCAGATAAAATCTAATGTTCAAGCATTTCTCAAAGAAATGATCGTGTTAACTGACGACTTGATTATAATATCAAGTTCTGTTCATTTCGTCAAGCATTTTTTAAACTTTTTATAGATTAAAAATTCAATATTTATTGAGCCGTAACGTAATGACTTTTATAAGTATAGCATATCTAAAATAAACGTCAATAAATTTTTCCACCCTTTCTTCATTTTCATCGTTTATTCATTTTACAACATAATTTATTCTTTTAAACAGTATATTTATTGTATATTTAAAATTCTATCCCCTTTATGAAAATCCTTTCATATCTGCAACTATAGTGCAAAATACAAAACCCCTTCCAAGGAATTACGAAAATTCCCGAAGGGGTTTTATATGCTTTCACAATAAATATCGCAAAAGTAATCCTTATACTATTGTTGATTGCGCATATCGTTCTTATTACGGCTTTTCCATAAGACCCACAAGGAAGTAGCTACGCAGATAGAGGAATATGCACCGCTGGCAAAGCCGATAATCATACATAATGCAAAGTTTTTCGTCGTATCGCCGCCAAATACAAAAAGGGATACACATGCGAACATAACCGTTGCCAATGTATAAAAACTGCGATGAATACTTTGCGTAATAGATGCATTTGCCAAGTCCGCAAATGTATCCGTACGCTTATGAGTATGAGTATTTTCACGAATGCGGTCAAAAATAACAACGGATTCGTTCATCGAATAACCTACGACTGTTAAAATCGCCGCCAAGAAAGACGCATCGATTTCCAACTGAAAATACGAGAATACGCCTAAAACCATAATCAAATCATGAAGAATAGCCGCTAATGCGGAAACAGCGATCTTATATTCAAAGCGATATGAAATATACAGTGCAAGTGCGGCAAAAGCGATGACAAGATTTAGAATCGCATGTTCCGTCACCTCGGAACCGATAACGGCACCTACTGTTTCTATACGCTTAACCGTATTAGTTCCAAGAGATTTTGTTAAGGATTCTACAACGGCTGCGCTTTCACTCGGCTCCAAGTTACGGGTACGAATCATTACATCCTCACCGGACGTATCACCTGTCGTATCTCCGGAAAGCTGAATTTGTGCGCTTTCAAGATTATATGCTTTCAAAACATCACGAACCTGACTAACCTCTACGGGCTTGTCAAATACCACCTCGACAATGGTACCGCCTGTATAATCGATACCAAAGTTAAATCCCTTTGTAAAAATCGACACAAGGCTGATAATAACTAGAATAGAGGAAATGGCAAACCACCAGCGATGGTGTCTGATTACATCTAATGTCATTTGCGCTTACCTCCTTTCAAAGTTTTTGGTGCAAAAGCATCTGCGCTTGTGGCAGGGGAAATATTCGCACCAAACCAGAATGGATGGTTCGTGAAATTACAATCAATCAATAAGCGCAATAAGAAATGGCTCACAGTAATCGCTGTGAACATACTTACCACAACACCGACACCCAAGCTGATAGCAAAACCTCTAACAGGTCCTGATCCGAGAATCGTCAAAATAGCCGCCGTAATAATAACGGATACGTTCGCATCGGTAATGGTTGCCAATGCACGGCTAAAACCGGCTTCCATAGCAACACGCATGGATTTACCGGAAAATACCTCTTCTTTAAATCGCTCAAATATGAGGATATTCGCATCTACCGCGACCCCCATAGACAGGATAATACCGGCAATACCCGGCAATGTCATGGTTGCAGCAAAGCCCTTGCCCAATACGAGTAATAGAAGCAGAACATACACAAGTAATGCAAGATTAGCTACAACACCGGACAAACGATACAAAATGATCAGGAAGATCATAATCATAGCGATCCCGGCACTGAATGCTACAACGGATTTATCCTTCGAGTCCTGTCCCAGGGACGGACCCACTGTACGTACTTCCAATACATTGATTTTTACAGGCAATGCACCGGAACGCAAAAGAATCGCTAAGTCTTTGGCTTCTTCCAACGTTTGACTGCCGGAAATAGTCGCTTTACCGCCTGTAATAGCTTGTTGTACTACGGGATTCGTCAACTCTTTACCATCCAATGTAATCGCTATGCGACGACCGATATTTTTAGATGTCAAATCGGCAAATTTCTTAGCCCCTTCATCGCTCAATTCAATGGCAACAAGCGGTTGTTTATTCTGTCCCAGCTCTTCCTTCGCATCTTTCAAATCATCACCGGTCATTACGGTTTGGCCCTGATCATTTTTAAATTCCAACACCGCTGTCTTACCGATACGTTTAATTGCTTCGTCAGGATCTTTTACCCCCGGCAATTCGATGATAATACGACGAGCCCCTTCACGTTGTACCAACGGTTCGGATAGCCCCATTTCATTAATACGACGCTCCAAGATCTGTTTTGCCCGTTCAACCGCATCATTATCAGCCACACCGGTTGCGGAATCTTCCGCTTCCAGTACGATATGCGTACCGCCTTGTAAATCAAGACCTTGTTTCAAGGATCCCGCTAAAGGTTGAATAAAGTACGCAAATAACCCAATGATGACAGCAACGGCAAATAAAAACTTTACTATAGCTTTGCCTTTCAAAATAGTTGCTCCCTTCTACTGCACGCAATGCACTATGCCTTGCTCTGTAATAATCTGTTCCACCCGACAATCGTGCTCATCCATCGGAATCGGTGTATCGCTCAATTGAGCACTCCAACACACGCCTATATAGAATGATGGTGAAAGCCCCGCGAGAAATCGATCATAATAACCGTTTCCCATTCCCATGCGCCCGCCATAACGGTCAAATCCCGCACCGGGCACAAGAATCAAATCCAGATCATCCGGCTGGATGATATCATATGGTTCAGGAGGAATACGTATACCTAGAACACCACGAGTAACAGCATCCAAAGACTGCAGACGAACTGCAATCATCGTCGTCTTATCGACACATACAGGAACGTATACAGATTTACCGCATATTAAGGCATGTCTGATTACACCGTCTAAATTAGCCTCTTTAGGCATCGCTAAATAAGCCATAACGGTCTTTGCCGACTGATACCGAGGATTCAAAGTAATTTGTTCTGTTAACGATTTTGTCCATCGTTCACAATCTTCAATCGATAAAGCAGCGCGCACGGATTTACACGCCCGGCGCACTGCTTCCTTCGTATTCATTATTTTTCGTCCTTATTTTTCTTGGAAAGCACATTTGCAATAGCGGTGCGCGCAAAAGTCAATTCAACCTTTTCAGCAACCTGTACCTTCACCTTTTCATCGTCAAGCTCAATGATTTCTCCATAAATACCACCGATAGTAACGATTTTCTGACCTTTTTTCAAACTGCCCAAAAGGTTGGCGCGTTCTTTTTGTTGTTTCTTTTGTGGACGCCACAATAAGAAATAAAAAATCACTACCATTAACAAAATCGGCCAGCTGGTTTGTAATATTTGTTGGATATCTCCCATTTTTTCCTCCTAGATAATAAATTTGTATTTCTTTTCTAGTATAGCCATCTAAGATAAATTTGACTAGACTAAATTACTATTTTTTAAAACTATCCCAGAACTGCATTCTGAATTGAGGGAATCGATCCTCTAGGATAGCTTGACGCATTTGACGCATAAACTCAAGTAAAAAATAAAGATTATGATATGTTACGAGTCTCAACGCTAGAATTTCCTCCGCCTTATACAAATGACGAATATAAGCGCGAGAATAATTTTGACAGGTATAGCATTGACAACCTTCCTCCAACGGACCCCAATCCCTGCTATAAACGGCATTTCGAATATTGAGACGCCCCTTCCAGGTCATGGCCATCCCGTTGCGAGCTACCCGCGTCGGATATACACAGTCAAACATATCGACACCGCGTGCCACGCCTTCCACTAGGCAGTCCGCCGTACCGACCCCCATCAGATAACGGGCTTTATCGGTCGGTAATAACGGTGTAGTATATTCGAGGATTTCATTCATCAAATCATGCGGTTCACCTACCGATAAACCGCCGATACTATATCCTTCAAAATCCATCGCAACCAATTCTTCAGCGCTTTGTTTACGCAAAGCCTTGTACATACCGCCCTGGACGATACCGAACATGCCTTGACGGTCATGTGCATGACGCGCCTCCTGACATCGATGAGCCCATCGAGTGGTACGTGCCGTAGAGCGTTTAGCATAATCATGATCTGCCGGATACGGAATGCATTCATCAAAGGCCATCGCAATATCGGATCCCAACTGTTCCTGTACCTTTGTAGCGACCTCGGGTGATAAAAATTGTTTCGATCCGTCAATATGCGATCTGAAAGTAACACCTTCCTCCGTGATTTTACGCATGTCCCCCAAGCTGAACACCTGGAATCCGCCGCTATCTGTAAGAATCGCCTGATCCCAATTCATAAATGTATGAAGGCCGCCGGCTTCTTCAATCAATTCAGCGCCAGGACGCAAAAATAAATGATACGTATTACTCAAGATGACTTGAGAGCCCATGTCTTTCAATTCCTCCGGCGTCATCGTTTTTACCGTAGCTTGTGTGCCTACAGGCATAAACATAGGCGTCTGAAACGTACCATGAGGTGTGTGTAATAGACCTGCACGCGCCCCTGTATGAGGACAGGTCTTTTGTAATTCAAAGGTTATACTGGCCATGTCCTCTCCTATCGTATAAACATAGCATCGCCAAAACTGAAAAAGCGATACCTCTCTCGAACAGCTTCTTCATAAGCCGCCAAACAATGTTCACGGCCTGCTAGAGCACTGATCAACATCAATAATGTAGATTGGGGCAGATGGAAATTCGTCACGAGAGCATCAATCATCTTAAATTGATACCCGGGATAAATAAAAATTTGCGTCCATCCACTCATCCCCTGTAATATACCATCATCATCGGTGGCGGACTCCAATGTACGCACCGACGTGGTTCCTACCGCAATAATGCGGGAACCGTTGCGCTTCGCCGCATTTATGCGGTCCGCTACATCTTTAGGAACAACAAAAAATTCACTATGCATTTCATGATCTTCAATGCTTTCCGCCGATACCGGTCTGAAGGTTCCAATACCGACATGGAGGGTAACAAATTCCAAGGATACTCCCTTTGCCTTGATTGCATCTAACAGTTGCGGCGTAAAATGAAGCCCCGCCGTCGGTGCCGCAGCAGAGCCTTTTTCCTTTGCATACACCGTCTGATAACGATCTTTATCCTTCAGTTTCTCATGAATATACGGAGGCAACGGCATTTCACCGATCTCCTGAATGATATCATCAAATACACCATCACAGGTAAATTCAATAATGCGACCGCCAAATTCAGTTTTATCTAATACGGTGCCTCTAAGTCGATCATCAAATTCAATAACTTGTCCTATAGGACATTTTTTTCCCGGTTTAACAAGACATTCCCAGCGACTTTCACCACATGGTGTGAGCAGCAAGACCTCCACTTTACCGCCGGATTCTCGGCGATGACCATAGAGTCGTGCCGGAATGACCTTCGTATTATTAAATACGAGTACATCGCCTTCATGCAGTTCTTCTAACAAATCATAGAAATGAGCTTTATGCTCAACGGCTCCTGTAACCTTATCCAAGACTAAAAGACGCGCTGTATCACGCAGTTCTACAGGATGTTGAGCAATGAGTTCCTCCGGCAGTTCATAATCAAAATCTGTAACTTTCATCGTAATCCTTATCAGTACATTTTCTTTAATGTAATGCCGCTATAATAGTGACGTAAAATTGTTTGATAATAATTGGCATCCCCCGGTTTCGCCTGTTTCGCCATCTCCGCAGCACCCCATTGAGACATACCGAGACCATGCCCCCAACCGTGACCTTTAATATAAACGGTATCGTTTTTACCTGTAAAATTATGATATGCTTTCTCGCTCCCCTTCTCCGGATTATGGTTAACATAAAAATCAAACAAGGTCGATTTCAAGCCTAAAATATTACGCAACGAATCACCATCAACGGTGGTTTTACCGGATGTGCCTATGAAAGTAGCGCTCTTAATACGCCCCGATACACCGCGATCAGATGTTTCTTTACCCGGTTTACCTAACGGAGTCAATTGAATACTTTTCAATTTTCCGACCCCCTTGCTTGCCGCATTCAGCTTGCTTTCCAAAGCCTGACGCGACGTAGTAACCGTCCAGTTTGATGTAGATGTTCCGGTACTGTAATCCTTTACACCTTTCAAATACGGAATATCATTACCCCACACATTGGCACTATCCTCTGTATAACCACCGCCGTCGGAGTGGAATAACGCATTGATAGGGCGCTGATTATAAAGCATAACAACGCCTTTAGTTTTTCTGACTGCATCAGTAGTGGCGGCCGATTCACCGGCAACACCGGCATATACCTGGTGATCCGTAGTAGGGCTCACATCATATAATTTACCCTTATTTTGCTCCATCGTATGCAATGCATATGTACGAGCGGCTACGGCCTGCGCTTCCAATGCCGCTGCCGGCCAAGACGGTACAGCCTCTTGCGCAACCACACCATATAAATATTCTTCTAAAGGCACCAGATTGATAATCATCATCGTGCCGTTATTAGCGCGTAAGGTCAATCCCCCGCGATAGCGCTTTCCTTCAAAAAGAAACGGGGCCTCGCTGTTAGAAGGTTTTAATGTAACCACACTGTCAACAGGCTTTCCGTTAACAGCGATTTTACCACCTCGTAAGCCTATGATGGTTCCACGATTAGCTCCCACCTGACTGACCTGACCGTTCGCACTATTTAGAACAACTAAATCAGATGTAGGTTTTACCGTTGCATCCTGCGTACGACTGCCCAATAAAACACGTACATTCGGTACCTGCTCCTTATGCTCTGCAGAAGACGTCACCACAGTACCGACTTTATTTCTCGTAATGGTGTCCGTATTTGCCGCAATACTGTTTGTATCCGATGACTTCTGTACCTTTGCCGCAGACGACTTTGTATTTGTATTCACGGATTTAGTCGAGGATTTTACAGCAGTAGCCTTCTTTACGGCAGTAGAACTCGCTTTACTTGTTGACTTTTGTGTAACCGCCGGTTTTGGTGCCGGTTTAGTCACTAATGGTCTAAATATAGATTTCTTCTGCATACCGGATTTAGGTATAACAACCTTAGATGATGCCGTTTTTTTCGCTACAGCAGCGCTCTTATTTTGTACTGTCGCGGCTTCCGCTGTAACAGCACCGCCCACATTGACACCTAAAAACAATGTGGCCATAATCATCAATTGTAATCGTTTCGTTTTCATTGCTCTTTCCCTGTTTGTGAAATACCGAGATGTTCATAGGCCGATTTAGTCGCCACCCTCCCACGCGGTGTGCGTCCTAAAAAACCTAATTGCATCAAATATGGTTCATACACATCTTCGATGGTATCTCTCTCTTCGCTGACAGCCGCCGCAATCGTATCTATACCTACCGGACCGCCGTCATATTTTTCAATAATACACTGTAACACACGCCGATCGATTCGATCCAACCCCATTTTATCCACATGCAAGCGTTGCAATGCATCATCCGCAATATCTCTTGTGATAACCCCATCACCTACGACTTGCGCAAAATCACGCACTCTCTTGAGTAGACGATTTGCAATACGCGGCGTTCCCCTTGAACGACGTGCAATTTCACCGGCCCCTGTCGACTCAATACCGATGTTCAGTATTTCCGCCGCCCGGGTCACAATAAACTCCAGCTCTGATTGTTTGTAATACTCAAGCCGGTTGATGATGCCGAAGCGATCCCGTAACGGTGCAGCCAAGGCACCGGCACGTGTCGTCGCCCCTACCAAAGTGAACTTCGGTAAATCGATACGCACCGACCGGGCACTCGGACCTTTCCCGATAATGATATCCAACGCATAATCCTCCATGGCGGAGTACAGTACCTCCTCCACACTACGAGATAAACGATGGATTTCATCTATAAACAACACATCGTGAGGTTCCAAATTCGTCAATATAGCAGCCAAGTCACCGGCTTTTTCAATCGCAGGGCCTGAAGTTATGCGAAAATTAACACCCAATTCATTGGCGATAATACCTGCCAATGTCGTCTTTCCAAGGCCTGGAGGTCCATAGAGAAGGACGTGATCCAGAGACTCCTGACGTTGCTTGGCCGCTTGAATATAAACACTCAAATTGCTCTTGGCTTCCTCTTGGCCTATATATTCCTTGAAAAACTTCGGTCGCAAGCTGTATTGCCATATGTCTTCTTCATGTTCGTCATTACCGACAAGGCGTACTTCTTCGTTCATGCTTACCGTCCCTTTCCAAGCTCAACTAAAGCGGATTTAATCAATGCCGATACATCGCGTTTACCGTCATCAAGAGACTCGACGATAGGCGCCACGTCGCGCTCCGCATAGCCTAACGAAACAAGCGCCTCAACAGCCTCATTGACCACGTCATTCACACTCATTCCAATCGGCTGAACTGCAATCGGTGCAGCCGTACTGATCCGAGTCATCTTCGCTAACTTATCTTTCAGCTCCAAAACCAGCCGCTCCGCAGACTTCTTTCCGATACCGGGCAACTTGGTCAACTGTTGTACCTGACCGTTTATAACAGCCAGCTTGAAAGCCTCCGGCGTCATGCCCGACAGTATACCGAGCCCCACCTTAGGACCGATACCGGATACGGAAATGAGTAAAATAAAAAGCTCATATTCGTCCTCCGTCCAAAAGCCGTAGAGCTGCATCGCGTCTTCACGTACATTGAGATATGTAAAGAGCGTCACCTCTTGCCCCTCTATCAATTGTTGTCGTGTAGTAGTCGGCACATATACCCGATAGCCCACGCCGTGTACATCAACGTAACAGGACTCTTTAAAAAGATGCGTTACGATGCCTCTTACATATCCAATCATTTATACAAACCTCATTAATCTATCACCATGAGAACTATGAGCCGTACAAATTGCCACCGCCAAGGCATCGGCCGTATCATCAGGCTTGATCCTCTCACGAATCCCCAAAATATTCATGGTCATGTAAATCACCTGATTCTTGTCCGCTTTACCGTAACCTGTAACGGCCTGCTTAATCTGTAGCGGCGTATACTCGTACAGCGGTATGCGCTGCTGCTCAGCAGCGAGCAGAATAACACCGCGCGCCTGGCCGACCTTGATCGCGGTCGTCACATTTCGGTTAAAGAATAATTCCTCTACACCGAATTTATCAGGTTTATATTCCTCTAAAATATCACTTAAGTCATTAAACAATATCTCTAAGCGTTGTGAATCGGTCAATTCCTTGGGAGTTGTAATCGCCCCGTAAGCCACCGGGAGCAGTTTACTACCTTTCACGTCTATAATGCCATATCCGCATATAGCCGTGCCCGGATCGATACCAATAATGCGCACCCTAACCCCCTTAGTTTAAAAATGAGATAAGCCTCCGCTTACCTCCATCACATAATCTATTTTATTATAGCATATAAGAACATCGAAATTCATGAATTACCTCAGAAAAATCAAATTTTCTCCATTAAATTTAACGTATGACCCACACCATAAAATGGAAGATGGTTAATACTTGTACAACTAAGCACATAAAATAATAAACAATTAACCTTGGTTAGTAAACAACCCCCTAATGAAAGACCGATTTGAATCTACCATTAGGGGGCTGTTTATAGCCATCTACTATCTATGTGTAAAGACTATAGTTCTGACTGTATATTATTATTCTTCTTCATCATCCGGCAAAATACCATTATGATATACGTTCTGCACATCATCGAGATCATCGAGTACATCGAGCATCTTCTGCATTTTTACCGCATCATCGCCGGACAATTCAATAGTCGTATCCGGAATCATCGTAATCTTCGCCACTTCTGTTTCGATGCCCGCATCCGCAAGAGCCGCTTCCACCGCATCAAAATCTTCCGGTGTTGTATAAATCTCGAATACGTCATCTTCCGCCTTAAGGTCTTCTGCACCCGCATCAAGAGCGAGCAACGTCAGTTCGTCTTCGTCATGACCTTCCTTGTCAATAACGAAGACCCCTTTAGACTTAAACATCCAACCTACACAGCCGCTTTCACCAAGATTACCGCCCTGTTTAGAGAACGCATGACGCACATCTGCAGCGGCGCGGTTGCGGTTATCCGTCATCACCTCAACGGTAACGGCAACACCGGCAGGCCCATAGCCTTCATATACGATTTCCTCGTAAGCGTTCATATCCGTTGCGCCTACGCCTTTATCGATAGCACGTTGAATATTATCCTTAGGGATGTTATTTTCACGAGCTTTCTGAAGTGCTAATTTCAAGCGCATATTACCCGTCGGATCTGCACCGCCCATGCGTGCCGCAACAGTGATTTCACGTCCAATTTTCGTAGCCATTTTAGCCTTTAACGCATCGGTCTTACCTTTTTTATGTTTAATATTTGCCCATTTAGAATGTCCTGACATAGATGCCTCCTATTTATTCCACCATGCTTCACCCCGCAACCGATCAAGAATAATCGATACGGCACTACGCACGGATAAATGATTGTATTCACCGTGGCCATATATGGGTTCCAAAATATAGTCAAAGCTTTCCATCGTTTCTTTTGTCATACCATAACCGGTACCAAATAATACTAACACAGGGCGCGCCTCATTTTCAAGGTGTTCCCTCATACGCGCATAGGTAATTGTATTATCATACGTACGCGCGTCGGTCGTGGCCACAATCGGTTTCACACCTTCAATTTCCTCGATGCTACGCACCGCAACGGCAATAGAATTGACGAGTTCCACACCTGTGAAAGCATCCTTCCGATCAGGATTATAGGTACTGCCGAAGCCGGTTTTCCAATGTTCCATAATCGTTGCGGCCAGTTCTCGTTGCGCCGGTATATTGTGGATTACAAAATATTTAGATACATCATAGGTAATAGCCGCCCGTGCAATATCGTGAATATCATAATTCGTAATGGCCGTCGTAATCACCTCTTTATGCTTATTCATAATGGGATAATGAACGAGACCGATATATAAATTAGCCAAAGCCTTATACTCCTAGAAATCAAAAAAAGGGTGTATTGGTTCAAAAAAATCGTCTAAGTATCAAATAACATTAATAACATTTATTATCTATTATATTTAGATAATAAAAGCTTATTCTACTAAGAGCGGTACAAAATATGCCTCTGTACCCGCAATTTCCTCGGGTGAAAAACGGCAACCTACAGCCGATGCTCTATCCCCCAGCATAAAGCAAGACAGCGTTAAAAAGCCCTCTTTAACACCACTGTCCACGGTGTGAGTAAAATGTTTCTGATTTACAAAATCCTGATACATAACCTTTTTACTGTCACGACAGACTATATCATCATAATTATCTACGAACTTTTCCATATGAAGCTCAGCTTCAGCCCCGCGCTTCCGGACGACTTGTACATGTCGCCCTTCACGCCCCCAAATTTCCTTTTGAATATAAAGTCCATCATCAAGGGCTGAGAAATCACTTTCAAAATAGGACGGAGTCAGATAACGTTCTATAATTTCTCGCTCGGGCCCTGTAAAAAATTGGTTCGTTAAATATAAAGCATACACCAGGGACATAAACGACTTATTCTGCAATATAATCGCCTCCGGTGGATTGAACAGGTTAAACTTTCCTTCATTGTACAGATCCAGAAACATTTCACCTAACGGTTCTCCGTCCGGTGTAGTTTCATCAATCAAAAGTTCCATCGGATGCAATCGGTAAAGATTCGTTGCATGACGGCCATCAGGTAACAGAATACCGGCATCATCAATGACCATATCATAAAATGATAAAAATCGTACATCCGCCTCAGAGCAGGCGGTTTTCATAGCATTCATAAGGAACCTGGTAGTCCCGAAATCTTCTATATAATCATGAAAACAGGCAAATACAAAAGGATTTTCTTTAACGAGATTTGTCGTATTATGATTTTCACGAGACGTCGCCTGGTACACATGGCGCAAGAAACATTCTAATTCATAACGGGCATCTATATTAGGATCCGATTTATCAGAAAAGCGAGCCGCCACCCCGTTTGCATAATAACTTTCAATCAAAAAGCAAGGCGTATCCGCATTGATTTCCACCATGCGTAATCGCCCCCGTGTATCAAGTACGAAATCAAATCGAGATAACCACGTAGGCAAGCCCAATGGATTCCATCGATGAAGATAGGGAATCAGATTTTCCGGCATATCCATATTGAGGGCAAACTCATCAGGAGCCTGCTGGAACACCTTGGCGGCCTTACAGAATATCTGGAATAACATGCGCGATGCATGACGTATTTCATCATAGAACTCAGATGAAAAGAATTGTGCCGAAAGAGCCGGATAACGGTCATCATAGCCTTCATAATCTACAAATGGCAATATAGCGGTATCAAGCTCGTCAATATACGACTTCATACTATCGCCCTCCATTATGAACTGCCGGAGGAACGAACATCGGCACTGCCAAAACCGGATTTCTGACCTATCGAGGCCGCTTTCTTGCTTCTGCGATTTTCATAGTCTTTATAGATCCTTCGCCCAACGGAACTGTGCACATTCGATCCGGATGCCGTATATACATAGGGTTCCTCATAAGGTTTTAACGGTGCCGCCACGCGATAGGTCATAGTTTTTGCATCCATTCGAGCTTGCGGGGCATTAAAACCGTGAAATGCATAATACCCTGCCGCAATACCAGGTAAAAGCCCTGCCAGGCCCGCATCCCATACTAGATTCCCGCTATTATCACGGTGAAAGGTGACGGAACGATCGTCATCATATAAAGCTGTTTCTTTACCATCTCCATGATTCAATAAAGAATAGCGATTTCCCTGATTATCCTTTAATCGAACCTCTCCTTCATTCGCTTCCGGGTAGACTTTATCACAAACAGTATAAGAGATATCATTCCAGTATGAATACACACCGACGATACCCGCAACAGCGGCAAAGGCACTCGTTATGTATATCGTTTTCTTACTAGGCTTATACATAGGACACTCCCTTAGTGCACAGCACCGCTGACAACGAGGGCAAGACCTACAAAAATGCCGAATACGAGGATACCGGCAGCCGTGTTACCACGCATAATCTCTTCAGATAAATTATATTTACGATGCCACAAGTTAATAAACACATAACCGGTTACAAATAGCACGATACCGAGCACGGCATACACGATACTTGCTACCACACCATGCAGCAAAGAGGTATCCGCAGTGGTCACCGCAGGCGACATGATAACGGAGCGCAATATTTCACCGATACCGATAAATGAACCCGCTGAAAGCCATGCTACAGCACAGTTGCCGCGCTTGATTTCTTCACTGAATTTACCAGGTACAAAGAAATCGATAACTGTATTGGCGGTCAACATCAATAAAATACCAAAACAAGCGTAAAAAATCGTCAATAATACATCAGATATATAAATCATGGTAAACCTCCTAATATCGTAACTTCACATTCGAGTTCAATGTATTACTCGATGTGTTGGCTGTGCCTGTATTATATAAGCTGTCACGGCCTCGACTGTCCCGTTGTCGGATTATGAGCGCATAGGAGTCAAGTGTATGCCCCTTTGATACAGTGCGATTGATGATACTTTGATCCTCCTGTGTCAATTTCGACTGATCACACACCTTAACGCGCGTCTGTCCATCCGTATTGGTGATAATATACGCGGAGTCTTCTGAATAAAATACAATGACTTCATGCCCTTCTTGTAAGTCATCACCCTCATTTCTGATATCCCCCTGCACGGAGTCAATCAAATCTAATGCGGTACTGACAGGGTCTAAATTCGAAGTATACACGTCTCCACTGTCCGAATCCGTCTTCGTATAATACGCGGAGGTATCACTCATATGTTCCTTTACGGTATATGGGAATCCAAATGTACTACGTATACCATGCCATGAAAGGTCATGGTCGGAACCGACAAGGAAGAGCGTAAATAGTACACCATACCCTAGTCCAGCAGCCAATGCACCTATCCGTTTCTTTAAACGCTTATTACGCTTCTTTTCTCTTATAGCAACAGCTGCCGCATCATTACAGAGACGAATATTCATCAGAGGCACACGAGCCCCTTCGGCAAACATTTTTTCCCCTTTGAACCAATTTTCTTCAAAAAATACGCCGGCGCCGCCTTCACAAGGCAATTGATATTCCTTATACCCGGCCCGATCACCCACAGAGGCACCACTTTCGCCATCAACCTCGACAACCTTTTCTAAGCCGATTTGATGTAACGTAAAACCCTTTCCCGGTCGTTTATGATAGCTCGTTCTAGAAACGGTGCACCATTCATTATCATTATATTCAATGGTTACCCATATTTTATCCGTCCCCTCTACAGCCTCGAGTCCATATTCATGCCAATAATCACCGGGTGACTTTTGCATAGACGGCTTGGCTTTGTAAGACTGCTCCTGATCCGCTTTCGGAATAATCTCAACATATTTAATTTTTTCAGTAATTATATAACGACTGCCCTGAACCTCCAGGACATCATAACAATTAAACTCCATAAACAACCTCGCCAGAGTAGCCCTAACAAATTCATTTAAAATTGTTCACTACAGCTGATCGCTTAATCAGACAGCTGTTCCGATTCTTCCGCCATAATTTCTTTTAAAATCTTACGCTCTTCTTTTGTTAACGGCCGTTCTAACAAATCGGGACGCAACAGACGGGTTCGCTTTAACGATTCCTTTTGACGCCATGCGGCGATATTTTTATGATGACCGCTTCGCAACACATCCGGAACCGTCCAACCTCTAAACTCCGGTGGCTTCGTATACTGCGGTGCTTCTAACAAAGGCTCATAAAAGGAATCCTCCTGAGCGCCTCCGGCCGCGCCGAGAACGCCCGGAATCATACGCGCCACCGCATCCGCTACTACCATCGCCGGCAGTTCGCCACCCGTCAGTACATAATCACCTATAGAAATCGTTTCATCCACTAAATGCTCTTCCACGCGATAATCGACACCTTCATAATGTCCGCATACGAGTACAAGTTGATCATATGTTGCCAATTCGCGTGCCTTCTCCTGTGTAAACGGAATGCCGGTAGGCCCCATGAATACGATGCGACGACGTATATCTTTATTCGGAGTTCCGATCAAACTCATTTCATCACAAACTTCAGCACGATCAATGAGATTAAGGGCATTAAATTTACTTTCATAGGTACCGATAACAGATTCAACAGCCTCAAAAATAGGAGGCGCCATCATGAGCATACCCGCCCCGCCACCGTATGGCGTATCATCCACCTGGCCATGTTTATTATGACTGAATTCTCGAGGATTCGTCACGCCCATGGATAACCGTTCCGCCTCGATAGCCCGCTTGATGATGGAATGACTAAAAAAGGCATCAAAAAATTCGGGAAATAATGATACGATATCGATTCTCATGGTGCCCCCTTTATCAATACACACAAGATTTAATGTACGTCAAATTCATATAAGATTTCCTTGAATCAGCTTATACCTTCGATTATACATATACTTCATACACACCCTTTAAGGCGTCCATCTACATACTCTATCATAATATTATACTCTATCTACATATAGCTATTTCATGATGTATTGACCATATAGCCGATGATTGTGCAGCCTCATACAGTCTGCTTTCACCATAAAACACCTATATATGGATAAAGCAAAGCCGCCCAAAGGATTATATCCATTCAGGCGGATCTACGATCATCAACTGTCGGTCCATATCGATGTCCTTAATAACATCCTCTATAGCCGCAAACAATTGATCCGGTTCCCCTTCTTTGGAAACCACATATACATCATTAGCACCGGGCTGCAACACATCAGTCACCGTGCCGAGCACATTTCCCTTTGTATCTTGTACCTCAAGACCGATAATATCAAAAATGTAATAACGACCCTCAGGCAATTCCACCAGATCCTCACGGCGAACTTGAATTTCTTTCTTACTGAATAATTCAGCCGCATTACGGTCCGGAATTTCCTTAAAGGATGCTAATACATATTGCTTGTGAAAGCGGGCGGATGCAACGTGGTATTCTTTACCATCGATGTAACAGGCATCCATATTCATAAACCGCTCAGGAAAGTCGGTTCGAGGCATAATACGAAGATCACCCCGCACGCCGTGCGGGGCGATGATAACACCTATTGTGATGAAATCGTTATGCTTCATTATTGACGAAACGCAACGATTTTACCGTCTTCTAATAGGATTTCAGCGCCCATCAAGGCATCCAAATCATCCCCGAGTTTAACGGTAACCGTTTGCTCCAATGTGCCTTGAGTAATTTCAGTTCCCAAGCTTAATTCTTGAGCCTCTTTCAATTTAGCTGTTACTTCTTCTTTGAAAGCCAAGCGTTTGTTTTTCTCTTCGTCGATTTGTTGACGAATCGCAGTAAGACTTGTGGCATCAACTTTAGCCGCATCAGCTAAAATACGTTGCGCCTGAAACTCGATTTGTTCCAAATCTTTATTCACCATATCCAGGCGAGTTTCAAGATCTGCTGTAATCTTCGCTTTCAAGTCTTCTGTTACTTTTGCTTTTACTGCTACAGGGACACGTAATGTTATTTCTTCCATTCTGATTACTCCCTTTTACACAATATCAACAGATATTTTTTTGTTCTCTTTAATAGCCGCCGCTTTAACAACGGAACGTATGGCCTTTGCTATGCGTCCTTGTTTTCCGATAACTTTGCCCATATCCTCCGGGGCAACGTGAAGTTCATAAACCTCTATATTGCCCTTTTGAACCATGGTAACAGAAACGGCATCAGGCTGCTTCACCAATGATTTTGCAATTAATGAAATTAATTCTACCATCGCAGTATGCCTTTCTATTAATTACTTTTTAGCGTCAGCAAATTTTTGCATAACGCCTTCTTTTTTGAACAAGGAGCGAACAGTGTCAGTAGGCTGAGCACCTTTAGCTAACCAAGCCAAAGCTTTTTCTTCGTCTACATTAACGATAGCCGGATTCTTTGTAGCATCATATTGACCGATTGTGTCAACAGGACGGCCTTCACGTGGAGCACGGGAATCAGCAACTACGATACGGTAGAAAGGAGCCTTTTTAGCACCTAAACGAGTCAAACGAATTTTTAACATGTGAAATTCACCTCCTTATACTGATATGACTGGACAGGTTCAGCGCCCCTGTCCATGTATTACATAAACGGTAATTTAGGCATCTTAGGTAAAGCGCCCTTACCGCCTCGTAACCCTTTCATGCGCTTCATCATCTTCCGCGCTTCTTCAAATTGTTTCAACAAACGATTTACATCTTGTACCTGTGTACCCGAACCTTTCGCGATACGCTTGCGACGGGATCCGTTGAGTATGTTCGGATTCTCCCGCTCCGCTGCGGTCATGGATGTTATGATGGCCTCTATGCGACGCACCTCTTTACTGTTCAGATCAAGATCCTTTAATTGATCCTTAACCTGACCCATGCCCGGCAACATGCCGATGATATTCTGCAACGGCCCTAACTTTCTCACCTGATTCATCTGTTTCAGGAAGTCATCCAAGGTGAAATTGTTTTTTGCCATTTTCTTGGCCATTTCACGGGCTTCTTCCTCGTCGATGGCGCCTTGCACATTTTCAATCAGTGTTTTAAAGTCGCCCAGGTCGAGAATACGGGAAGCCATACGATCCGGATAGAATACATCGAATCCATCCATCTTCTCGCTGACACCGGTGAACTTGATCGGCAAGCCCGTTACAGCCTTGATGGATAATGCCGCACCACCGCGGGCATCGCCATCGAGTTTTGTGAGAATAACACCGTCAACGCCCAATTTTTCATTGAATGTCTGAGCCGTCGACACCGCATCCTGACCGATCATGGAGTCCACAACAAGCAGGATTTCATGAGGTCGGACAGCCGCTTTGATATTGGACAGTTCCTGCATCAAAGGCTCATCAATCGCCAGGCGACCTGCTGTATCGATGATAACAACATCCTTTAACATATGCGTGCTTTGCTCCACAGCGCGACGAGCGATATCCACCGGGTCAGCACCCGGAGTTTCATCCGCAAAGACAGGAATATCGATCTGTTTACCGACCACCTGTAACTGCGTAATCGCCGCCGGACGGTATACATCGGCCGCTACGAGCATCGGATGCTTACCTTGCTTGCGAAGGTATACGGCTAACTTCCCGGCCGTCGTCGTCTTACCGGCACCTTGCAGACCGACCAACATGATAATCGTCGGCGGTTTGCTGGAAATCATGATACGACTTTGCGTACCGCCCAATAACTCCGTCAACTCATCATTTACGATCTTAATAACCGTTTGAGCCGGATTCAGGGAACCGAATACCTCTTCACCGAGGGCTTTTTCTTTAATGGATTTAACAAAATCCTTTGCCACCATGAAGTTAACGTCCGCCTCTAAAAGAGCCGTTCGCACCTGACGCAACGCAAGATTGACATCGTCTTCTGTAATTTTGCCCTTCCCCTTTAAGGATTTGAAGGCGTCTTGCAGCTTTTCCGATAAACTATCAAATGCCATATTATCCCTCCATTTGCGTCAATAACTGTTGTACCCGCGGTTGTGAAAGCACATCCGTGGGCAACGTACTTTTTAATTCTTTCAGCACCTGCTCACGCGCTTCATATTGCGCCACCAAATGTAATTTACTTTCATATTCATTCAAGATGTGTCGAGCCCGCTGTAAATTATCGTGTACGGCCTGACGCGACACACCCAGTTCCTCGGCAATCTCGCCGAGAGACATATCATCTTCATGATGAAGCTGCAAGGACAACCGCTGCTTGTCCGTCAACAAGGGCCCGTAGAAATCCAAGAGCAAACTTATGAGTACTCGTTCCTCCATTTGGCCACCTCCATCACTGTCAAGTTATATTGCTTTACATATGATACAGTAAAAAAAATCGTGTGTCAAGTAAATTTACTTAACACATCTAATTGTACTATATATATTTACTCTAACGTCATCATTTTCCATATTGACAAAGCTCTACCAAATTCCCATCCGGATCTCTCAGATAAATACTTTGCATTTCGCCTCGTGCGCCATGTCGAACAACGGGGCCTAACTCAATAGGGTACCCTTTACGCTCAATCTCTTTTTTTACGGATGATATATCCTCATCTACAATGAAACAAATATCTAGGCTACCGTTAGTAGGATTGGCAGCTGCCGGTAAAAATTCCGCCGGTTTAGTATGAATATTAAGTTTCTGATTACCGAAATAAATTGCATAACGTCCGTCACGGTGTACAACATCCATGCCAATTATATCACCATAGAAATGAATACAACGATTAATATCAGCAGTTGTAATCACAATATGATCCAGCCCTATAACTTCCATGATAACCTTCTATTCTCATTAATATACATGTCTAAAATTTCACTTATAACTTCTCAAACACCTTATAATATCAAAATCACTATTCAAACATATTTAATTAACTTATCAACAATGAGATAAAACATTAAAGCAAAAATACGATTAATTATATTAAGGCAACATAAAATTATATACAGTCCCAATATAATCATCATGAGACGGTTTTGTTGATTGTATATAATCTATTATCTTCCAGTCTCCATTATCATTTAATACACTAACTCTACATATGCTAACATATTTAACCAACTCATCTTGATCATCATACAAAATAAAATCGACATATATGATTTTGTCATCTATCAAATCCTTCGCTTGATTAATAACATATATTTTTTGATTCCATTTCTGATTAGGTTCGTAAAAAGATTTAGTTTTGATAGACAAATTATTGTAAATCTCCTCACTCATATATTTAGAAACCGATTCATAATTTTCATTTTTAGAAATCGCTTTATTTAAAACATCATCACAATGTACATATTCTACATAAGAGGGATTATGTAATTTCTCATATAATCTTATAGAACCTAAAATATTATTATTTTGATAAACTAACAACAATATCATAAATATACTAATTATCAAAAAAAATTTTTTCACATTTACACCCATTAAATACTTTATAAAAATCTTTCCCTTTATAGTTACAATAATAACACATTAACAATATTAATATATTTATAGAGAATCAAAGTAACAAGTTTAAATCATTCATATGATTAATTTTTCGTAAACAATCTCCGCACTACAGCCTGTAGTTTCGGAGTCAACACAATGGCGACAACAATCCCTGCCGCACTGGTGATCAAGGAGTATTGAATCTTGCTTGCCGCCACAACGGCGCTTTCAAGAACAAACCACCAAGCAAGGAAATAGCCAAATGCAGTCCAAAGAGCACCGATGATAAGTGCCACGAGAATGCGCCCGAAGGACGCCATCGGTTTATTGACAGACGGCGGCAAATAACCGGCTGTCATTCCGCCTACGATAAATCCGGCTATCCCCTTGATAAAAAAGGAAAATACGATGTATTGCGTATGTCCGCCGAATAGATCAAATAAAGCCGACCCGATCGCTGCGCCCAGGCCGCCATACAAACCGCCGAATAAAATAGACGTCGTAAAAAGCGCCGCCGATCCGAGATGCACCATGGCACCGCCGGGAATTTCAACGCGTATCGTCGTAGCTACGGCACATAGAGCTGCGATAAAACCGATATATACAATATCACGGGTATTTAATTTCATATGTAAACGCCTCTCTTTTTATATAATTATCCTATTATTAACTATATTCAGTATACCAAATCATACACGCTCTAAAAATACCGAGTTCATAGGAATTAAAAACACCTATGCGATTGCATTCGATCATTAAGACCGACAGTCGCATAGGTGTTCTTTATTAAAGTAATCTCATCGGCATATGAAGCATATCCTATCCCCACATCGTTCTCCGGCTCATATCTTAGCCCGTTTTAAACGAAGCGAATTACTTACGACCGTTACAGAGCTGAACGCCATCGCCGTACCGGCAATCATAGGATTTAAAGCCCCCACAGCGGCCAACGGAATACCGATACAGTTAAAAATCAACGCCCAGAACAAGTTTTGCTTAATATTCGTCATGGTCTTGCGGCTGAGGCGTACGGCCTGCACCAGTGTATGTAAATCATTTCGTACGAGAACGATATCCGCCGCTTCTACAGCGATATCCGTACCGCTGCCGATGGCAAACCCGATATCCGCCGTCACAAGGGCCGGCGCATCATTGATGCCGTCCCCGACCATACCGACCACGAGGCCTTTATCTTGTAATTCTTTGACCTTGCTTGCCTTGTCCTGTGGTAATACTTCTGCGATGACATGGGAAATCCCCGCCTGTTTCGCAATGTATTCCGCAGTACGTCGATTGTCGCCCGTAAGCATCCATACCTTGATACCTTGAGATTGTAATTCTTTCACTACGGAAACGGTTTCAGGACGCAACTCATCCTCTACGGCCCAAAGTGCGGTAATCACACCGTTTACGGCCAACAACGAAACGGAGGCCCCCTGCGATTCATAAATGAGTATATCCTCTTCAACAGCACTCAAATCATAGCCTAATTCCGTCATCCAGCGACTATGCCCCAGCTGGACGGACACACCTTGATATGAGCCTTGTAAACCTTTTCCCGGCACATCTGCAAAGGATTCCAGTTCTACACCGGACTTATAGCCACGATCCTCACCGTAATACACCATAGCCTTCGCAATCGGATGCGATGTACCTTGTTCAAGGCTCATCATGAGATTCATATTGCGCGCTTCATCGCCGCTATAATTTTTGAAAGCCGTCACATCGAGAACACCTTGTGTGAGTGTGCCGGTCTTATCCATAACGACCGCATTCAGTTTCCCCGCTTTTTCAAGATATTCCGCACTTTTAATGAGAACGCCATACTCCGCCCCAAGTCCGGATCCGACCATGATCGATGTCGGTGTCGCAAGGCCCAAGGCGCATGGGCAGGCGATGACGAGAACAGCCGTCGCATTGATAAGAGCCACATTGAGGCTGTCGCCCATGATAAAATACCATACCAAACCGGTCAATACGGCAAGGCCGATAACGGTCGGTACGAAATATTGTGCCACCACATCGGCAATACGTTGTATCGACGCCTTCGATGTTTGCGCTTCCTCCACGACCTTGATGATTTGAGACAGCATCGTATCGGAACCGATGCGTTTCGCTTCCATTGTAAAAGCACCGCTCAAGTTAATCGTAGCCCCGATGACCTCGGATCCGACCTGTTTTTCTACAGGCAAGCTTTCACCGGTGAGCATCGCCTCATCCACGGTAGAGTAACCGTCCGTCACAATGCCGTCTACAGGAATTTTTTCACCGGCCCGCACCTGAACCACATCTCCGGCCACGACCTTTGATGCGGGGATATCCACGAATTCCCCGTCCCGCAATACGTGAGCCGTCGCCGGTTGCAAGGCGATCAATTTCTGAAGAGCCTCAGATGTACGGCCTTTCGCGATTTCCTCTAACAGTTTACCGAGGAGGATAAATGTGATAAGCCATGCGGAGGTTTCAAAGTAGATGCCGTGAGCCCCCAATTCCGGATGAAATTGCCAGTTATAAATACTGAAAAGATACGCCACCGATGTGCCCATCACCACGAGAACATCCATGGTAAGCGCCCCATTTTTGACAGCGCTCCACGCACTCTTATAGAACATGAGTCCCGGTCCGAACTGAGCAATAGTAGCAAGGACAAACTCCACCCATACCGGTAAAGCCTCAAATCCGAAGCGATGCAATGTCATGTTAATCATCATCGGTATCGCCATACATGCGGCTATGACAAGTCGGATGATATGAGGTTTTAAATTCACCTTTTCAATTTCCTGTTTTGTTTCATCCGCTTCAGTCGCTCCAAATCCGATATTTGTAATGGCATCGATAATCTGTTGCGGTTCTACGTTTGCGCCGTCCGCATATTCCACACTGCCCTTACGCGTCAACAGATTGACTTTCACGGAGGCTACCCCGTCAACCTTGGACACCACATTTTCAACCCGCTTGACGCAGGCCGCACAGTGCATCCCCGTAATATCAAACTCTTGTTTTCTGCCGCTCATATATACACTTCTTTCTTCTATCTATAACGGTATTCACATTAAATGAATATATGCTTACATATAATTAATTGTAATTTTATAATAACACAGATTCTCACTTAGTCAATATCCTACTAAATATACAGGGTTATTCTTTCAGCCTATACATAGTCTTCATAAATAGATTATAATAAAGTGATGATGAATGAATAAATATATAGATTGATTCTTAAGGAGGTGAATATATGTCAGAATCAACGATCCCTACCATGGAGTTTACCTCTGTCGCCAAAGAATTCCGTCACGAGTATATAGTTGAAAAGTCACGTTTTATTACGACCGTCTCTCCTTGTACGACGGAGACCGAAGCACAAAAATTTATCGCCCGCATTAACAAGGAATTCTGGGATGCCCGCCACAACTGCACGGCCTTTGCCATCGGCCCGAAACAGGAACAACAACGTTCCTCCGATAACGGAGAACCGTCCGGCACGGCAGGTAAACCGATGTTGGAAGTACTCAAGAAAACGGGTATTACAAACGTGGCCGTCGTGGTCACACGCTATTTCGGCGGCATAAAATTGGGTGCAGGCGGTTTGATTCGGGCATATTCACACTCCGTTGCGGAAACATTGCGTCTTGCACCGAAAGAACTGCATACGACACGAGCACAACTGCAGGTGACGATTGATTACCCTTTATATGGTGCAATAGAACGATATTTACAGGATCAACAGTTCCATTATGATGCCTTATTCAACGAACAGGTAACATTGACGATTTTAGTGCCCCCTGATGATATGGAGCGGGTACAAAAAGAGCTCCAAGACCTCAGTCATGGAGCTGCAACTTGCGAAATATTAGATTCTATTGAAGTGGTACTGCCGTTAAACTAAACGATTACAGCTGATACAAAATCAAATGTAATGATTAGCCGCTATGGCGACCTAAACTTAAAACACCCTGCCCTAGTTGACGACGTTTTTCGGAAGTCAACGGATGAGGCCATACCCGTTCCAATTGTTTTTTACGATTAACGGAATTGTGTGCAGTCATTAACTTACGTGCTTCCCAATTACGCATTGCCTGTTTTAAAGTTCTTTTTACTACGCCCATAATAGTACCCACTTTCTTGCTCACAGAAACGCATTAAAAATTTTGATGAGATAAACAAAACTTTTTATATTGATTTTGTTTTGTATCTCGTTTCTGCTGTATAGTATATATAGCTTTCTGTAAAATGTGAAATAACGATTGTTTTGTCAGTTATAAATTTTTATTATCTGTTTTATGTATAATAGGGAGATTACATGGATACATCTTATTACCACAACTTTATTACCCTCGTTCAAACTGGCAATATGACACAGGCTGCAGAAATTCTGCATATTACACAGCCCGCTTTAAGTAAACAGTTAAAGTATTTAGAGGCTGAGTTCGGAGCGCAGCTCATCAATATCAAACGGGGACAACGAGGAACTAATTTACAGCTCACCGATGCAGGCAAGATTTTCTATGAAAAAGCGCAGCAACTATGCTCGATTGAAGAATCCACGTACAATGCGGTTCAGCAGTTAAATTCACGCATTGAGGGCACATTGCGTATCGCAACGTCCGCCTCCCGATCTACGCCGATTGTACAACAGTACTTGCCGGCTTTTTCCATAAAATATCCATCGGTACACTTTGAAATCTACGAAGGACTCATGACAAATGTTGTGAGCCAACTCATCAACGGCAGTGCCGAGCTGGGCATAGCCAATATTCAAATGGTCGATACTGACAAATTTGACATTCTCCTCACGCAGGAGGAACATTTATATGCTATATTCCGACGCGATGTATTCTGGACCGATCGAGAACACGATACAATCACATGGGATGACATCAAAAAATGTCCTCTCTCGCTCTCAGGCGGCTCGGTACGTATGATTATACAATCAAGCCTGACAGACATGACGCAACTGAACGCTATCGCTATTACGACCACCAAAAGTTCCGCCATCGAATGGGCATCTTCTGGACGTACCGTATCACTCGTTCCGATGGATGCGAAGGAAATGATCAACCACCGCAAAATGGCTCGTATTAAATTACCTGAATTCTCAGGGGACTTTAAAAAGGCATTCATTACTCTTAAAGGACACTCGCTTTCCCCTGTGGCGCAACAATTTATCGACTTCTATAAAGCCTATGTATAACAGCATTCGCCGATTAATTAATCCTAAGCCAGACGATATGAGGATAATAAAAGACCTAGTACATTATATACTAGGTCTTTTGTTATGCCCAAAATTTCCGGTTTAAGCATCATGAACAGCCCCGACGATATCGCTGATGCTGTTCAGGTTATATCGTTCTACATAATCGCCCATTTCTCGTGCAATCCGTCCGATTGCCGTCGGATCCACCATGGTGGCGGTTCCCACCTGAACGGCACAGGCACCGGCCATCATGAACTCGACGGCATCCGTTCCCGTCATGATGCCGCCCAAACCGATAATCGGAATGTTCACGGATTTATAGACCTGATGCACCATGCGAAGTGCCACAGGTTTTACGGCAGGCCCCGAGAGTCCTCCATAGATATTCCCCAGCACCGGTTTACGACGATGAATATCGATAGCCATACCCAAGAGTGTATTGATGAGGCTCACCCCGTCGCCGCCGCCTGCTTCGACGGCCTTTGCGATTTCCACGATATCCGTAACATTAGGTGAAAGTTTTACAATAACCGGCTTGTTCGTCACCTTACGAACCGCCTTCGTCACCTGCTCCACCACCTTCGGATCGACACCGAAAGCCATGCCTTCACAAGCGACATTCGGACAGGATACATTGACTTCAAGACCGGCAATACCGTCTACGGAAAGGGTCTCCGCCATCCAGGCGAATTCCTCGATGGTTCCGGCGGACATATTCGCCAATAACGGCACATCGTATTGCTTCAAGGTAGGCAGAACATCCGATACAAAATGCTCCGCACCTGGATTTTCAAGTCCGATACAGTTCAACACGCCGGACGGCGTTTCCGAAATGCGGGTCCCCGGATTACCGTGGCGTCCCTTCGGGGTCAATCCTTTAACGGAAATGGCCCCTACCTCATTACTGAGATCCAGATAGCCTGCATATTCCGGTCCGTTCCCGAATGTACCGGATGCGGCGATAACAGGATTCTTCATCTTAATTCCGCAATAGTCCACGGCAAGCTTCGGATTTGGTCTAACAGTGTTATTTAAATCGCGTTCACTCATTAAAAGAACACCTCCTCAGCGGGGAATACGGGACCGTCTTTACATACTTTGTAGCGTTTACCTCCTGCCCCGTCACAAGCACAACCGAGACAACCGCCGGTACCGCAACCCATGCGCTCTTCCAATGAAACCTGGCATGGCACGGAAAGATCGCGCGCCACCTGGGCAACACCTTTCATCATCGGCGTAGGACCGCAGGTCATGACGGATGTAAAGGTATTCGCACGGATCAGTTCAGGCATGACAGCCGTCGGAAAGCCCTTCGTACCGACACTGCCGTCATCAGTTGTGATATGTACTTTCACGGGCGTATCGGCAAACAGATCCGCCCAAAATGTTTCCGATTCATTTCTGAAGCCTAAAATCACCTGCGCCTCTTCATCCGCGTTCAGATGAGAAGCGATGCACAGCATCGGTGCAATACCGACACCACCGCCTACGAGAAGCATATTCTCGGACGTTATAAAGGGTTCACCCAAAGGCCCCAGACAGTCCAGAATATCCCCGGGCACGAGACGAGTCATAATATCCGTTCCCGCACCTACGACGCGGTACAAAAGGGTAATTATTCCTTTTTCCGCATCAAATCCGGCATAGCTGATAGGACGACGCAACAACGGTGCCGTAGAATCTGTAACACGCACATTACAGAACTGCCCCACCTTGGCCTCCGCCGCCTGTTTCGGTGCATGGACATTCATAATCCATACATCGGAACCTATCTGCTCATTGCGAACGACTTCGCCCTTTTCCACATAACCGCTCATGTTTTACTCCAATTCAAAATCCTGTAATGCCTCTACATTATAATTTGCATTATTCTTACGATTTGCCACAACACGCAATACTTCACGAGCCGTATCGAGACTTGTTAAGCAAGGTGTCCCCATTTCTACGGCGAGACGACGCAACTGAAAGCCTTCCCGTTCAGGACGTTTACCTGCCGTCAATGTGTTGAGCACAAGGTCAACCTTGTCCTGACGGATGTGATCCGCACAGTTATCACTGCCTTCGGAGATTTTATTAACCACCTTGCAGTCAACGCCATGGTCTTTAAAGTATTTACCCGTACCGCCCGTCGCTTCGATATGATAACCCAATTCGATAAAGCCTTTTGCCAACTGACTGGCTTCCTCTTTATCGCGATCCGCAACGGTCATAAGAATCGTACCGTCCTCAGGAATACGCATATTAGCGCCGTTGATAGCCTTAAACAATGCCTCCGAGTACGTACGACCGATACCCATAACTTCACCGGTGGACTTCATTTCAGGACCGAGAGCGATTTCTACGAGCCCCATTTTGGAGAACGAGAAGACCGGCACTTTTACGGCCACATATGGTTTATTCGGAACGAGACCTAGCGGCAAGCCTAAATCCTTTAAGCTTTCACCGAGGGCGATACGCGTCGCGCATTCCACCATATTGATGCCTGTAACCTTGGAAATGAACGGCACCGTACGACTGGAACGAGGATTCACCTCGATAACATGCAATGTGCCGTCAGCCACGATATATTGAATATTAAGGACACCCTTAACATTGAGGCCGATTGCGATACGACGTGTATAATCAACAATTTGATCGATGATATCCTGACTCAGATGTTGTGTCGGATATACGGCCATGGAGTCACCGGAGTGAACACCGGCGCGTTCGATCTGCTCCATAATCCCCGGAATACATACATCGGTACCGTCGGAAATAGCGTCAACCTCTACCTCCATACCGACCATGTAACGGTCGATGAGAACCGGATGTTCCTTCGAAGCGACTACGGCTTCTTTCATATATACGTCGAGTTCTTTATCGTTATATACGATTTCCATCGCACGACCGCCCAACACATAGGAAGGACGGACAATCAACGGATATTGCAATTTCTTAGCCGCCGCTTGCGCCTCTTCATCGGACGTCACAAGAGCCCCTACAGGACGGGAGATGCCAAGTTTCGCCAACAATTCATCAAAGCGTTCACGGTCTTCCGCCATGTCGATACTGTCCACGGAGGAGCCGAGGATTTTTACACCCCGTTCAGCCAACGGTCCCGCCAAGTTAATCGCCGTTTGACCGCCGAATTGAGCGATTACGCCGATAGGATTTTCCTTTTTGATGATTTCCATTACATCGTCCACGGTTAACGGCTCGAAGTATAGAGAATCGGATGTATCAAAGTCGGTTGAAACGGTTTCCGGATTGTTGTTGATGATAATCGATTTATAGCCCGCCTTGCGAAGCGCCCAGGAGGAATGCACGGAGCAGTAATCAAATTCCACGCCCTGACCGATGCGGATCGGACCGGAACCGAGAACCACAACGGATTTATCCCCTAGAGGCCGCACCTCATCCTCTGTTGCATATGCAGAGTAGTAGTATGGCGTGTGCGCTTCAAATTCGGCTGCACATGTATCTACATATTTGTAAGTAGGAACGATATTCCATTCCTTGCGTTTCGCTTGTACTTCGTCCGCTGTCGTATGTGCATAACGGGCGATGACGGAGTCGGTCATGGAGTAGCGTTTTGCCTTACGCAACACGTCCTCGGTCAAACCGTTTTCAGCTAACGCTTTTTCTACAGTTATGATATTCTTGATTTTTTCAATGAAGAATTTATCAATTTTTGTAATATAGTGAATTTTTTCTACGCTGATGCCCTTGCGGAGTGCTTCGGCTACAACGTAGATGCGTTCATCATCTACAAGATGCAAACGTTCAATCAATTGCTCCATAGATTCGTGGGCGATCTTTTTAAGTTCGATATGGTCTAATCCGATTTCCAGAGAACGGATCGCCTTCAGCAGAGAACCTTCCAAAGAACGGTCAATGGCCATAACCTCGCCGGTCGCCTTCATTTGAGTCCCCAATGTTCGGTCAGCCAAATTGAATTTTTCAAAAGGCCAACGCGGGAATTTGGTTACCACGTAGTCAAGCGTCGGTTCAAAGCACGCCTTGGTTTCACCTGTTACAGCATTCGTAATCTGATCAAGTGTCATACCGACCGCGATCTTTGCAGCCACCTTTGCAATGGGGTAGCCCGTCGCCTTGGATGCCAACGCGGAGGAGCGGGATACACGAGGATTTACCTCGATAACGATGTACTCGTTGCTGTTCGGATTCAACGCATACTGTACATTACAACCGCCTTCGATTTTCAGATAACGGATGATATCTACAGATGCGGTACGAAGCATCTGGTATTGAATATCGTTCAAAGTCTGACTTGGCGCCACGACGATGGAATCGCCCGTGTGCACGCCTACAGGGTCGATGTTTTCCATGTTACATACGATGATACAGTTATCCGCACTGTCGCGCATCACTTCGTACTCGATTTCCTTCCAGCCCGCAACGGAACGTTCCGCCAGGATCTGATGGATTGGTGAAAGTTTCAAACCGCGACGTGTAATTTCATACATTTCATCTTCATTGTGTGCAATACCGCCGCCGGTACCGCCCAATGTATAAGCCGGCCGAATGATGATCGGATAACCGATACGGTTCGCAAAAGCTACGGCCTCCTCAAGGTCGTTAAAAATGTCCGATTCAGGAACCGGTTGATTGATTTCCTTCATCGCTTCCTTGAAGAGCTCACGGTCTTCCGCCTGTTTAATGGCCTCTAATGTGGTACCGAGCAACTGCACGCCGTATTCTTTTAAAACACCCGCTTCGGACAGTTGTACGGCCATATTAAGTCCCACCTGACCGCCTAATGTCGCCAAGAGCCCCCAAGGACGCTCCTTTTTAATGACCTCTGTAACAAATTCAAGACTGATAGGCTCCACGTATACGCGGTCCGCAATATCCGTATCCGTCATAATCGTAGCCGGATTGGAGTTAACCAAGACTACTTTGTAGCCCTCTTCACGAAGGGAACGACAGGCCTGTGTACCGGCGTAATCAAACTCCGCCGCCTGGCCGATGATAATTGGCCCAGAACCAATTACGAGTACCTTTTTTGCTTCTGTGGTCATATTATCGTCCCTTTCTCATCATATCTTCAAATTCATCAAACAAATATAAATTATCTGTCGGTCCCGGAGAGGCTTCCGGATGGTATTGAACAGAAAAAATCGGCAAGGTCTTGTGACGCATACCTTCTACGGTCCCGTCATTTACGCTGCGATGCGTCACCTCCACATCATCAGGCAATGTCGTATCATCTACGGCAAAGCCATGATTTTGAGATGTAATATATACGCGTCCGGTCCGAAGGTCCTGTACAGGATGGTTCGACCCGCGATGTCCGAATTTTAATTTGAACGTAGAACCGCCATAGGCCTGCGCCAATACCTGATGCCCCATGCAGATACCGAAAATCGGCTTCTTACCGAACATTTTTTTGACTTCTTCCACCGCATAGCCGAGATCCTTAGGATCTCCGGGTCCATTTGACAGGAAGATACCGTCCGGATTCACGGCCAGTACTTCCTCCGCCTTGGAATCAGCCGGGAATACGGTGAGACGACATCCCGCCGCCTCCAGAGAACGAAGGATATTCTCTTTCACACCGTAATCCATAACGGCAACGTGGAACTCGGCATTTTTATCGCCGCGCATACCCTGCCACTTCGTAGTAACTCGCATGACCTGATCGGTGGGCAATTCCTGTTTAAAGAATTTTTCAATATCCTCCATCGGATAATCGGCGCGTACCAGAATGCCCTTCATTACACCATGATTACGGATAGTACGAGTAATCGCACGCGTATCCACATCATAAAGGCAGGGAATGCCATGTAGACGAAGATATTCGCTAAACAGGCCTTCATTTTGCCAGTTGGACGGAAAATCGCACAGTTCACCGACAATAAAGCCTTTACAATACGGTTTAGGCCCCTGCGTAATAGCATTTAATGTGCCGTAATTACCTATCAAGGGATAGGTCAATGTAATAATTTGATCCGCATAGGACGGGTCTGTCAGAATTTCCTGATATCCGGTCATACCTGTGTTGAACACGACCTCACCTACCGTAGGAGCGCCACCTAACAAGGACCCTTCAAATACGGATCCGTCTTCGAGTACTAACTTGCCTTTCATCTTAGGACTACGCCCTCCTTCATAACAATCTCACCATCCACTACGGTGAGTTTAGCCTTGCCCGTAACGGTCATACCGTCAAATGGGCTGACCTTACCTTTTGTATAGAATTGATTGCGATCTACCGTCCAGGTTTCTGTATCACTGAACACGGTAATATCTGCCGGTTTACCGACTTCAAGAACACCCGCATCAAGACGCATCAATTCCGCCGGGCGCGTACTCATGTGGTACACGACCTGATCGATGCTGAGTTTATCAGAACCGTATGCATTCGTAATAACGCCGGCCAACGATGTTTCAAGGCCGCTGAAACCATTCGGCGCACAGCAGAACTCGTGGTCTTTTTCTTCAAACGCATGCGGTGCATGGTCTGTAATAATCGCATCGATGGTGCCGTCTTTTAAGCCTTCCAAGAGGGCCTGACGATGATCTTCCGATCGGATTGGCGGCGCCATTTTGAAAGCGGGATTATAATCCCGTAAATATTCATCCGTAAAGGACAAGTGTTGGCTCGTCACTTCACAGGTTACATTGAGGCCTTTAGCCTTTGCACGGCGCACCATGTCCACGGTGTTCTTACTGCTTACATGAGCGATGTGAATATGACCGCCCGTCATTTCAGACAATAAGATATCGCGGGCTACGGCCAAATCCTCCGCTACCGCAGGTCGACCGATAACACCCAGTTCATAGGATACAAAACCTTCATGCATATGACCGTTTTTCGTCAACGTAATATCCTCCGCATGATCGATAACAATCTTGTCGAACATGGACGAGTACTCCAAAGCGCGGCGCATAAATGCCGCATTTTCTACGTAGTGACCGTCATCGGAGAACGCAACGACGCCCGCTTCCGCCATATCACCGAGTTCCGCCAATTCCTTACCTTCAAGATTTTTGGAAACGGCGCCGATAAATTCAACCTTCACGACACCGGTCAGTTCCGCCTGTTTTTTCAAACCTCTCACGAGGGCCGCATTATCTACAACAGGCGTTGTATTCGCCATCGTTACGACCCGGGTAAAGCCGCCGGCTGCCGCCGCCTGCGTACCGGAATGAAAATCTTCCTTCGCTTCCTGACCGGGTTCGCGTAAATGTGTGTGAATATCGATAAGACCGGGTGCTACAATGAGACCTGTCGCATCATATACTTCGGCACCGTCTGCACTTAAATTTTGACCGATGGCCGCAATTTTACCATCTTTCACGAGAACATCCGCTACTTCATGTTGTTGTTTTGCCGGATTAACTACCGTACCATTCTTAATAAGCAAGCTCACTACCGTCACCTCCATGAATTGTTAAGTACAATACCGCCATACGAATCGCTACGCCGTTGCGTACCTGTTCCTGAATTACCGATTGATCCGAATAAGCTACATCAGGAGCAATTTCAAGACCTCGATTCATCGGCCCCGGATGCATAACCATGACATCATCCTTTGCCAATTTTAATACATCCTGGTTGATACCGAAAATACGCGCATATTCACGGTTAGTCGGATATAAAGCGGAGTGAATACGTTCCAGCTGAATGCGAAGTACATTGACTACATCCGCATCGGCAACGGCCTCACGCACATCGTGATGAACGGTGACCCCCATTTTCGCAAATTCCGGATATACCATGGTGCGAGGACCGGCCAGATGCACATCCGCCCCCATTTTTGTGAGGCCGTAAATGCTGGATCTTGCAACGCGGCTATGCATGATGTCCCCGAGGATAACGATCTTCAGACCCTCGATGGACTCTTTTTTCTCCAATATGGAATACATATCGAGTAGAGCCTGCGTAGGATGTTCATGCGCCCCGTCACCTGCATTGATGATGATAGGATCTACCGCCTTTGTGGCATACAAAGGCGCCCCTTCTGCGCTATGACGCATTACGATAGCATCCGTTCCCATGTAGGCCAATGTGAGCAATGTATCGCGGAAACTTTCACCCTTGCCCATGGACGAGCCGCTCGGCGTAATGTTGATGACATCAGCACCCAGATATTTACCGGCTAATTCAAAAGAACTGCGGGTCCGTGTACTGGGTTCCATAAAGAGATTAACGATAGATTTCCCTTTCAAAAACGGCATCTTCTTATCATCAGACAGGACGACCTTCTTCATCTTCTTCGCCACATCCAAAATCAATCTGATTTCTTCCGCGGACACATTCTGCAAACCCAATAGATGTTTGCCATGCAAGCTAACTTGTCCCATGATTGCCTCCTAACTCACCATATCAAAAAAGACCTTTTGCCCAGAGCAAAAGGTCTAATAGTTTACACAAAGGAGCCCTTGAGGGCACTTTAACTATATTCCTTTTTCAGCCTCTCTGGACCAATTTAAAAGGTATTGTGTAATGCAGCGGTCTCTCGTACCGCCTTCAGCATTATATCTCCATTAATTGTACTGAATCCTCCTGTGAAAGTCAATGTAAAAACGAAAAAATCATCAGCCGTTTTGAGCTCCGTTTTGTTGGTTCTGTTGTTCATTATTTTGTTCCTGGTTCTGCTGCTCCTGCTGTTGATTTTGCGGTTCCTGTTGCTGCGTTTGTTGTTCCTGCTGCTCCTGTTCACGCTGTTCACGAGGGCGCGTATTCTGAGAAGCTGTCGGTCTCGGTTTCGTCAACTCTTCAATGGATATAGCATCCGGAATATATACTTTTGGTGCGCTGTTAGAGGTATCATCCAACTCTTCGAAGGATCGGCCTCTGCGGGCGCGTTCCGCCGCTTGTCGTTCCGCTTCCAACTGTTGACGTGCCATTTCCGCTTTACGACGCTCGTAAGCTTGCCGTTCCTGAAGACGTTGAATCGCCTCGGCGCGCTCCTTCGCTTTCCGTTCGCTTTCCGCTTGAGCCAACGCCTGCTGACGAGCCTCTTCCGCTTTGCGTTCCGCCATGAGGTGTTCCTGGTATCGTTCTTCCGCAATACGTTTCGCCTCCGCCGCTTGTCGTTCCGCCTCGGCACGTTCCGCAGCCAATCGTTCCTGTTCCACCTGACGAGCTGCCTCAGCTTGACGTGCCAATTCCGCCTGTCGTTCGGATTCAATACGGGCGGCCTCTGCCCGACGTTGATCTTCAGCGCGTTTCGCTTCTGCCGCCTTTCGATCTTCCTCGGCTTTACGCGCTTCTTCGGCGCGCTTAGCTTCTGCTACAATGCGAGCTTCCTCGGCCTTACGTTCTTCTTCAATCCGTTTAACCTCTGCCGCTTTACGTATTTCTTCCGCCTTACGGGCCGCCTCAACCCTCGCAGCTTCAGCCTTACGGGCCTCTTCCGCTTGTTTTGCCTCCTTAATTCGACGTGCTTCCTCTGCTTTACGAGCCGCTTCAATACGTGCTACGGCTTCCTTATGAGCGGCCGCAATGCGTTTAGCCTCAGCAGCTTGCCGTGCCTGTTCAGCTTTACGTTCATTCTCAGCACGTTTTCGCTCTGCCGCCTGGCGATCCGCTTCCGCTTTACGGGCCGCTTCGATTCGAGCTACAGCTTCTTTATTAGCATTCTCAGCACTCTTTGCCTCTTCCTCGATTCGCGCCGCTTCCGCTTTACGCGCTTCTTCGGCCTGTTTCGCCTCTTCTGCCTGACGTGCTGCCTCCGCTTTACGCGCCTCTTCGGCACGTTTCGCTTCCTCAGCCTGCTTAAGGGCCTCAAGTCTTGCAATTTCAGCCTTGCGCTCCGCTTCAATGCGTTCCGCTTCTGCCGCTTGTCGAGCTTCTTCCTCCTTACGTGCTTCCTCGGCGCGTTTTTCTTCTGCCGCTATGCGTGCTTCTTTCGCTTTACGTAATTCCTCTGCACGTTTCGCCTCGGCTGCCTGTCGAGCCTCATCAGCCTTACGGGCCGCTTCAATTCTTACAGCTTCCGCCTTACGCGCATCCTCGATCCGTTTTGCTTCCGCCGCTTGTCGAGCCGCTTCCGCTTCACGCGCCTTGAGAGCTTCCCTTTCAGCTGCCAACTGCGCCTCTTTAGCGGCCTTTTCCTCGACCGCCTTACGATCCTCCTCGGCTTTTTCCGCCATCTTGCGCTCTATTTCAGCCTGTTTCGCTTCGGCAGCCTTGCGTTCTTCTGCCGCTTTATCCGCAGCAACACGCGCTTCCTCTGCCTTCTTGCGGGCAAACACTTCTTCCAGTTTTTTCGCCTGCTTCAACTTTTCTTCGCGCTTAGCCTCAGCTGTCGCCTTATCGCTTAACTTCTTAGTCTCTTCATGAGCAATTGACTCTGCGGATTTCACCTTATCAGCAACACCCGGCTTCGTTGTATCGATGCGACCTTTTTCGGCGCCTTTTGAGGTCCCTACCGGAATGTTCTTGAGCCCTTCCGTAGGATGTCCCAAGCTGTCTTTAGCCTCTTTAGATACTTCCACGGCGATCGTCTGCTGTTGCCGGGGATTCGCCAATGATTCAGGAATGAATAGGAATCGGATTGGTAAATTTGATGCACCGGCAGGCATAAAGGATAACGTCAATTCATCCCCCCCATTATAGTTGCCCATCAATCGGCTATCCAGAATCGTTCCGTCACCTAAAGCCGAAACGCCATCCGCACCGCCGATATGATATGTACGGGTATCCGTTTCACCTCGACGAGCCCCCTGCTGATGCAAGGCTTTCACCGTAAAAGAACCGGAATAAGGCCCCCCCAGAGGATTAAAATACAGCCGGAACGGTTCCTCGCCCTTCGTAGGAATTTTTAAGGTATACGATACACCATAGTTACCGCGATCCCGAACGAATGCCTTATTCTGCATTTCATCGACACCGTTGATGAAAACATCCTCTCGATCATTACCGATTTCCACATAAGCACCGCCAAGAGCTGTATCGTACGGTGTCGTTATCTCCATATTACGCTTGGCCCCTGTATAGGTACCGCGCAATTGGATTTCATCGATCGGTAAGTTATTAACCCAGTGAGACGCCTCTACCGAGTTAAGATCCATAGGGAGCATCATAACACGTGCATAGACTGATGCATCTGTTTTAATATCTACAAGGCCCGTAAATAATGCATCCTGAGGAACAGGTGTGTTTTCCAGATCCGAGAATATGAGCTGCCGACCTTTCGGAGGGATACTCAAAGAATATAGAGGCTTTGCCGTCGGGCTTTCATCAAGAGGATGTTCTAAATCCTGACGTGATAAATCGCGACCGGCCGCAAAATAATCCTTTGATGCTACGGACTTAAGCTGTCTCATAACATGAACAGTGCTCGCATATGGCGTCTGATTTTCCAGGACGATGGCCATCTTATGAGGCTGTGACATTTCATTTACATGATAGAAATAGATACGCCCGTTTCCGTTAATCGTACCCGCACTTAGCGTGCCACCTACAGGCCCTACGTATTCGGGACTGTCGGATAGCAACAATGTATCCGTTTGAGACACCAGGGATGGCGGCAACGGTGAAAATTGAAAATATCCTATGGATTTTAAGTCAATATCGCGTGCCTCCACATGGCCCGTAAGCGCAGCCATCGCGGCCATCGCCGCAGCCAAGCAATATTTTGATTGATATGAAAACATACTCTCTCACCTCTATAATTCTTCCAGACCGTTCGGGTCATAAGTTAGCGCTAACGCCTCAATTTTTTTTAAACGATGACCAATACCGGATTTAGACAATTTGCCGTTCATCATCTCTTCAAGCTCTTTTAAACTGGCCTCCGGATTTTCCAGTCGCAATCCGGCCACAACACGCAATTTTTCCGGTAATTTGTCGATACCTAAATATTCATCAACAATACGGATAGCTTTGACCTGACGAACCGCGGCATCTACAGTTTTTTGCAGATTCGCCGTCTCGCAATTCACCTGACGATTTATCTGATTACGCACGGTTTTCATGATCCGCACATTCTCAAAGTCCATCAATGCCGACTGAGCCCCCATGATTTGAAGGCAGTTCGTCACGGCGTCCCCTTCCTTGAGATACACCACATACTCATCCTTACGCTCCGTCAGACCGCCATGAAGATGAAATAATTTCAATACATAAATAATCTCCCTCGCAAAATCTTCATTGCCGGTCATGAATTCCAGGTGATAGTCACTTTGAGGCTTATTAACGGATCCGCCCCCTAAAAATGCCCCTCTCAAAAAGGCACGACGGGATTCCATCGATTTGAGCCAGCTTCTGGGAATCTGTGCGGTCATGGGCCAAAGAGCTAAGTCTTCCAATGCCTGACGTCCTTCCGCAGAGGGCTCCACGGACAATGTATACATATTCTTTTTTCTTAAATTCAATCCCTGCCGCACCAGTACATTTGTGGGCAGTTCATATTGCTTTTTTAAAATGCCTAACAGGCGACGGGCAACCGCATTATTGGCGGTTGCCAGCCGAATGCCTACGGCCCCGTTAGCGCCCAGAATAATGGATCCGCTCATACGCAACAAGCAGGACGCCTCAATTTTCATGGCCATATCCACATCACCGGATGATTCATATTGGCATAATTCATTTTTTACATCTTCTGCAAATGACATATGGATTTCCTCTGATTAATGATCATCCCGCTGCAAATAATATTCCAGAATATGAGGCTCCGTATTGGACTGCATAGCATGGACGATATCCATGATGACCTTGCCCAATCGCTCCGGATCGTGAACAGCCGGTTTCTGAGAACTGATCAACGTTGCGCGAATCGTACGAATGCCTTTAGCCTGCAATTTCTTTGAATCGATCGCCACCGGCTCTGAACCGACGGCGCTATATTGTTCGACCATCTGAATCGGCAACGGCCCGTCATTAGCGAGAACCGTATCAATGATTCCCTCTCCGCCGTGCGCGATGAGCGCCTCCACATGGTCATTTAACGTATAGCCTGATGTTTCCCCCGGTTGGGTCATAACATTGGCGATATAAATCTTATTCGCTTTGCTCGCTCTAATATGAGATGCAATTTTATCGGTGAGCAGGTTGGGAATAATGCTCGTATACAGACTGCCCGGCCCGATGATGATAAAATCAGCCTCATCTATGGCTCGCAATGCGGCCCCTTCCGGCTTAGGCAGTGCCGGATCGCTGTACATATGGCGAATGCATTTACCCGAGTTAGGAATATTACTTTCACCTTCAACTATAGTACCATCTGTCATTTCCGCGCGCAATTTAATAAACTCCGTAGATGACGGAATAACGCGCCCGCGTACACGCAACAGCTTGCTGGCCGCCTCTAAGGCTTCCTCTATGTCACCGTCATACACCTGCGCAAGAGCCGTAATAAACAGATTACCGAAACTGTGTCCCGATAATTCATTATCCCCTTCAAATCGATATCGGAACAGATTTTCCATAACCCCTTCTTGTTCCGCCAACGCCACCAGGCAGTTTCGTAAATCACCGGGTGCAATCATTTGAAAGTCTTCACGCAAGCGTCCCGATGAACCGCCGTCATCAGCTACAGTAACGATAGCCGATAAATTCGACGTATGGGTCTTCAAGCCGCGCAATAAATTGGACAGACCCGTACCGCCGCCGATAACAACGATTTTGGGACCTTTATCAAGGCGAATATTCTGAAAGATAATATCCGACACCTTGCTGTCCGGATTCGGTAAAACGGCGCGAATAATGGTCTTAACAACCTTACTCGTACCGATCAGCATCAGTACACCCCCGACGGAGATGAGCACAACACCGACGGCGACGAGTATATTATAATTGTAAAAGCCCGTCATTTCATAAGAAAAAGCGAGCACGATATCTTCAAGAACGGCTAACCATTGATAGTTAAACATCAAGGAAATGCCAATGATCAATAGACCTACACCGAGACTGAACAGGGTAAGCCAACGTTTGATATTTAGACCCGGAATCAGCCACCGGAACCATCCTTTTCGTAACATAATAACCCCTATCTAGTCGCACAGTGTATTAATTTCATGAGGATTAAAATCCTCTTCCACATTATTTTTCATCATATCCCGATGTTCAACGGATACATGATATCCCTTCTGCAACAAATGGGCATAAAGAGTCTCCGCCATCGCCACGGAGCGATGCATACCGCCCGTGCAGCCGACGGCTATGATAAATTGAGATTTTCCTTCCTGCTCATAATTCGGTACGAGAAAATCCATGGTATCAAAATATCTCCGTTTGAACTCTTCCGTCACCTCAAAGGAATGAATATAATCGTTGACGACCTTTACACGGCCGGTCTTATGACGATACTCGGGAATATAGAAAGGATTCGGCAGAAATCGTACATCCCATACCATATCCGCATCGAGAGGAATACCGTATTTAAAGCCGAAGCTCACCACGGTGATAGACATACCGTGACCGTCATCGACTTGAGTGAAACGAGTCTTCAGGTACTCTTTCAGGCTGGCCGTCTTCATGTTCGTCGTATCGATGATAAAATCCGCCTTATGACGTACGGAATTTAAGATCTGACGTTCCTTTTTAAGACCTGTCGTGATAAGTCCGTCCGGAGCCAACGGATGACTGCGACGACTCTCTTTATAGCGCCGTATCAATGTTTCATCGGTAGCATCCATGAATACAATTTCATAATCCACCTTCATCTCTTTCAAGCTGTCAAGAGATGCGGACAGGGCTTCAAAAAATTCGCCGCCCCGAATATCCACGACAAGGGCCACGCGATTCGTTTTTTCCCCGCCTTGACGACAGATTTCACTCAATTTGGGAATCAATATAGGCGGGATATTATCGACGCATAAATATCCCATATCTTCAAGAGCTTGTAATACCTGTGTCTTACCGGCACCGGACATGCCCGTTACAATTAATAAACGAAATGCTTCCATATCCTGTCTCCATTATAAAAGATTCTCTTCAATCCAATGTGCCACACCATCCTCATTATGATGCCCACAAACGCCCTTTGCCATAGCTTTCACAGCAGGTGTCGCATTCTTAACGGCCACGGAAAATCCCGTTCTGGTCAGCATGGAAATGTCATTCTCCGCATTGCCGAACGATACGATATGTTCTAAAGGAATAACATTAGAATCGGCCAACCGTTGCAACGCATGCCCCTTTGATACATGAGGCGCGATGATTTCCAGAAAATCCGCCTGACTTCTCACCATCGTAACCATATCGCCCACCGATGGTCGTAAGGTGTCGATAATGCCGTCAATATGCTCCTCTTTATCGATAGCAATCAACTTATTCGGTTCTCTGTTCAAACCGTACAGATCATTGCCTAGGAACTCGGGCTTCGCCCCCGTCTGACGTTCGTACAGCTCGGATTGCCACGTCGGATGATGACATAACAATCGGTCATCTACATAGGACTGTATATGCCAATGATGTTTTTCCGCCATCTGAAAGATTCGCTGTACCGCTGTAAGAGGCACGGTCTGTTCAAACAGCTTTTGACCGGTGGTTAATTCCTGAATCAACCCGCCGGAGAATAGAATCATCGGTACATTGCCAAGCCGTAATGCCTCCCCGACAGGACGAGCCGTCTGATACATACGCCCCGTTGCAATCGTAACGGCAACGCCCTTTTCCTGTAAGCGTTGCAGCACATCAACGGTATAATCCGATACGGTATTATCACTGCGTACCAAGGTCTCATCACAATCGATAGCCACCATCTGTATATGAGAAAAAGAAGGATCCATGCCCGCCTCCTTTATATAACAAATAATATACTCTTTATTATACCATTTTATAGAGGAATAAAAATAGGACCAGACAGAATTGTCCGGTCCTATCGGGCCTCCTCTCCAAGGTCCTCATACAAGGTTGAATGTGTGTAGTGCAAGAAAAATAGCCATTCCCCCTTGGTCTTACCATTTATATTCTCATCTTACGACCATACAGAGAGAATGTAAATACCCGAGTATATACGAATAATGCATAATAAACCGAAATATACAGAGTATTCATTCATAATAACCATAAGATAAAGGTTCATCACCATACCGAAAAGGAATAACAGCAGTCCAATTCACTGAGAATTCATTAAAATTATTAATAGCTTGAATAATGCACATATAAATTATATACAAAAAAGAGACCCCCGAAGGAGTCCCTTTTATATGATTAACTGTCAAATTAGAATTTATAGTTAAGGTCTGCACGGTAGAAGTCACCAAGATCAGCACCGCTTTGAGTTTTCCAGTCGAAACCGTAGTTAGCGGACAAACCAACGTTGTTCTGCAATGCATAGTCAACAGTTGCCATCCAACCTTTAGCATCTGTAGTGTAGAATTGGTTATAAGTAGTATCTACGATAGGTGCATTTTCTTTTTGGTTGAAGTATTGACCTTTCACATCCCAAGTACCTGCTTTTTTGATGTCGTAGTTACCATAACCAAGACCTGCAGTCCAAGCTTGAGAACGATTTACTTTAGAATCTTTCAACCATTCACCGCCAACCCAAACTTTGTTGAAGTTAGCATCAGCATTGAAGCCGTATACATTTTTGTAACCAGTATCAGTATCTTGGTTTACACGGTTGTAGAAACCACCAATTGTTGTGTTTTTGCCTACTTTACCGTTCAAGCCGATGTATGTGTTAGTTACGTTTTCATCTTTAGTCAAGCCTTCTGCTTCACCGGATACCATGTAACCATATGCAGCTTGAGCTTTAATTTTGTCGTTGCCAACGTTCAATTGAGCACCGTCGAAAGTACCGTCAAATGCTAGACCGCCACCAATAACTTGGTTGAAACGACCAGCTTTCAAGGATACGCGTTCGCCGAATTTATGGTTTACATAAGCGCGGTCGATTTTAGCATCTGCACTGTCGCCTTCACGGGAGTCACCAAATTCGAAGTTACCGGAAGTTACACGAACAACTGCTTCAGTTCTGTCGTTTACATTTGCATTGAATTGTACACGAGCACGGCCGTCGAATTTGGATTTAGCGTCTTCAGCATCACGGTAACGTAAACGCATATCGCCTGTTACCTTAACATTACCAACGCGGTCTTCCAAACGAGCTACACGAACACCCAAGTTATTCAATTCGTTGGAGAATTCATCAGCCAAACGGTTGATCATAGCTTGTTGTTCAGCGTTAGCGCGGTCTTGGTTAGCCATAGCTTTAGCTACCATTTGAGCCATTTCGTAACGAGTGATGTTGTTTTGGCCTTTGAAAGTGCCATCTGGGTAACCGTTAACGATACCAGCGTTAGCCAATTGGGAAACTGCTTGGTATGCCCAGGAATCTGGAGTTACGTCAGAGAATGGGTTAGCTGCGAATGCAGTAGTTACACCCAAAACTGCTGTTGCTGCAAAAAGAGCTGCGAATTGTTTTTTCATAGTTGAAGTCCTTCTTTCTGAAAAACTAAAAAAAATAAAAATGTTACAAGTCATAACATTCACATTTTACTCAGTCCTTCAGATTAAGAATTCTTGGGAGTGTCCATGTTTCCTCACCACATTCTATATCGAAGTTCCTCGTTTCATGTGTTTGTCACTTCTTGTACGGTGATATTAGCACAACCTATTTTTAGTGTAAACCCCTTTTTCTCATTTTTGTTCTCAACAGACGAATTTTCTTTTTTGAAAATTCGATGAAGCCAGTTATATTCTATCTTCATGAAGCTTTAATAAATTTTGAAAAAAATTCAATCTTTGTATTTCATCTTCTTTTTCAATATTAATTCTCATAAATATTATTAAGTATTACTAATTAATAATATATTCATTAATTAAGTGTATCCCATTTTATACAATATACTTCATAAAGATTTCATACAATATATAGTGCCTTGTTTACAGTTAAATACTAGACAATACTTACTCACAACGCCAATAAATACAAAAAATTTCTCCTTTATATATACTATTATATACAAAAGATTTCATACAAAAAAAGACTTCCGAAGAAGTCTTTTTTATGATTCTAACTAAATTAGAATTTGTAATTCAATTCTGCACGGTAGAAGTCGGATAAGTCGTTACCGTCTTGGTCTTTAGAGTTGAAACCGTAGCCGGCGCTCAAACCTACATTATCTTGTACCGCATAATCTACGGAAGCCATGTAGCCTTTGTAACCGTTAGATGTATTAGTCAAGTCATATGCTTGATCCCATGTGGAGCTTACGATAGGTGCATTAGCTTTTTGGTTGAAGTATTGACCTTTCACATCCCATGTACCTTTCTTAGCGATGTCGTAGTTACCGTAGCCAAGACCTGCTGTCCAAGCTTGAGAGTTATCTACGTTGGAAGCTTTCAACCATTCGCCGCCGGCCCATAATTTATTCTTACGGAAGTCAGCATTGAAACCGTAAACATTTTGTTTATCGGAGTTAACTGTTACACCGTTGTGGTTCAAGTTGCCGCTGGATAATCTGGAGTAGAAACCGCCGAGGGAGGATTCCTGTCCGACTTTACCTTTTAAGCCCACATAAGATACGGAAGGATTATCGGATTGCGAGTTATTGTCGGCAGCACCGTCAATCATATAACCGTAGGCACCCTGCAATTGAAGTTTATCATTACCGATATTCAATTGAGCACCGTCGAATGTATCATCGTACATCAAACCGCCACCGATAACTTGGTTAAAACGACCGGCCTTTGCGGATACGTTGCTGCCGAATTTGTGATCTACATAAGCGCGGTCGATTTTAGCGTTGGAGCCGTTAGATCCGTCAGTGGAGTCCCCGAATTCGTAATTACCTTTCACACGAACTACCGCTTCCGTCTTATCATTTACATTGGCGTTGAACTGCACACGTGCACGGCCGTCAGTTAAGGACTTGCTGTCAGCTTTGTAAACGCCCTTGTCTTCCGAACCTTGATAACGAAGACGCATATCGCCTGTTACTTTTACATTACCTACGCGGTCCTCCAAACGGGATACGCGAACGCCCAAGTTGTTCAATTCGTTGGAGAACTCATCAGCCAAGCGGTTAATCATAGCTTGTTGCTCCGCATTTGCACGATCCTGGTTAGCCATTGCTTTAGCTACCATTTGTGCCATTTCGTAACGTGTAATATTGTTTTGGCCTTTGAAAGTGCCGTCCGGATAACCGTTAACGATACCGGATTGTGCTAATTGAGATACTGCCTGGTATGCCCAACTATCAGGAGTTACATCGGAGAATGGGTTAGCTGCGAAAGCTGTTGTTACACCCAATACTGCTGTTGCTGCAAATACTGCTGCGAATTGTTTTTTCATAATGAAAACCTTCCTTCTTATATAAAGAAATATATAATCAGAAGACAGTCATCACATGTCCGCTTAACTCTGAAAGAATTCTTTAGGAGTGTCCACGTTTCCTCATCTAAATAGGTCTTTCTTTGTTCTACTTCTATGTGGTTATGTCTTTCTGTACTGTGACTATAGCACCAGTCATTTTTCTTGTAAAGTATTTCATGCAATTAAATTTGATGAATTTTTCTTCATGAATAATTTTCAATGTACAAACCCTTATTTTTACTGTATTTTTAAAATTAAATTTCATACAATTTCATTTTATTTTCGTAAAAATAGCACCAAAATTTATCCCTTTTAATCTAATTTTTAGTAAATCTGCCTAATCTTACTATACGTCATAGATTAATTATCTTTATATATCGATTAATTACGAGCACTTTTATAGACGATTTAAACATAATTCAATCATTTTCAGAAAATAAAAAGCCTATTTATACGCGCTTTTATTAGTAAATTTTCCATATTCCCAACAACGGAATCTGTTATGCTCAACAATGGAAATTTTTACTATTATGCGCCATAAATAGGCTTTCACTATTATATTATATTGTTATATTATTTAAATTGCATAGGATACGAATCCTAACACATGATCTATCGGTACAGGACCAATAAAGCGGCTGTCGCTGGAATGATTACGATTATCCCCCATAACAAATACATGACCTTCCGGTACAGTCACCGGGGTGGAACGCGTATAGTTTATATTATGTTCCTTAATATAAGGCTCCTGCAATTCCTGTCCATTACGCCACACATGACCGTCCTTAAATTCCAACACATCGCCGGGGCGGCCGATAACACGCTTTACCCATACATCATTAGTCTGTGCAGACTTGCTGAACACGGATGCGTAGTTCATCAACGGTTCTTTCACATCATCCACCCATGTGCGCTCCCGATTGACACGACTGTCGATAATAACGATCTGACCGTAATCCGGCATCTCATTCATAATATGATGCCATTTTGTAACGATCAGATATTGTCCATTATGTAATGTATCCTCCATCGATTCGCCGGATACGCGAGTGGGCTGAATCAAAAAGATATGAATGACCATGGCAATAACAAGTGCCAGCGCGATAGCGTATATCCAGTCCAAGATTTCTTTTACAATTGTTGTTCCTACTTTATTACTCATAAGGGCCCCCTTTAATGACCACCTGTGTTAAATCGTCCGCCAAATACATCGTGCACATCCTGAATTGTAATGAATGCGGTTGGATCCACCTCATATACGGTATCCTTAAGGCGCGTAATCTCGAGTCTTGTCACTACAGAATATAATACATGTTTAGGCTGCTTTAAGTAGCCGCCTTCACCATACATAATTGTAACACCTCTATTGAGGTTCTCATTCAACGCATCCGCAATATTTTCAGAATTTGCCGCATCCGTAATAATCATAACGCCTTTGGACTCTTCAAGGCCCGTAATCGTTATATCAATCATCTTATAGGCGATAAAATAAGCTATAAGAGAGTACATCGCACTGTTCCAGCTATATACAAAGCCTGCAGCCCCCAGAATGATAAGGTTCATAGCCATGACGATTTCCCCGACGGAGAATGTGGACCGCTTATCAAAGATAATCGCCACGATTTCTGAACCGTCCAAAGAGCCGCCATTTCGAATAATGAGCCCTACCCCGATACCGAGGATAATCCCCCCGAATATGGCCCCCAAGAAGGGATCCGTCGTAACAGGCTCAAAATCATGGGCAAAATTCGAAAATATAGCCATCCACACAATGGAAAACAATGTGGAAAACGTAAAGGTTTTACCGATAACTCGATACCCTATATACAAAAACGGCAAGTTGATGAGGACTACGAAAATACTGAATGAGATCCCCGACAACTCGGATGCCATCAACGAAATACCGACTACGCCACCGTCGATGATATTATTCGGCACTAAAAATAAATCAAGACCTACCGTATAGATAAGAGCCCCCAATATCATCATCAGGCAACGCATAATCAAATGTGTCCAGCTGCGCGCTGTCATATCATTACTCATGCCTATCTCCTTTTCCGTATAACTGCTCCATCGCATGCAAGCGTTTTTCTTGCAGCTCGCCGGAATCAATATCATCCTCTTTTGCGGCCAGAGCACTTTGAATTAATTGCTTCGTATAGCGCAATGCGATTACATAAGCCGTTAAATCATCCACCGGTTCCGGAGGAAATTGCATCGATGTAGGTAAAATCTTTCTCCATCCCTTCGGCGGATTGTATTGCCAATATAATTTACGGGCCTCCTCCGTACTGCGGGACTCGTCAATGAGACTCGTCGTAATCTTGTGATTACGTCCAATCTGCTGTAATGACGGATATAAATATTTATGATTGGTTCCGTTACCGCATACAATATGATTGACACCGTAATAGGTTGTCAAAATTCGTTCTATGTCATTATTGAAAGTTTTACTGGCAATGATATCGCGATATACCAAGGCCCCCGTCGGCGTTACAATAGCGACACCGGTCTTTTCATTGCCCGGATCCACCGCCAAAATATAAGTACTATCAGTCATGTTAATGTCCTCACTAACGAATACAATAGTTATATTTTAACATAAAAAGAAGGCCTTATGTGAAAAAATCATATAAGGCCTTCCCGATTTTATTCTATGAAGCACGGTACGCTTCCCATGAATTATGATGTCGACATAACTCTGATATTTATCACTTATTGCATTCTGGATTTTCTATCGATATCCGGCATTTGTGTTATACGTAATTTAATATGTACCGGACCGGAGGAATACGTGTCCCCATCGACATAAGCCTCTACGTGAACTTTGCCATGCATCATACCGATACGACGTATAGCGGCAAATAAATCATCTCCCGGTATCGTACCGATATCACCGGTCAATGAATCCGGAATAACGCCCTTTGCTTTCGCATTTTCGTTGACCTGTTTCAAGAATTGCAACATAGCCGACTGAGCATTACTACCGCCGTCCATCACGGTGGAATGAATAACTTCACCATTTTTAAAGATAAATTGTTGAGGATATACCTGGATGGTAGCCACCGCAGGTTCACCGGCGATAATATTTCCCGCCGCCACAACTTGTACCACCATCGGCGTCTTGGCACCGATTAATTTCTGTGTAGCGATTTCCACATTTTGACGGTCCACATATACTACGTATTGACCAGTATCGGTTATACCCAGACGGCGCATAACCAGTTGATTGGTATCGTCAATGATGTTTTTGATAGCATTATGACTATCTTCTTCACTTAGTCCCGGACGAACCACGGCTTGTGCCAACAGCTGATCCACTTGGAATAAAATCGTCCCTTCACGGAGATGAATGATGCCATTTTGCAATTGTTCCTGCGTATTCTGCAGTTCTGCAATATGGGCTTCCATCTTGGCACGCGTCGCTTCCAAATCGGTCAGCTTCTGAGAAACCTGTGCATAGGAAGACTGTAACGTAGCCAATTCAGCCTCTGTAGCATCCTTTGCGGCCTGAGCACTTTCCAGTTCGGCCCGAGTCGTCTCTACTTCGCGTCGAATCTGTTCTATTTCATTCATGCGCTCCTGCAGTTCCTGCTTATTCTGCTCCAATAAAGCCTTTCCTCGAATGAGCTCCTGCGTCTTAGCCGCCACCTCTTCATTGAGCTGCTTCATATCCGAGCGCAATTTATCCATCCCGAAAAGAGCGGTTCGTACACTTTGAGATGTAAATGTCAGAACCCCTACGGTTGCAGCTGCGACGAGCAGACCGGTCACAATCGTAACGATAATAGATGTATGCTTAGGTCGTAAACCAAAGAGGGACATACGACGTTTACCTATTTTCGTGCCTAATTTATCACCCATATAGGCGATAATCCCGCCCATCAAGGCGATAATGATCAAAATTTTAAGCCCTACCAGCACATCGCAGCCCTCCTTTCATCCTATTACCATACATTATATCAATCTATTTATAACTTATATTTATATTCATAGTATACCGTCACTAGGTAATACCTGTAAATATCTCTTTAAGTCATTACCTAGATGACATCGTCACTTAGATACGCGCCAATTCAAATACAATCCCGCAATAATCCCCAATGTATCCGGAATTAATGCAGCGAGCACTGTCGGCAACGCACCGCCTTTTCCCAGCGCACCGGCGAACGTCATGACACCATAGTAGATGAAAATAATCAAGATACTGATACCGAAGCCGATCGATGAGCTGGATCTCTGTTTCTGTAATCCCAACGGAGCCCCTACCAAGGCAAATACGAAACTTGCCAACGGAATGGTAAAGCGTTGATACATTTCCATTTCTAATTTATTGGCGTTTGTATAAGCCGCCTTATAAGCACTGATTTGATGACGTAGTTCCTTGATCGTCAACTCCTCAGGTTTACGTTGATCCTGTTGGATATCCTTCGGTGCAGACTTAATCGGTAACGATTGCTCCTTAAAGCGCATAGTGCGCTCTACACCGTTACCGGCGGAAATATCATAAATAATCCCGTTATGCATTACCCAGTACTGTCCATTCCAAACAGCGGAATCCGCATTTTCCACCTGCTGCAATTTACCGCCTTCGCCGAATTGCTGCACCGTAATCATGCTCAACTCTTTCGTCTCACTATTGTAATGCTTTGCATACATCAACGTACCCAAGTCATCACCATTCATCGTTTTCAATACAATATGGTCCTGCGTCTGAGGCGATGCATTTTTCATAATTTCTTCGCGCACAATACTCTGATACATATGATTTGTACGAGGGACAACGAATTCGTTAAACGCTACGGCCCCGATGGATATGATGAGTGCGATGATATACACGGGCATGGCCAGCCGTAAAAAGCTAAGACCACCGGCCCGCATCACGACTATTTCACTGGTACTGCTCAAACGACTGAACGTCATGAGCGATGCCAACAGTACAGACATGGGGAATGTTAAGATGACAATACTCGGCAATGCCAGTACGAAGGCTTTCATAACCAGCAATAAAGGCGCCCCGTATTCGGTAATGTATTGAGCAATCCTAAATAATGTGCCCGTACCTATAAATATACTGGTAAAGGCGAAAACGCCAAATAGAAAAGGACCTACAAAGGCTTTCAAAATATATTTGTCTAATAATCGCATGGTCCCCTCCTATAATTTAAAGTTATCCCCCAAATAATGTTCTCGCGCAATCGGATTATTCGCAATCTCATCAGGGGTTCCTTCCAAGAGGATTTTACCACTACTCAAGATATACGCCTTATCAACGATCCCCAATGTTTCCCGCACATTATGGTCCGTAATCAAAATACCGATACCTCGATTTTTAACATGTAATATGATTTGCTGTATGTCCGCCACCGCAATCGGGTCAACCCCGGCAAATGGTTCATCAAGCAAAATGAAGTTCGGTTCCAAGGCTAAACAGCGTGCGATTTCAACACGACGTCGCTCACCGCCGGACAACTGCATCCCCATGCGGTCGCGCACATGCTCGATATGAAATTCCTCAATAAGGGATTCCACGATGGATTCAATTTCATCAGCGGATTTTGATGTAGTCTGCAGCATGGCACGAATATTGTCCTCAACGGACATGGAACGGAATATGGAAGCCTCCTGCGGCAGATATCCGATACCCTCAGCGGCCCGCTTATACATGGGAATATTCGTAATGTCTTTTCCATCTACGGTAATGACACCAGAACTAGGTCGTTCTATCCCCACAATCATGTAGAATGATGTGGTTTTCCCTGCCCCGTTAGGACCTAAGAGGCCTACAACCTGCCCCTTATCAACGCGCAGACTCACCCCATCCACGACATTGCGACCGCTAAAGGTTTTGACTAAGTTTTTGGTTTCTATATACATATACGATCCTTACTGATTTGGAACAATGACTAATGTGCTACGGCCCCCTAATGTTTCTGCGGAATCATCAGCAAGGCGAATCTTAAGCTCCGGTGCATTCAGCACATTACCGTTTTGTACGGCATGCGCAGAGCCGGATAACAACACAACCCCGTCATTTTGATTTGGCGTTTGTGTATACGTAGCGCGGTCAGCCGAACCGGATACATTACGTTCCGGATTAGCAAAGGTTACATTACCCTTAGCAACGGCTCTGATCTCCTTCAACCAGCCTTCAACCTGATCGCCGGTCAAGGTCGTCCCTTCCGCAATCAATCGTGCATTTCCGGATACTAAACCATATTCCGTATCTGTATTATATTCAACGGAATTACCAAAGATTTGGCGATCCGCTCGTTGTAAATGCACATCACCCATGGCGGTGAATTTATTATTGTTAAAGCTATGAACGGATTGAGCCGACATAGACATATCGGTACCAATCATGGATACGCCGCCGTCAAGATTAGCCTCTTGTGTCTTCGTATTATACCAGCCGTTTGCACCGGTCATGGTTTTATCAAGTTGGGTAATCACGACATTTCCCTTCGCATCCGCACGACCTGTAGTACCATCATATGATAATGTATCCGCACTGATGGTCAACGGATCATTGGCCGCCCATGCCGTAATGGATGCGGTCATGAGTGCAGCCAATACGGCCATACCGATCTGTTTCTTCTTATTCATCATATTTCCTCACTATTACTTCTTTGTTAATTTCGCATTACCTATGGCTTTAATCTGTTGTAACGACATATTGCCTTCCAGTTTATCGCCCACTAATGTCACGTCATTACTGGTATAGGTGAAAGCCGACTGAGATGTAAGCTGTTTTGTTTTATTATCAAAATGTAAAGCCTCTGTTTTAAAGGTTGCCCCTTCCGTGTTTGTTGCAGTTACCCCCTGATCGATATCAAGAGAATTTCTGTCTCCTGTCAGGACCGCATGAGGAGCCGTAATTGTTGTGGTCACATTATTCTGATAGAATTGACCCTTTAAATTTGTCAAAACGATAGCTTTCGTTCGCGGGTCATATTCAATTTTTTCTGCCGATAAGGCCCACACCAATTTACCGTCCTTTTCCTCCTGCAAATCTGCACCTTGGAAATTAACTAGTTGCCCGGCACCTGTCTGAGTCGTTGTGGATTCGCCAGAATCTTTCATGATATATACGATAAGCCCTACCAGGACAAATACTACAGCGACCACAATAGCAATTAACTTTTTATTATTTTTCATGTGCCCTCTCCCGAATAGCCATTTTCTTATCGTAATCAACAATTTCGTTCATCTTGGTCATCCAACGATGTTGGAACCAAAGCCACTCATCCGGATGTTGACGAATAAAGTCCTCGGTTACACGAACACATTCCTCTGTCAGGCGATACATATCCACTTCTTCATCACCGGTATCCACATAGTGCAATGCAGGTAAAATATGAACGATATGCCCGCCTTCAGGTTTACGAGAAGTAAAAATCGGCACCACCGGGGACCCGAATTTTTTTGCAAATGTAGTCGGCCCCATCACGGCCGAAGATTCCTGCCCTAAAAACGGAACAGGTAAACCATGTATATATCCATCTTGGTCAGCAAGGAAACCAAGCAGTTTTTTCTTCTTTAAAGCCTTTGCAGCCAATACGATTTCGTTACCGCCGCTGGCAAACACATCAAGTCCCACCATCTCGCGATATTCATTCATCAGACGTGTGAATTGAGCATTCGGCTGTTTTTTTACAATAGTCGTAGATGGGTATCCGTGTGCCGCCATAGCAGCCCCCATCCATTCCCAATTGCCTACATGACCGGTGAGAACGATGACACCTTTATCCTCCGCAATGGCTGACTCCAAATGTTCGATACCGCGCAGTTCAATGTGTTTATTAATAAAAGATTTTGTTAAATTCGGCATATATAGGACTTCCATGACGCTGCGGCCCAGATTCTTAAATAAACGATTAATGAGCTCTTCAGCCTGCTGGTCATTCATATTCATGCCTATCTTTATATTTTTAATGCCTCTAAGCTTTTGCTTCTTCGCTATAAGGCCATATATAGGGCCTAAACTAGCACCTATGAGCAAAATGAGTTTATATGGCAGTCGACATACAAGCCAACTAATAGCTTTAACTAAATGGTATTGCCATTCATTGTTCATTCTGCTCACCTCCTTTATTGTCCATAAGCATGTGCCTCCCGAGCATAGTCTGCTATGACAGAGTCCCATAAGCCTTGATTCTTCAAAATATATTCCACGGCTTCCCGCACGGCACCATGACCGCCCGCAGCGTGAGAAATAAATTTAGCTATATTCTTTACCTCGGGTACCGCATTTTGAGGTGCCATCGGTAAACCTACGATCTGTAGTGCCCCTAAATCATTAAGGTCATCACCCATGTAAGCGATATTTTCCGCATCGATACCATGTTCCATACAAAGAGTACACAATGCCTCTGTTTTATTTGCATGGCCCATGATTAATGCGTCAAAATGAAGCTCTTTGGCACGACGTTCAACCATCGGCGATCTACGAGCCGTAATGATGGCCAGTTTAATACCGACCTTACGGGCAGCCGTGAGACCTAAGCCATCCTTTACGGAAAAAGCCTTCATTTCTTCACCGCCGGATGTATAGATCAGCGAGCCGTCGGATAAAACACCGTCTACATCAAGTACAATCCATCGAATATCCATTATTATACAATGCCTCTGCGCAACAAATCCGTAATATGAACAATGCCGAGACATTTATTATCCGCATCTACTACCGGTAACACCGTAATAGGTCGAGGTTGATTCTTTTCCATTAAATGGAGCGCCTCGGCGGCTAATTTATCCTTTGTAATCGTGCGAGGCATCGTCGTCATCATATCTTCCACCGGCCACTCGAGGAAATTACTGCCCGAGTCAAGGCCACGACGTACATCGCCATCTGTAACGAGACCGATGAGATAGCCTTCTTCATCCACGATATTTGTAGCGCCTAATCCCTTTTCAGTCATTACAAACAATGCATCTCGAACAGAAGCGCCTTTGTGAACAATCGGATTGTCCGCGCCGCCATGCATAATATTCTCCACGGTCAACAATAATTTACGACCTAAAGAACCGCCCGGATGGAATATGGCGAAGTTTTCCGGTGTAAAATGATGGCGTTCCAACAGGCACACAGCCAGTGCATCACCTAAAGCAAGCGCCACCGTTGTACTCGTGGTAGGTGCCAACCCTAACGGACAGGCTTCACGTTCCACTTCAGCCAATAAAACGATATCGGAATTCTTAGCTAATGTGGAGTTCGGATTGCCTACTACACAGATCAACTTGGCACCGATGCGACGTAAGGACGGCAAAATACTGATAATTTCACCTGTTTCCCCGCTATTGGAAAAAGCCAATACTACGTCATCCTCAGTAATCATGCCGAGGTCTCCATGTACACCTTCGCCGGGATGCATAAAGAGCGCCGGAGTCCCTGTACTCGCCAATGTGGCCGCTATTTTACGTCCTATATGACCGGATTTACCCATCCCGGTGCACACAACACGCCCCTTACAAGCCAAAATCATATTTACAGCATTAACAAAATTATGATCCAAACGAGAACTCAGTTGTTCAATAGCACGAGCCTCTTCGTGAAGTACCTGTGCCGCTTGTTCTAAAATAGTCACCAATACCGCCCCTAACCTTTAACGATTTTATCAATAGCTACTAAATCGCGAAGCAATGCTTCAAATTGGTCTAAATACAACATATTAGGTCCATCGGACAATGCTTCTTCAGGATTATCATGTACCTCAAAGAAAAGCCCGTCCACACCGCTAGCTACGGCAGCACGTGCCAAGTTAGGCACAAACTCACGATTCCCGCTGGATTTCGTACCCGCACCTCCCGGCAACTGCACACTATGTGTTGCATCAAAGATTACAGGATAGCCAAACGAACGCATGATTGGAAACGAACGCATATCTACAACGAGATTATTATACCCAAAGCTGAATCCCCGTTCCGTCAGCATTAGATTTTCGTTTCCTGTTTCTTTCATCTTATTAAGGACATTCTCCATATCCTTAGGAGCCATAAACTGCCCTTTTTTTACATTCACGCATTTACCCGTTTTTGCCGCACCATATACGAGATCCGTCTGGCGGCACAGGAATGCAGGAATTTGCAAAATATCCAATACCTCAGCAGCCGGTTCGATTTGCTCAATAGAGTGAATATCACTGACTACAGGCACGTTGAGTTCTTTTTTTATAGAAGCCAATATCTTGAGGCCTTCCTCCAAGCCGGGCCCGCGGAAGGAGTTAAAGCTGGAGCGGTTAGCCTTATCAAAGGAGGCCTTAAATATGTAAGGAACACCTACGCGTTCACAAATTTCTTTAGCCCGTTTGCCGATAGCCAATGTGCGATCATAATCCTCAATCACACAAGGTCCGGCAAGGACAAATAGCCCCTTGCCTCCCCCTACGGTAATATTATTAATTTGAACTGTTTTCATTTATCTCTCCTCTTGTGCGTAAATGGCATTTACGCGAGCCAAGTCTTCCGGTGTATCTACACCGATAAATCGCTTATCCGTAAGAATAACGCGAATAGTATATCCATTTTCAAGAGCCCGTAATTGCTCCAGCGACTCGGTCTGTTCCGCCGCTGTCGGCTCCATATTAGCGTAATTTAACAGAAAATCCCTGCGATATGCATAAATGCCGATATGTTTAAGCGGTGCTTTCACAAAATCCTGTCGAGGATATGGAATCAGGGATCTGGAAAAGTACATCGCATCATTTCGGTTATTAAGGACAACCTTTACCGCGGACGGCTCATCATATTCCTCCTTTAAAAGAGGCGTTGCAACGGTGGCCATCTGCAAATTTGGATCATCCTCAAAAAGTCGCGCCAAATCATCGATCAGCGTGAAATCAATCATCGGCTCATCACCCTGTACATTGATTATCACATCTAAATCAGCATATTGAGCCGCTACCTCCGCAAGACGGTCAGTCCCCGTCGGATGATTCGGATTTGTCATCATCACGGTACCGCCAAAACCTTGGACGGTCTTGAATACCCGTTCATCATCGGTAGCCACAATAGTATACATTGTTTTTTTCGCTTGTGACACGCGTTCATAAACCCTTTGAATCATCGGTTTACCGGCAATATCGGCCAAAGGTTTACCAGGCAATCGTGTAGACCCGTAACGGGCCGGAATTATACATCCAAATTGCACAATAAGCCCCCCTTTTTGTCATTTATACATCTTATTATTATACACTAAATCTCTAAATTTTCTATGAATTCCTGTTTTCCGGCTACAAATTCAATGCCGATAGATAGCACCAGAATCGGTGTTTTCAAGTCTTCAATTGCATGCAACTGACTTAACTTCACAGCATCCTTTTCCGTAATACAGATCATGTCCGCCTGATGTGCAAATGCCTGTTTCCAAATCTCCACGACATCGTCATTGGTAAACTCATGATGATCCCCAAACGCCAACGTATGAACCACATTATAGCCCACATCAACTAAGGTTCTGGTAAAAGACTGCGGATTTCCGATGCCGCTGACAGCCATAATCCTCTTTTCTTTATGAGTTCCCACGGGAGACCCCTTTGCACCGGCTGCCCATTCATCTAAAGTATATAAGGCCTGCGGTTTATGGATCGTTTCATAAATCGGTGTCTGTGGTAGCATTTGAGCCAATCGTTTCCGTATGCTCGATACGATTCCCGGTGCCACCTGATCAACCTTCGTGAGGACAATGATATCGGCCCGCTGTAACCCGCTTAGCGGTTCACGTAATAAACCTCGCGGCAGTACATGCTCATAACCGAACGGATTGGATGCATCGACAAGGACAATATCGATGTCTCGAGCCAGCCCCCTATGCTGAAAGCCGTCGTCCATAACCAGACAATCCGCACCAAGCTTATCAATGGCAATAATCGCCGATTGAGTACGATCCCGACCGATAATAACGTTAGATTTCGACAACACCTTTGCCAACAACCAGGCTTCATCACCACTTATGGTCGGCTCCACCAGCATGGTACCGTCTCGGGAAATAATAATATTCTTTTTATTATCCTCCGCCCGATAGCCTCGGCTCAACACAGTAGGATGAAATCCTTTCTGAGCGAGCACATCACAAATAAATCGCACCATCGGCGTCTTACCGGTACCTCCGGCCGTGATATTACCGACGCTGATGACAGGCACAGTCACCTTATTAACGCCCTTTCCTTCATCGAAACGGGCATTGCGGATTGATACGGCCTTTTCATAGCCTTTACTGAGAAATGCAAGTCCGGATCGAGCCATATCGCCCAATATGGACTTATTTTCACCACTGACAATGGATTTGAATAATTCTTCCCCACTCATAAGAGTCTCTCCTTCCTATTATGGAATGATATGATGTGCTTCAAATAACTGGCGCAACTCTTGAGTATTACGTCGTGTAGCTCCGCGATTTTCTCTAATAATTTCCAGACAATGTTCGCCCATCTCTTCAGCCAAGGCTTTGTCGTTGCAAAGGCGCAAGACCATCTCGGTCAATTCTTTACCGTTTTTTACCTGTTCACAAGCCCCTCGCGAATTAAGGAGCGAAAAGATTTCTTTAAAGTTGAACATATGAGGGCCTACCAGAATAGGCTTACCGTGAGCAGCCGGTTCCAATATATTATGTCCGCCGGTTCGCACCAGCGAACCACCCACAAATATAATATCCCCTAAACTGTAAAGACGCCCGAGTTCACCGATCGTGTCGAGAACAACCACGGGAATACCTTCATGTACGGGCTCAGTCATATCACTGCGACAAATGGCATTCAGTTTATAGCGTTTCGCAAGGCTTTGTACATCATGGCCACGATAAATTTCACGCGGCGCAATCAATAAACGTGCTTGAGGGTACTCCTGCAAGACCTGTGTAAAGGTTTCAAAAATAGCCTCCTCTTCGCCCTTATGGGTACTGCCCGCGACAATAATCGGGTGATTATTTCCAAATCCGAATTCATCAAGCAGTTGCTGCTTCTCTTCACTGGACACGGTGGCATATGTCTGATCATACTTCATATTGCCCGTCACGGTAATATCCGCTTTATTAGCGCCAAGTCGTGCGATATACGCTGCATCAAATTTAGATTGCATGCAGAATCGTTCGATAGACCGCAGCATTTCCCGTGTGAAAGCACTGATATAGCGATATCGCTTCATACTGCGATCCGAAATACGACCATTTACCATCATAACAGGTATATTTTCAGATTGAGCGATTCGTAAAAAGTTCGGCCAAATTTCGGTTTCCACCAATAAAATCGTAATAGGTTTGATAATATGTAAAATCTTACGGGTCAAATATGGCAGATCAAGAGGGAAAAAGATAATTCCTTCCGCTTCCGGAATAATGCGGTGTGCCATTGCATGGCCTGTAGCCGTAACTACGGATACAACAACGACGGCCTCAGGGAACTCTTTTTTCACTTCTTTTACCAGCGGACTGGTAGCCACGATTTCACCGACAGATGCGGCGTGAATCCAAATCGCACGGCGTCCTTCTATTTTTTTTAATAATGATGCAGGCATATAGCCCGCACTCTGTTTAATGCGCTCATAAAATCCGTCTTCAAAAGCGAGCCGGTACAAAATGACCGGTATCAGGCCTATCCAATAGAATATGAGCAATACGTTGTATATCCAGTACATGGTTATCCTTTATTGGAGAATTGAACAGAGTAAAGATGATTGTACAACCCGTCTTCAATAGCTAGCAGCTCCTGGTGAGTCCCCTGCTCTACCAGGCGACCATGGTTAAGTACAACAATTTGATTCGCATTCTGAACGGTGCTCAATCGATGAGCGATGACAAATGCGGTACGCCCCTTCATGAGACGATCGAGCGCCTCCTGAACGAGTTTTTCACTTTCCGTATCCAAAGCAGACGTAGCTTCATCGAGAATCAAAATGCGTGGATCCTTTAAAATCGCACGAGCAATAGCCACCCGTTGACGTTGACCGCCTGATAGGGAACTGCCGCGCTCACCTACGATCGTATCGAGTCCGTCCGGCAATTTATCGACAAACTCCAATACATTAGCGGCCTTTGCCGCTTCGTATATTTCTTCATCCGTCGCATCAAGGCGACCGTAGAGAATATTTTCACGAATCGTGGCATTGAATAATACGGTTTCCTGCGGAACTAAACCGATTTGTTCGCGCAAAGACTTAAACGTTACATCCTTTACATTATATCCGTCGATAGTGATGGAACCGTCAGTGACATCATAAAAACGAGGCAGTAAATTTGCCAATGTCGTCTTCCCCGCACCGGATGGACCAACGAGCGCCACACTTTCACCGGCCTTAACAGATAGAGTAAAATGTTCCAATGCCGGTTTTTCACCATCATAGGAAAAGGATACATCATTAAATTCCACATCGCCCGTAATAGCCGGTAATACAACTGCATCGGGTTTCTCGATAACATCAGTTTTAGTATCCAAAATTTCAAAAACGCGATCCGCTGCAGCCAAAGCTTTTTGAATATTACCGTAAACTTGACTCAAACGCTTTACCGGATTCGACAGATTGATAGCATAAATCAAAAATGCGATAAGAGACCCTGCCGTAATCGTACCGGTTACAACGGAATAACCGCCATACCAGAGGATAACCGCCACGGCAACGGCAGCGGAAAACTCGACCATAGGGCTCAATAAGCTGGTTAGTTTTGTGGCCTTAATAACAGCCTTGAAGTTACGGGCATTTTCCGTTTCAAAACGGTTACGCTCAAAATCTTCGCGCGCAAAGGATTTAACGACCCGCACCGCGCTGATAACCTCTTGTAAAAGCGCCGTAATATCAGCGATACGCCCCTGTACATCGTGACCGGCAAGGCGTAATTTCTTACCGAATACGTTGATAATCAATAATACAACAGGCACAGTGATAAAGGTAACCAACGTCAACTTCCAGTCAATAAGCAGCATCGATACGAGAGAACCGATAAGCGTTACGGACTCGGTTATGAAGGATATGAGATTATCCACCACCGCCGTTTGTAAGGCTGCCACGTCGTTGGTGAGATTACTCATGATAACGCCCGTCTTACGGCGATCAAAATAAGATAAACTCAAGCGTTGAAGATGATTAAAAATCGCTTCACGCACATCGATGATAACGCGTTGACCGATATAGGACATATTATAAGTCTGACCATACGTAGCAAAACCTCGAATTAAGAAGATAAGAATAATCGCCCCTACAATCAGGTTCAGCATAAACATATTTTTATCTTGTAAAACCTGATCCACCACATTCTTGATGAGCCATGGCACGACCAGATACGCGGCTGCCGCTACAATCATACAGAATACGGCAAATATCATGCGCTTATAATAAGGCTTTACAAAATATAAAAGCCTGGAATAACTATTCATTACACTTCTCCTTAGCTAGGTCATATACGAGGTGCGCTACGCGTTTTACCGCCCCCGGTTCACCTAATGCATGTCGTACTTCGCGCAACTCCGTGCGCATGGCCGCATTTGCCGACTCATCATCGATTAACGGCGCTACGGCCGCTACAATGCGTTTCGGATTTACCTCATCTTGTAAAAGTTCCGGTATCACTTCTTTACCGGCGATAATATTCGGTAAGCCCACGTGAGATACGTTAACCACCATTTTACCGATACCATACGTAATCGGTGATACGCGATACAGTAAGACGGTAGGCAATTCCATCATAGCCGTTTCAAGTGTCGCGGTCCCTGAAGCGGCAAGACAGGCATCACAGATTTGCATTAAGTCGTATGTATGGTCCTCCGTGATCGTTACCGGCACATTATGAGACTCAATAACCGATTCCAGTTCACTGCGGTCAATAGTGTGCGCACGGGGCAAAAAGAACTGCATATCATCATGGGTTTCCATTAATATCTCGGCGCTCTTCAGCATTGTATCAAGTAGTGACATGACTTCCTGTTTACGGCTGCCGGGCATAAGTAATATTTTTTTAGCCTCTTTTCGGACATCAAAATATACTAAAGCTTCACCTCTGTTCATCGTCGGATGAACGATATCCAACAATGGATGCCCTACAAATTCAACATCACATTTATATTTTCGATATGCCTCCGCCTCAAACGGAAAAATCGAAGCTACCTTCGTCACATATTTTCGAATGGTATCGCCACGACTACTATGCCATGCCCATATGGTCGGTGCAATATAATATACCACCGGAATACCGAGTTCATGCGCTACTGCGGCAAGTTTCATATTAAAACCCGGATAATCTACACAGACAAGAATATCCGGTTTTTCTTTCATCATGACCCGTTTTAAATACGTGCGTAGTTTAAAGAATTTCGGCAACGATTTAATAATCTCTACAATGCCTATGACACCAAGATTTTTGATGTCATATACAATGCGAACACCGGCCCGTTCCATCAAGGTGCCGCCCATTCCGAACAATTCTACCGTAGGATCCAGTTCGCGCAATGCCGCAGCAACACTGGCAGCATGAGTATCACCGGATGCTTCTCCGGCAGAAAACATGATTTTCATCGTGCATCCTTTCTGGCATTCACAAAATCCTCGTTTACGGCGCATATGACAATATTATGACGATTTGCCATATCAAGCACTTCCTGCTGCTGTACGAAAATAGTTTTTTCCGCTTCTACAGCCAATACCTTGCATCCGCTATCTATCATGGACATCAACGTTTTAATGCCTACCGCAGGTACGTCAAAACGCACATCCTGATTCGGCTTCTCCGTCTTCACGACAACAGCATCGCCTCTGCCTAATTCACCGCCGCGTAAAATGCACTTATCTGTGCCTTCAATGGCTTCAATAGCCATGGCCGCCTTATGTTTTACGACAACAGTCTGTCCAATATCAAGAGCACCCATTTGTTTCGCCAATTCAAATCCGAAACAGATATCTTCCCATTGTTCATCGGTGGGTGATGTTTGTGAAAGCACCCCTACTTTAGGCATAAAAGGCTTTAAATATACGGTCTGATCCAGAACTTTAAATCCTTCCCGCTCAATTTCATCGACAATGGCAAGCATAATCGTATCGTCTTTGCGATTTTTAAGACGGCGTAAGACCCCCAGTGTCTTTAGATCGGGGAACGATAAACCGTTAAAGAGGATTTCCTTAGTCACTTTTCCCAGCATGGTCAGTTCAACGACGCCTTCCTTCTTTAAGGTCTTGAAAATTTTTCCCAATTTTGCGACACCTATGCTGTAAAAAGCATCGGCTTCACGTTCAAGGGCCGGGTCTATATCAGGTACCACACCTATAACAACCACTTCGTGCCCTAATAGGTGTGCGGCACGCATGAATTCTACAGGCAATATACCGATGCCCGCAATCAATCCTACCTTTGCCAAAACTATACCTCCTATATGACCTGTCGGTCCAAGCTTATATTTACATACTGGTTGTATACAATTTAACAATACGAGAATTACCGTCCGATGACGTACTCATATACAGTATATTGTACTATAAATGACCATTTTTTACCATTAAAACACAGCTTTTACCACAATAGAAAGGGACCCCGTAATACTACGAGATCCCTTATTATTAATCGCGACGAGTACGCATAATACCACGATCGGCATTGCGCAAAAATCGTAATAAATTTTCTATTTCTACAGAAGAATCAAGCTGCATTTCCATTTCTTCAATCGCCTTGGATAAACTGAATCCGGAACGATAAATAATGCGAAATGCCTGTTTCAAATCACGTCGTACATCTTCGGAAATACCTGCACGAGATAAGCCTACCGAATTAAGTCCGATAACGCGTGCCGGTTGACCATCTGCGATAACATACGGAGGAATATCCTGTACCACTTTAGCCATACCGCCGACCATGGCATTACGACCGATTTTCACAAATTGGTGAATACCGGCAAGTCCACCGATTACTACGCGGTCCTCAACAATAGCGTGACCTGCAAGACCGGCACAGTTACTCATGATCACATTATTACCTACAATACAATTATGAGCTACATGAGTACAAGCTTGAAGCAAACAGTTATTTCCGACGCGAGTCTCTTCACCTTCGCCGGTAGCCCGACTGATGGTGACAAACTCGCGAATAACCGTCTCATCGCCGATATTACAAAAGCTTTTTTCACCTTTAAATTTTAAATCTTGCGGTTCCAACCCAATAGATGCGTTCGGATAAATTTCACAACGCTTACCAATGGTTGTCCAACCACCAATCACAACATGTGCACCAATTTTGGTTCCATCGCCGATCACGACATGTTCCCCAATGATTGCACCAGGACCTACGATTACATCTTTGCCCAATTTAGCATTTGGATGGACTATGGCTGTACTATGGATGTTGGATTCTGCATTTTCCATGCCTACAACTATCACTATAATCACTCCTCAGTTTATTATACAAGGGCAAACATGTATTCACCGCTAGCGCACAGTTTATCCCCCACATAGGCACGGCCTTCCACCTTACCCATACGGCCTTTTATCTTAACGATATCAACTTCCATGCGCACTTGATCACCGGGTTTTACAGGATGACGGAAACGAACCTTATCAATGCCTGTAAACATCGGTGTCAAACCACGGTTTTCTTCAGGGTATAAAAGAGCAATACCCCCTACTTGAGCAATTGCTTCTGTAATCAGAACGCCAGGCATCACAGGATTTCCCGGGAAATGCCCCTGGAAGAAAAGTTCATTAAAGGTGGCATTTTTAATGCCCACAGCACGCTTCATAGGTTCCAACTCAGTAATTCGATCTACTAAGAGCATTGGATAACGATGAGGTAAAATTTCTAAAATATCTTCGTGATTAAGAATCATGGCTATGTCTCCCTTATTTCTTCCATTATACTGTGAGCCAAACGCGAATTAAGTTCATGACTCGATTTTAAAGCGATTACATGGCCTTCAATAGGTCCTAATAAAAACAAATCCCCAATAACATCAAGCGCCTTATGGCGGACAAGTTCATCATCAAAGCGAGGGACAGATAAGCATTTCTCATCATCATAAACCAATGCATTATCCAAATTGCCGCCCTTAGCAAGACCCATAGCCTGTAATTGTTCCAATTCCTTCATAAATCCAATAGTTCGAGCCGAGCCTATGTGCTCCTTGAAGTACGCTGGAGTGACTTCAAAATCACATTGCTGGGTTCCAAGTAATGGATGACTGTTGATAGAAGTAAATGTCATGCGATATCCATCATACGGAAGGATGACGATAAATCGATCTTCATCATATACGGCATGAGATTGCTTGATTTTATATACCCGGCGTTCTGCCGTCTGTATATCAAAGCCCGCCTTCTCTATCAAATCGACAAAGACCGCACTGCTACCGTCACCTACTGGAGGTTCCGGAGAATCCATTTCTATATAACAATTATCGATATTCATAGCACTGAACGCTGCTAATATATGCTCAACGGTAAATACCTTAGCTTCACCATTTTCTAACGTAGTAGCGCGCATAGTGTTCGTCACATTATCAATGTGTGCTCGCACAGAAGGCTTCCCTTCAATGTCCGTACGTACAAACACAATTCCTGTATCTTCAGGTGCAGGTTTAAAAACCATAGTTACCGGTTCACCGCTATGAAGGCCAATCCCTTGATATGAAACAGCCTGTTTAATCGTCTGTTGTGGCTTACTCATAAGAATGTCCTTTCATACTCTGATTTATATTTACTATACACCAATTTGTATTATACCCTATTTGCATAGGCGATACAAGAAATTGACTATTTATCGAAAGACATCCGGTGGCGTTTCAATCTGCTCACCATAATAACGACGAGTCCATTTCCAGCGATTATGCAACCAGAACCAATCCTCCGGATACCGGCGAATATAATCTTCAATAAACTCATTTAAACGCGTTGTCGTAACAGAAATATCACGTTTTTTGTCATCCGTACGCTCTACATACATCGGCGGATGTACTTCAATTTCATGTTTTCTAGAATATGGATTGTAATGAATGGTAACAAAAATGATAGGAACATCCTGCATGCGAGCTAATACGGCAGGGCCAGCGGCGGTTAAGGTTTCGTATCCGAAAAACGGTACCAATACACCATCATCACCGGGATCCTGATCCATAATCAACCCTAGGAAAGCACCCTTTTTCAGTTCTGTTATCATTTCGCGCACACCGGTTTTATACGTAACATGCTGATGCATAATACGTCGATATTCATTAATAAACCGATCGGAATCACCATTCTGTTTCATAGCTACGGAAATCAGGGGATAGCCTTCAGATGCGAGCACACCACCTAATAATTCCCAGTTACCGCTATGAACAGCAGCCAAAATTGCACCGCGACCATTTTCAAGAGCATCATCCAAGTATTCACGATTGATAAACTCGACCATATCTTTATAAGCACCATCCTTGATTTCAGGATAACGCAATACATCGATAATCATACGTCCGAATCGAGTTGTACTCGCCTTTGCAATACGACGTGCTTCCTTCGGATCATCTGTAATATGACAGAACATAATCTGACCGATAGCTAATCGCTTACGTTTAGGCGGCACAACCAGCCACGCAATTTCACCAAGCAACGCGCCAATCGCATATTGTAAACCTTTCGGCAACATACAAATAAAGGCACTAAAGATTTTCATAAACCTATACATGGATTATTAGCTCTCCTTAAGCTGCGCTTTCAAAGCTTCAATTTCCTTTTGTAATTGTTTTACCGTTTTTACCATATCCGGTAAGCGATTTTCATAAGCCGCTAATTTCAACCATTCTTTGTGCGGCCTCATAGGATACCCTGCCATAACGCAATCGGACGGTACATTACCGGTAATACCTGTTTTTCCTGCAAATTGTACATTGTCACCAATGGTAATATGTCCCGTACAACCTGTCTGTCCGGCAAAGATGACATGGTTACCGCATTTGGTACTGCCTGCGATTCCGACCTGAGCAATAAGAAAACAGTCCTCACCGATTTCAACATTATGTCCCAAGTGTACTAAATTATCAATTTTAGTACCACGTCGTACAAGAGTAGACCCCATTGTCGCATTATCGATTGTCGAACAGGACCCGACTTCCACATCATCCTCTAAAATGACATTTCCCACTTGAGGAATGTGAGTATGTACGCCATTTTCAGTAGCAAAGCCGAAACCTTCACCACCGATTACAGCCTTCGCACGCAATACAACTCGCTGACCGAGGATACAATTTTCATGTACGATAGCACCCGCATAAATGTCGGAGTCCGCACCGATTCGTACATTATGACCGATATACACATATGGTCGAATCGTTACATTATCACCGATCACGGCATTATCATTGATTACACAGTACGCTCCAATAGCGACATTTTTACCTATGGATACATTCTTACCTATAATCGCCGTGCTATGCACCTCACGAGGTACCACTACAGGCGGATGAAACAATTCCAGAATCTGTGCAAAGGCAGACTTCGCATTATCGACTACAATCTGTGACATTGGCGCATCAGGTATCTCAGACTCTACGATAACCGCACCGGCTTGACAGAGTCCGATATGTTCCACATAATCTCCGACAGCAAAGGTAATAGATTGTTTTGCAGCTTGCTCAAAACTACGTGTTTCCGTGATGCGTACCGTATCATCACCTACAACGCGACCTTGTACTAATTTCGCAAGTTCCTGTAAGTTTTTTTCCAAGGTAATCTCCCCCTATTTTTAAAATAGATTATTCTGAAGCTTCTGCACTACCTTCGGCAGGTTGCGCCGCTCCTTGTTGATTATCTTGCTGATTATCTTGTTGGTTGGACTGTTGTTCATCGGCTTGCGCTGCAGCTTCAGCCTCTTTGATTTGATCATCTGTAGCCTTACCCATTTTATTGATCAAATCATCGGTTACATCCGTACCGCCACCAATAACAGCACCCTTCTCAATGATTACGTCAAGCTTTTTATCTTTTACGAGTTCACTGATTTGTTGATCCTGATATTGACGGAATTCTTGGGCTTTTGCAGTACTGAAAGTAGCCAATTCCTGTTCCGCTTGTTTATATACTTGAGGTTTAGATGCTTCATCAGCAGCTGCAATTTTTGCATTCAATTCTGCTTTTTTAGCATTAATTTCTTTAGTAATAGTGATACCTTTTTCAGTGCTGTTCGCAACTTTCACACTATCCACGTAACCGATATTATTAGATCCGCATCCGCCGATAACGGCCATAGACACCACTAAAGATACACCTAATACCAAAGATTTCATACGTTTATTCATAATATACTCCTTATTGAACCCGATAAGATGCTTTTACCGCATCCGTAATATCCAGGCCTTTAATATTGCCACCATCATCAATAATAACTAAATCTAAATGCTGTTCCTCCGCAATAATGCCGACACGCATACGCACATCTTCCAATATCGCTTCATGAAGAGCACTCACTTCCGCTTCCTTATCAGACAGCTTTTTAGCCCAAGTATCATTCCAATCCTGTGCAACAGGTAAATTATTATTGGAAATAATCGCTTGTGCCTGTCGTTGCATCATGTCATCCCGCTTAGCAGCCAATTCTTGTTGTAACGATGCCGCATATTGATTGAGCTCTTCCTGCCCTTTCTTTTGTAATGGTGCAAGTTCCGCCTCAACCTTATTTTTAATAGCATCCACATCTGAACTGGATGGTTGGCGTTTTGCCAGTAACTCTTTCAGGCGCTCCTCTTTTTTAGCCTTTTCAGCCATCGCCTGTTGTCGTTGTGCATCATCTATATATACGCGATCATCATAAACATACAAATCCAGCTGAAGATTAACGATTTCAAGGTCATATGCATTGGCACTCACCTTTAACTCCGATAAGTACTTCTGCGTCAATTCATTGCGTTTCGCATTCAGTTGCTGATTAAGTTCATTTTCTTTCGTTGCAATACGAGTCTGCAGTTCTACCGTAAGAGCATCAGACAAAGTTGAATCTAAGGCTAACGATTTCAATTGTTCCTCTTGAGCGTCCGACTTGGCATTTAAAGCAGTCTGCTCCAATTGATATTGTCGATTAAGCAAATCCAATTCTTGCTTGGCTTGCTTGTAATCTTCATAAGACGGATTGAATTCCAGCACATCATCCATGCGTACGACACCGATGGATATTCCATCGGAATTATGTTGCCGATTCGTCACAAAACCGTAAAACCAAACCATAGCCCCCAGTGCAGCAACGAGAAATATGATTAACCCGATATATCGTTTATTCCCGTTCATTGTCGTTTCCCCTACATAGAACTACCGCTTATTTTTTTGCTTCTGAAGATAATTTTTTTAATACCTGGTCGGTAATATCTACACCGCCATATAATACACTGTCTTTAGTCATAACAACGCTCAAGCCTTTAGCATCCCCTACAGCTTTTGCAGCCTCCATTGCTTTATCTTGGACGGACTTCGCAATTTCCTGGTCTTTCTTTGCTAAATTTTCACGCATTTCTTCTGCAATTTTTTGTTTTGACGCATCATCCGGAGCTGCATCAATTTTAGCTTGTGCGTCTTTTTGTAATTGACTTTGATAGCTCATAAACTCCTGAGCTGCATTGACATAAATCGGATTATCCTGAGACATCATGCGAGACGTATCGATAACCCCTACCGTACTGGAACCGCCGTTACTTGTCGGCGACGCCATTTGCGTATATGCCAACGCACCGATACCTATAATAAAAATAGCAGCAATGACGATAGAAAATATTTTTACATTCGTCTTGTTGTTCATCATTCGCATCATAATGAAATGCCCTCATTTCTGTTAATTACCGCATCAAAGGATGCCATATAGAGATATTGGTGAAAGCCTCTTATAAAGAGACTTTCACCATATACATTTTCAATATTAGAATTGTGTACCGAAGCTGAAATGGAATTTATTTTTATGCTTACCAACACCGTAGTCAAGTTTAACAGGACCGATAGGAGTTGTAATGCGAACACCGGCACCAACGCCATAGTTAAAGTTCTTCTTACTGTTATACCAAGTAACATTCGGTGCATCCCATGCATCACCGATATCGGCGAACAATACACCGCTAACCTTTTTAACTATAGGGAATCGGAATTCCAATGTAGCATTGTACATTTTCTTACCGCGGAATTGATCATCTTCATAACCGCGCAAGGAATCAGCACCGCCCAAAGTAAACAATTGGCTATATGGTGCATCACCTTGAATAAATCCGGCACGGGCACGGAATGCCAATACATTCTTAGCGCCTAACTTTTTGTACATACGAGTTTCAGCCGTAAATTTATAGAAATCAAAGTCACCGCCTAAACCATGACCTGCCCATTGTGCAGTATAGGAAATACGACGACCGCGAGTCGGTTCATAAATATTATCACGGGAGTCATATACCTTTTGCCATGTAGCAGAGTTAATACGACCGAAGTTATTAGCCACATAGTTATCGGATGCAAAGTTGTAATTACCGTTATTCCAAGCCCCGTTAGGACCTGCACCGGCATCACGGTCATAACGATAACCGGAACTTTCATCGCTATCCCATTTGTAAGTATCCTTACGAGATTCTAATGTCAAGTAATCACGTGTATATTCGCCGGTCTGACGGCCGAAAGAAATATTGAAACCACGAGATTTCTTGTTGTATTCCGCTACTTCGTTACCATCTTCATTGTAGTCAGTGTACTCATCTTCACGGTTGAAGAAGGAGAAGCCAAGGGATGTACCCTTGCTGTCAATCCAAGGTTTCAAGTAGGAAATCTGGTAGTTTTTATATTTCTTCTTACCGCCGATTTCCCAGTGTACCTTGAACTTATCACCGGTACCACGGAAGTTATCTTCACCGAACTCAACGATACCTACAAGACCGTCGGATTTGGAATAGCCGGCCCCTAGCGTAACCGTACCTGTTTTATGTTCCAGTACATCGATTTCGATGATAACATTATTAGGATCTTGTTCACCAGGCAACATGCGAACGTTTACATCATCGAAGAAACCCAAATTATATACGCGTTCTACGGAACGACGTACAAGGAATTTATTGAACGGTTTACCTGTTTTTTGAATGAATTCACGAGTAATAACCTTATTACGGGTCTTCTTATTACCCGCAGGAATGATGTCTTCAACCATGCCTTCCACGATATGAATGTGCAATATGCCCTGATCATCCACACGGATGCCGTCAACGTGAGCCAACATATAACCGTCACGAGCATAAGCGGCATTGATGCCTTGTACCTTCTGACCTACGTAGACGGAGTTGAGTACCTGGCCCGGTTGAATATCCATAAACTTCGTCAACACTTCAGACGAATAAACGGTATTACCTTCAAATACAACACCATTTGTAATAGGATTTACCGTTACGGCGTAATCAACTTTAACGCCTTCCGGAACGGAAGTGAATATAGGATTTACTTCAGAAAAATAGCCTGTATTACCAAGATTTTGAACGTCCTTAAAAACGCCGTCAACAGATACAGCATCGCCCACTTTCTGACTTAGAATAGGCAATAATTGTGTCTGCTGTTCTGCTGTAACACCGGAAATAGATAAGCCCGTAATGGTTTTACCTACATAAGGATTCACAATTTCAGCATTAGCGGATGTTACATATTGAGCCTCTACAGTTGTAACAGCCTGAGTTTGACCGTTTTCAGCGGCTTTATCAAGGTCAGTACCACCTGTAGTTTTCGATACCATTTTTACTTGTTTGTCATCTGTTTTCAAAACGGCATTATTAACAGTCACGGTTCCGTCAGAGCCTTGTACTACGGTTCCGTCACTGGATACGGTAGTATCCCCACGAGCTGCTAAAATAGCCGCATCAGTTTCATCTTGAGTCGTTCCAGTCGCTGCTTCACCTGAATTAAATACAGCCTGTGTAATTCTTGCATCAGCTCTCGTAGCCGCACCGGTCGTGGTAGTGCTGTTCAGATCAGGAACATAGCCTGCCTGTACCTCTGCAGCAAAAACACTGCCAGTCCCCACGACAGCAGTCAACACGGATGCTGCAAGCATACTTTTGTAGGCTTTTGGTTTTAACATAAATTCCTCCTAGAATTCATCCCTTATAAAGAAAATTAAATCTTTATTTAAAAGAGTATTAAATCTTTATTATTATAGCATATAATGCCAGGAATGAGTACTACTATAAACATATTTTATGAAATTAATATGACTACAATATGCATATCTATAGGGTTTGCACATTGTAGTCATACCTGGTTAGAAGCTTCTCGTCCAGCGTCCACCTATATAATTATTACCTTGTGATGTACGCCATCCAGTAAATTTGATATTCCGACGAACGGAATACTCTATACCATATTTATTTTGTTTATTATTGATGCCCTGTGAGTAGGTCAACATAACCTTCGGCAATACATACTTACCGATTTCAATATTATAATTACCCGCAGTCTCCTTATTCGTCGGTTCATCAGGATCAATGGAACCCGTCGTAATATTAATCCGGTCTAGTCCAAATGTATTCTGCAATGCATCCTGTACATAACCGAACGCAAACATCTGTAATCCTGCTGTAGCAACCGCATTTACATCATCATTCGTAAGCGTACTGCTATTACTGTCCGCACCACGACCAAATGTAAGCATCGAAATAATTTGTTTTTGTGATAAGCCAGGGTTAGATGTTAAGGAAAGATCCATATGATCCACAGTCCCTTTCACCCCGAGCATAATATTATAATTGCTTACATTGGTTTCAGCTTCCAATTGAAGCATCGGTAAATAAGAGCCGCCAACGAAATGTGCATTACCTTTTGTAATATTAAAGGTATGACTTAGATATTTAAACGTTCCCGACTTCACATCGAATTGACCGCTCGCCATCGGATTCAATAAAGAACCTCCGAAGTGAACATCGCCGGTTATAAACATATCATACAGAGTCCGGTCATAAAGCCGTACACCCTTACCGGCATGAACAGTAACATCGACGCCCAAATCATCAGTACTGCTGCTGGACTCAAAGGAGAGAGGAATTTTAAATTGAACCTTTTCCAAATCCAGATGTCCCATCAAGGTAGGTAAACCGTCGTTATCGGCAATATATAATTCCCCGTTCAAAGGTCCTTTTACATATTCACTGCGCACATCGAGACCGTCCAATTGAACCGCCGCCCGATAGTTTGTAAGGCTATGACCGTTCCAGTTCACCTTGGCCGCCAAACCGGCAGAACCCTTCCCCATGGTGATTCGAGCTTGCAAATCGCCCTGTTGTCCGGAGAAAATTAAATCGCCATTGATATCTGTAATCTCATTGTTGACTGCGGCTAACTTCATCGAACCATTACGTACAGATACGGCGCCATATGCTTCCGGCTGATCTGCGGTACCCGTAATATGTACAGTTCCCTTCAAGGCACCGGTAGCCTCTTTCACACTCTTTGTAACGAGAGGAATAACCGCCATATCGGCTTCATTAAAATCAATCGTCACATCCATGGCCTTTTTATCATCCGCCGCTAGATGACCGGATGTATAAAGGGCAGCCAACGGAATTTTCCCGTAAGCCGCAAGCTTATAGCCGCCTTTAGTCCCCTGGATACGCTGAATCTGAATAACGCCATCCTGCATGGTGGCAAGAGCAAACCCCTGATCAATCGCTATACCGTTGTACGAACCGTCTTCAATAGCAGCCGACAATTCCACCTTCGGATTTTTTGTTTCCCCTGTCATATTTAATACACCCGTTACATTACCGGTAGCATTGATGTCCTTACCGCTCAACGGTAAAAATGGTTTGATATCGACATTTTTTAAGGCAACCTGCATATTAGCGGTTCCATCCAAATCCATAGTGCCGCCCATCGCAATCAGTCCATCATTAACAGGCAATTTAAGAGTTTTAACATCAAACTTCCGGTTTGCCAGACTCGCATCAATTGACGCATCACCTACGACGGTTTTATCAATACTTACATCGTCAATCGTACCTTGTACATGAACGCTCGGATTATCATAAGTCCCACCCAGTTCAACGGAGCCATTAAGTTTTCCGTCAAGATGTTCATTTTTCTTATCTAACAATGTCAATAAATTATTAACACCGCCATTTTCTACATTCAATGCTCCGAATAAGGACTTAGTACCGTCAAGGCGCATACCTCCGCTCGCCACATAACGACCGCCGGTAGTCTCCGCAAAAGTAAAGTTTTGCAAATTCACAACCGATTTGTCCGCATAAAGTTGACCGTGAATATCCGATAACGCCTCCCCATTAAGAGCCAACGCATTCGACTCCACATAGGCATTAAGTTGAGGATTATCCATTGATCCACGAACAGTTCCGCGTCCTGATACGAGCCCTTGTACATCTATATCACTATTGATGAGCAATCGCCCCATATCAATATTGTTGCCTTCAAAGCTTATATCAATAGCATCCTTCGCTACAGTACCGCCACCGGTAATTGTTGCACCATATCCTTCCACATCGAATCGATATAATCGCAAACTATCGTTCGCATAGCTATACTTAACAAAGGCATTTGTCACGAGCTTACCATAAGCCGAACCGTCCCATAAATGTGCACGACCTTCAACAATAGGGTTCGCCATAGTGCCGGTAATATGATTATCAGACTCAAACCAGCCGGTTATCGGTAAATCCGTAAATGGACGAATTGCATTTTCAATGCGTACCGCCCTTGCAACGGCCGTGATATCAACGGCATCCGTATCGAGATGATATTGACCGGATACATCATAACCTCCGTTTCCATCACCGATATGACCATTTTTTAGAGTTAACACATGATTATTCAACTCCAAATCACTATGAATATCATTATATCGCGAACCTTTGTAATGAACTTCCTGTCCCCATACATTACCTGTTACATGCGGATTATTCAAATCGCCCTGCACATTAATCGACGTTGACAATGTACCGTCCACATCCGCTCCGATTATCGAGCTCAAAGACGTCAACGGCAGAGCATTACCGGAAACAGTCGCCTGAACCTGACCGTTTTCTATATATCCGTAACCGCTCAGCGTACCGTCGCCCATCTTACCTACGGCGACAACATTAGTTTTATCACCCGTTTGAGACAAGTCCGCTTTCACAGAATCCAGTACAATACCGCGCATCGAAATCTGTTGGCCTTCCACATGCCCCGCAAGATCCGTTAACGCATTATTTTTACCAACTAGACGTATGTCCCCGTCAACATATCCCCCTATCGGATAATTCATATTTTTGGTAAAAGCATCTAGCGGTAATGCATGAGCCTTTATATCGGCGGTGAAGGAACCGTCATCAATCATATACTGACCGGTAACCTTCGCACTGCCTGTACCGGCAAACAAAGTCATATCGGATACTTTAACACGGCCATTATCATATACGATATCACCTTGAGCACGATCCGCATGATATTCGCCATACGATAAACCGCTGCTTGCCACCGTTGCGGATACATAAGGAGACACCGTCGTACCGCCGATATGGGCACGTCCGCCTATCGTTCCCGTAATACCGGAATCTGTAAGGGTTGCTATATCAACCTTATCAGCAACGACATTAAGATTTAAATATTCCTCATTATCCCCCAATGTAATAAGTCCGTTCACCTTGGCAACCTGATCATTAACCCGCCAGGAGCTTTGAGCAATGACAATCTGATTATGGTTCAGCATAATACGACCATTACCATCGGTAATGGTGTATATCGTATTTCCTCGTTTATAAGTCCCTTCCAGCCCCTTGAATTTCACATTGCCGGACATAATATATTTGCCGTCTTCACATTTCACATTTACATGTAAATCCTGTAATGTACCTTTTTTAACGGATATATCATTTCCTAAAGGAACAAAATTCATGATTCCCGACACATCAACGGAATCCGATTGTGCATAAAGCTCAAAATTGGTGAAATCATTCATATTGACAGATCCGTTAATCTGAACGGACGATCCGTCAAGACTACCCGTGAAAGCACCCTTAGATAGTGAATTTGTATCGAGTGCTACAGATCCGTTCAAGTTATTTACAACATGCTTGGTACCATCTTGCATACGCAAATCAACTGTACCATCATCTACATTGATATTCCCTTCAAACGATTTTGGCTCATTAGGATCTGAAGGTTTAATAAGTTTCGTTACACTCCAGGCCCCGTCGGCCAATTGCCAAATGTGTAAATCAGGTCGTTCAACAGAGACCGATGAAATGGCATCTGCCCCTGATTTATTTCCACCGATAAGCCCCGGTAGAGACGATAGCTTTACACCTACCGCTATTTCGGGTGCAGTTCCTACGAGATGTCCCTCTATATCACGAATCACCACATCTGTAAGAATTATATCGCCATTCCAATTAATACGGAGAGAATCATAATCGACAGATCCATTGATGGCTGTATTCACTTGTTCCTTAACCATCGGCGCCACATAGGTTTGAGCGATAGGATTAATGCCGGCCCCTATACCACATGATAATCCGAGAATAGCCGCCCCTATGAGGCAACATTTTTTACGCGTCATGATGCTGCTCCCACATCGGTTATGAATAAACTGTAAATATATACTAATCTTACCATAATCACAGCAATAACTACAGATTTTTAAAATAAATTTTATAAAACTAATGAACTTTTTTCTGCCTGCTCAAAATGCGTATCTGAAAATATTAAAAATATGTTTCAACAATTAATACGTATCAAAAAAGGCGACGTCAGTCGCCTTTTTGATTAAGATCATATTCTGTGATTATTGATTACCGCTTAATTGCACCAATTGTTCAACGGCACCGCTACCGGCAATAACATCCGCACCTTGACCGACAGGCGTATCCAAAGGAACCCCTGTAAGATGTTCTAATGCAGCAATACTTACATTGTAGTTATACAATGCTTGTACATAGTTATTACGAGCCTCAGTCAATTTAGTTTCCGCATCCAATACATCAAGGTTTGTACCGACCCCTGCACTGTAACGCAATCTAGCGATACGGAAGTTTTCTGTTCCCTGTGTCACCGCAGTTTGCGTACTTTGAATTGTTTGCTCTGCGGAGCGTAAATTCAAGTATGCCTCTTGTACTGCTAGAAGAACCGAGTCTACTGCGGCCAAATTAGCCTCTTTAGCTTGTTCTAACTGAGATTTGGCTTTATTTATGCTGTTCTGCGTAACACCGCCATCCCAGATATTCCAGGATGCCTTAGCACCAACAGTCCAGGATTTATTGCTCGTACCGAAATAACCGTCCGGATCACTATATCCACGGCCTGCGCTCACAGAAACGGTAGGCATATAACCGGCCTTCGCCGCTTTAACGGTTTCTTCTGCAGATTTAACGTCCAATGCGGATTTAACAAGTGAAGAACGATGTAGCATAGCATATGCTTTTGCCTGCTCTAATGTAACATTGTACGGTTTATATTGTAAATTGTGCTCTGCCGTATCAATATGTGTCTGTACCGGATATCCGATGACATTGTTAAGTTGTGCTTCGGACAAATTGGCTTTGTTCTCTGCTTTCACAAGACTGGTTTGAGAATCAGCCAAATTTGTATTGGCAGCCAACACATCGGAACTTGCTACTATGCCTACTTTATATTGTGCCTGTACATTATCAACATGACCTTGATAGTCCTTTACGGATTGTTGAGCTACATCTACCAAATTACGATTCATAATCAATGTATAATATCCACTGATAGCATCGTATTTTGCCTGTTGCAATGCTTCTTCGTAGCTTGCGCCGGATCCTTCGCGGGCGTAACGGGCGGAGTCAATGTTCGCATCAAGTTCCGGGCTGAATACAGGTGCAGAAATGGAGAAGTTATGATTGCCGGTCTTACTGCTACCTGCATCACCACCGGCCTTCTGTGCGCTCCAGCCATAAGCAACTGTAGGATTTTTACCTGCCGCTACCTGACTGACATTGGATTTAGCCGCCTTATAACCCCACATGGACTGTTTCGCCGTACGGTTATTAGCCAGTGCTAAATCAACAGTGCGCGCTTCATTTAGAGCCAATGAATTTTCAAAGGTCTTACTGTCTTGAGCCGACTTCTGAGCCAATTGCTGTTGTGTCAATTGGATTGCTTCTTTTTGATATTTACTCAATTGGTCGCCGTTATTTACAGATGTTGTAACCACATCAGCAGCAAATGCTCCTGTTGTAACAAAAGAAAGTAATACGGCTAAGGAAAGAGCCTTATTATTCATGATATGTACCTCCAATGTATTAGCTAGAATACTTGTTTAATACCGAAATAGGTACCCCCGTTCGTAGAGCCGAACGGTCGGGTCATTTGAATGACACCGTATGTATCTTTATGTAAACGTATATCACTACGAATACGGTATTTTCGATGATTTAAATCATACATGGCTGCGGACAAGGATACCGGGCCACGCAAATTATAATCTACACCGAGCCCGAGTTCACTTTCAAAAATACCACCTCGTACCAACCATTTAGAATTAATGAATTTACCTGCATTCAGATCGAATTTCGTGCCGTCTCCGATATTGGATAATCCAAACTCGGCCATGCCTTTATCATTAAAAGCACGAATTCGACCATTGATGCGGAATTCATTGTCATTTGTATTATATAACGCATCTATGGAAGGCTCAATCTTGGTGGAATGCTTTTTTTCAACTGCAACACTCTCCATGTCATTAGCGGACGTTTCAGATTGATATGGCTTTCCGCCCATCAATTTATTGACACGAGCCGAAATCTGAGCCGTATTATGCAATGTTTCGCGAATATTCTCTTGCGCCTTCGGGTCCGTCACGGTGGATTCCATGGAACGAGCCATATAATCCACGCGTTCTGTAGTCTGTTTTAAATTCGTCAAAATAGCACGCATATCATTCCCCGCATTGCCATCCGAATTAAACTGCTGCGCCGCTGCATTGAGCTGAGCCGTAGCATCCGCCATATTCTGCGTAATAGCTACTGCATTATCCGCCATAACAGCCGTCGACTGCAAAGAATGTTTTAATGCACCTTGCGTCGCCGGGTCGCCGATAATATTGTTGATGGACTGCAACATCTTTTCTGTACCGTCCATCAATTTCTGAGCACTTCGCATAGCCTTATCCACAGCATCGCTACCTTCCCCGCGAACGGTATCGCCATTTTGTAAATACACCTTGGATGTGCCCGGAGAAATCTGAATATATTTATCCCCCAGGAATCCATCCGCCCCCAAACTGAAGGTTGAATCGCTCGGAATCTGTGTAGATTCATCAATTTTCATTTTTACCACGACACCGTGCGGTGTAATTTCAATATCTGAAACGGTCCCGATGGTAACACCCGAATATTTAACCTGATTACCGTTTTTTAAACCGTTAACCTGCTCAAAATCACCGGTAATGGTCATCTGCGGCTTCGCCCATATATCGATACGCCCCACAAAAAGGATTCCTGCAATAAATAATGCGATCCCTATGATTGTGAAAGCCCCAACTTTCGCCTCCGTCGTCCACTTCATTATAAATCTCCCATCGCAGACACATGAATCGGTTCTGCTTCGCCATGAATAAACTGTTGTACTTTTTGATTTGAAGAATTCTTAAAGTCTATTGTATCAGAAATCTCCACAAATTTCCCCTTATCCAATAGTGCTATGCGATTTGCCACATAGAATGCCGCATTCATATCATGCGTCACCACTACCGAAGTACAACCCAATCGTTCTTGCATCCCTTTAATTAACATACTGATTGTCCCTGATGTAATGGGATCCAGTCCGGATGACGGTTCATCATAGAGAATCAACTTTGGATCCAAGGCGATGGCACGAGCAAGACTGACCCGTTTTTTCATGCCGCCGGACAATTCGTTCGGCATATACTTCTCATACCCCTTTAAGCCGACCCAGTCAAGACGTTCCGACACAATCCGCCGTATATCTTCCTCCGGTAAATGCGTATGCTGCCGCAGTCCGAACGCTACATTCTCACCAACCGACATAGAATCGAAAAGTGCGGAATATTGAAATACCATGCCCATCTTTCTGCGTACCGTATTAAATTCTTCTTCGGATAACGTTGTAATATCCGTGCCGTCTACAATAATTTGACCCGATGTAGGTTTCTGTAAGCCAATCAGGAGTCTCAGCAGCGTACTTTTACCACTGCCGCTGCCGCCAAGAATGACCAATGTTTCCCCATCCAAAATAGTCAAATTTATGGAGTCTAAAATCACCCGTGTATCATAGGCGACTACAACATTACGTAATTCAATCATATTAGCCTCTATCGCCTCGACTAGTATAACAAGGTGGATAAAAAGTAATTCAACACAAAGATTAAAATGATGCTGGTCACTACCGAACTGGTCGTAGAAAAACCTACCGCTTCGGCACCCATTTTCGTCTCCATCCCCTTATATGCACCCACCAGAGCGATAACGGCGCCAAACACACTGGATTTTATCAATCCCAATGTAAAGTCGGAAATAGTTGAAAACATCTGAATGGAATCCATATAGGTTGCCGGAGCCAATCCTTTGATAACGGTAGCCACAAAATAACCTCCGGCAATACCGATAACGATACCGTAAAAAGCCAGAATAGGTACCATAATCATACAGGCCACGACACGGGGCACCACTAAATATCCGATAGGATCAACGGCCATTACACGTAGCGCATCGATTTGCTCGGTGACCTTCATCGTGCCGATTTCCGCCGTTATAGCGGCCCCTACGCGACCGGCCAACACGACCCCTACCAGAATAGGCCCCAGTTCACGGCCCATAGCTACGGCCATGAGCCCCCCTACAGTACCTTGAGCGCCGTATTTAACCAGGACATCTGTAATCTGCAACGTCATAACGGCACCTGCAAACAGCAGTGTGAGGCTGATAATGGGCAGAGAATCAACGCCCAAATGGGACATCTGTTGAAATACATGCCATAGGTTAAGCATTTTCAATTGTTTTATAGTCTGCCACACCAGAAGTGTGGCACTGCCCATTTGAGACAGTCGATCCATAACGGACCGCCCGATTACTTCAAGCCAGGTCAAACCGATTCAGCCCCTTTCCCTGTGTCACGATTATTTATTCAGCCGGATTTGTTGTTTCATGTTCCTTTTGAGCATCGCCGTTACTATCAGATTTATCATCTTTCTGGGTATCCGGTTTTGCATCTTTTTTAGTATCAGGTTTTACATCCTCTTTACCATTGGATTTTGCATCTTTCTTCGCATTTTTGCCTTTTTTAGATGCATCCTCAAGGTCCAGCTTATGTTCCATCTTAATCTGTGCTTTTACCTCTTTTGCACGTTTTGCCAAAGCTTTATCTCGATCGGCCGGCTTCATAACCTGGATGGTGAACTGGCCGTCACCTTCTACGATATAGTCCGTATCGACAGCCGTTTTTTCTATCTTTTTATCATCATCCTTGCCATCGCCGATATCTTCTTTTGAGGTCTTTTTCTTCACATCGCCCGGCATAGGATTGGTTTCAACATCTTTAAGTTTCGCCTTCTTAACGGATTTAGTACCCTCTTCATTAACAAGGCTGATACCGTCTTCCAGGAATTCCACAACAATCTGATTGTTTGTATCCGTCTTTTGCAATTCATCAAAGAGATCATTGAAATCTTTGTAAACTTTCAAACGACGTAAAATTTCATCCGTTAAGTTATATTTCTGTTTTTCCAAAACATATGGCAATGGAATTTCACCGCCGCCGCGAACTTCAAGCGTATATTTACCTATCGCCTGGTCGTCAGGAACTTTAAAGAAAATTTCCTTTACGACCTTTTCTCCGCGGAACGGTTCCAATGTTACATCTACCACAATGGTATCGCCAGGGGACACGATTGTGGATGACGCGGATGCATCGACAAGCTTCGCCGTTTTCTTATCTTGCGTTACCTCTGTCTCTACAGAAATATCAGTAATTTCATAATTGATAAAACGGTTATTCATAAGTACATCAATAACATTATAAAATTCATCAACCGTCTTCTCACTGATGGATTCGGAACTATAGAACATATTCGTTCGTGTAAACGGCTTATGTTCCTTTCCCTTCGGGGTGATCGTATAGGTAATTTTCGCAGTGCCCGAGCCGCTGCGATCCACTGTTTTATTCAACATGTTATATAAGGATGTAGCCGCTAAGGTCGGCGTCATATCTCTATCTTCGATTACCTTAACGGAGCTCGTCTTATCACGGCCCATATCGGTGTCTTTCAGATGAAATCGCATCGGAATCCCATGTGCAATCACACCGGATACGCCGGCGATACCGGCCCCCCGGTCCTCTGTAACAGATCCGACTTCACGTCCCATGGATCCCAATTTGAAAGCGGAGTCATAACTTTTTACAACCGTAAAGATACTGGCATTATGCATGAAATAGTTCGATGAACCGTGTTTCAAGAACGGATGTCCGAACGCGACAACCTTTTCGCCATCTACATACGTTACGGTCCCGATAGCACCGAGTTTAAGATCTCCGTCAACAAGTAACGCCGCTACAGAGCCGCCTGCTTCCAACGGTTTTTCTATATCATCACCGCTGGCGCTGGCCGTATCATAGGTTTCATACTTATATTGAGGTAACTTGGATTTGAAATAGTTCATTGATGCCGCATCAAAACCATACGCCATTAACGGTGTACCTAAAGGAATCAGCTGCTTATCATCCCAGGTATTAGACAGGTTTTTCTCATACGGGATATTCCAAAGTTTCACCATATCCTCGATTGGCGTAATCATGCCAACCGTACCGTCCGCAAAACCCCAACCGTATGCAACGGCACCGACGAGTTTCCCGTTTATATACACGGGACTGCCGCTCATGCCATGAGCGATACCTCCGGTCTGTTCCATGACAGGCCCCGAGAATTTCGCCAGAATAAGATGTCCGGAAGGCCCCTTATCCTTCATGACACCAAGCACCTTTACATCAAAGGTAGAAATAGTATCCCCTACAATTACAGTTTTTGCTATTCCTTCCATGCCCGTCTCTACGTCATTGACAGGCATAAAATCAACAGCCTGTGCTACGTTAAGAGAGGTACAGAAGAAAAGCGCCAGTATCGCTTTTCTATACCGACGCCAAGAATGAGAAAACGTCATTCCTTTCTCTCCTTTATTTACTTTCTACAGTGACAACGATTTGATCACGAGAAACGTCTGCCCCCACTGTAACATTAACCGCCGATACAGTACCATTTACAGTAGATTTAGCAGCCGCCATAGGTCCTGCTAAGGTTTCTACGGTTACCAAGGTTTGCCCTTCAGTTACAGGGGAACCAACGGAAACAACAGAAGCCACCTTACCTGTTAATACACTTTGGTATGATACAGGGGCCGCCATTACAGATGTAACACCTAATACGCCTAGCGCTGCTAAGGCTAATATGACTCTTTTCATAACGATCCCTCCTTTTACAAAATTAGTTATGTACGTATAGTATACTAAATTATAACGTTTTTTTCAAACAAAATTGCATACAATATATCATTTAATAATAATTATATCTTCGTATGTCGAAGGTGCAGATGATGCCTTGTGTACATAGGCGTCATTCACGAGAACATCTACGCTCCCCTGATTTGATAATTCAAAACCATCCGTGGCCCCCATCTTCGAAAGCAACGCCGCCCCCTCTTTTTCGGTGACCCCGACGGAATTGATACCCGCCTTATCTACAGTCAGCACGACCAAATCATGATCCTTCGTGGTACCTATAAAGCTGCGGGCTTCATTATTTGACGTATCGGCACCTACATAACGGCCATTTTTCATTACCAGTGTACCGCCCTGAACGTCAGCACCGCCTGCGGTACTGACCTGAGCCAAATCCTGTCGATTTTGAATTGTAACCGGCGTTCCTACCTTTAACTTGCGCAGAGCGTCTCTAGACTCGCCATGCCCCGACAATACATATTGGTTTACACCGATTGGAGAATTTCCCTTTCGATGACTCACAACCTTTCCGTTCGACACGGTCACCTCATAACCGAAATCATTGGTCTTTGTGGAGCTGCCATACGACGGAGTGTATAAGGTCAACGCATTTTCCTTACGAGGGGTATTCACAGACGTAATTGTAAAACTTTGTTTTCCCGCTTTCGCCTGTAAGGAAGGTCGTTTTTCCTCTATAAAATAACCTCGGTTAGGGGTATACCGCAAAGTTCCGCGATTGCCTATCCGTTCCAGATCAACGGCACCATTAGAGGCAACGGTATAAGGTTGCTCAAAACTACGCCCCTTGACTTTTGCACCGATAGCCGCCGTATGTTTCTGCTGTATGCTGGAAAGTGCTTTTCCTTCAGGTACATGAGATGACACCATCGGCGATGTGTTATCGACAGTCAACGCAAAGGCCTGAATTTTTCCTTCGCCTACAGTATTGCTGATTTTGCTGTACTTGATGGATTTATTAATATCCTTTGTAGTCTGTTGTGAATAATTCGAGAACAAATCGACTATGATACGAGTCGGATTTTTCAATGTAAAAGCATGGTGCTGTACATCTCGGTTCGCAGTCAGTGTTACCTGTAAAGAACCGTTCATATTTTGTAAGCCCACACCTTTAAGCACACCGGTTTTACTGGAGTTTTGCGCCACCGGAGATGTCAAACCATTCTTTGTGCCACCTAAGTTCAACGTAAGAGACCGATCAGCTTCATTATAGGAGCTCGTCCAAGAAACAGGCATTTCCGACAAATCAAACACAACTCGACTTGTGCCGTCATGATTGGATACGCGTAGTGCCGTAAGATTTCCCGCCTCAGCCGATGGAACCAGCAATCCCATAGCCCCAAGCAACGCTGCGGTTAGATAGATATATCGTTTCATATATGTCCTCAATAAGACAATCTATAAGACTTGCCTTTATATAAATTTTGTACAATATACTTTTACTATAGTATACATGATATATTTCAAAAATACAAAAACGAAGTTATATACTTCTTTGACATGTCAACAAGACTAGCGACAGAAGAATAACTTCGTTTGTATTTTACTTTATATTCATGAAATATAAATGTATATTATTGTAATTCATCCAACGTATCACGCAGTTGTGACATTTCATCAAGGGCCTTGGCAACCCCCTTGATAACCGCATAGCGAGGTGATTCCACGAGATAGGATGCAACACCTATAGAGCGCGTGATGACCCGATCAAGACCGTCAACGAGGGCTCCGCCACCGGTTAAGATAATCCCGTGATCAATAATCGCCGCTACCAACTCAGGTGGCGTCTTTTCGAGAATACCTTTGATAGCCTCCAGAATATTCATCACCTGCGCCTCTAAGGCCCGTTGAATTTCCAAAGAATTAACGGAAACCATCTTGGGCAGGCCCGATCCGGAATCACGGCCGCGCACTTCAATAACGCGCTCTCTGGCACGACGATCGACGGTGCCGACGGCAACCTTTATCTCTTCCGCCGTCAGTTGCCCGATAATAAGACGTTTTTTACGTCGTATATAGCGAATGATAGAATCATTAAACGAATCTCCGCCGATACGTAAGGACTCGCTGACAACGACACCGGTATCACATAATACGGCAATATCCGTAGTGCCGCCGCCCACATCTACCACCATGGCCCCCACCTGCTGCGCATCGTTGAGGCCCGTTCCCATAGCAGCTGCGAGTGGTTCTTCAATAAGAACCGTCTTCTTTGCCCCCGTCCGTAAAAGCGCTTCCAGAATCGCCCGCTTTTCAACAGGCGTAATCCCTGACGGCACACAGACGATGATGCGCGTTTTCATGAGACGCGAAGCAGGTACGACGGAACGAATAAAATACTTCAGCATAAATTCTGTCATATCATAATCCGCAATGACCCCCGCTTTCACGGGACGAATGACGGAAATCCCCTTTGGCGTACGACCTACCATAGTACGTGCCGTTTCTCCCAAGGCGAGAATATCCCCTGTCTTGTCATCTCGTGCGATATAAGCCGGCTCATCCAAGACAAGTCCCTTCCCCTTCGCATAGATCAGAATATTGGCCGTACCCAAATCGATGCCTAAATCAAACGTCAGAGACCGATTCAATCGACTCATCCAGTCCCCGACCTGTTCCGGTCTGACCAATCGCTTCAAGGTCATGGCAGGTGTTGTCTTGGCAATCGCTACGGCCTCACGATTACGGCGTTCAGCACGACGTAACTGCGTAACCTTTACCATGGCATCTCGCATATTCGAGGTCAAATGGTTCGCCTGTTTCGTTACCCCTTTTGAAAGCTTCGCGGATTTTCGCTTTGTCTTGCGTAACGGCTTACGGCCCGCATCGCTCTTCGTATTCGCCGCCCTGGCCGCACCTAAATTCTGCTGTTCGTTATATAAAGCCGGCCCTTTAGAGCGCCGGCTTCGTTTCTTTGTATTCTGTTTTGGCCCTTTATTCTTATTCGTCAACCCGAACAATATCGGCACCTAACCTTTTCAACTTACCCACAAAATCATCATAGCCGCGATCGATGTGATGAAGACGACCGATTTCCGTCGTTCCTTCAGCCGTCAATGCGGCACATACAAGGGCAGCCCCCGCACGTAAGTCCGTTGCATTCACGACAGCACCATGTAAACGCGGCATGCCCTCTACGATAGCCTGCCGATTATCGATATCGATATGAGCCCCCATCTTACGAAGTTCGGCAACATGCATGAAGCGGTTTTCAAATACCGTTTCCGTAACGGTGCTCGATCCTTCTGCAATCGTTGTCAAAGCCATAAACTGAGCCTGCATATCCGTCGGAAATCCCGGATACGGCAACGTTTTAATATCTACCGCTTTAATGTCTTTGCCGGTACTGATGACACGAATGCCATCAATATCTTCCTCTACGGTAACGCCGGCCTCTTTCAGTTTAGCCACCACCGGTTTTAAATGTTCCGGCAGCGCATTTTCTACAAATACATCCCCTCCGGCCATAGCCGCCGCAATCAAGTATGTTCCCGCTTCAATACGATCAGGGATGACCGTATGTGTAGCACCGTGCAACTCAGGTACCCCTTCGATACGAATCACATTGGTGCCGGCGCCGCGGATATTAGCGCCCATTGCATTTAAGAATGTCGCCAAATCAACAATTTCGGGCTCCTCGGCAGCATTTTCAATAACGGTCTTTCCCTGCGCCATAGATGCAGCCATGATGACGTTTTCCGTAGCACCTACGCTTGGAAAATCCAGATAAATCTGAGTCCCTTTCAATCCTTCCGGCGCATATGCATGTACATACTCTTCGGTAATATCAATTTTTGCACCGAGAGCCTCGAATGCTTTCAAATGAAGATCGATAGGACGTGCCCCGATAGCGCAGCCGCCGGGCATAGAAATTTTAGCTTCCCCCTTACGGGCCAACAAAGGTCCCATCACGAGAAAGGATGCGCGCATCTTGCGGACTAATTCGTACGGTGCTTCGGTTGCAGTGAGTGTAGAAGCGTCAAAGATGATTTCATTATCTTCTTTATTTCTGGTAATCTTAACCCCTAAAGACTCGATAACTTGGCATATAGTTCCAACATCCTCCAAATTTGGAATTTCAAGTAATTTACTAGGTGTAGACGCTAGTAATGTGCCGGCAATAATAGGTAATACCGCATTTTTTGCACTACTGACACGCACACGGCCTTCCAATCGATTGCCACCTTGAATAATTAGCTTTTCCAACAGAATTCCTCCTACACTTTATATCAATAATCTTGCATCACCTACAAGATTTTGTATTTATAACGTCACATACTAAATGTTATTATACTAAATGTTATTATACTATTTTTTTCTATCTCTCATCAAGAGACCGATTAAATTTACAGCGAAAAAAGGCTCCTCTTGATGAGGAGCCTCTTCAAAACTATAACAACCGCAATTCAATGACGAGAAGATCAATGAAACAGTCATATAAATTTATTTTGCTTTCAACGATTTTAATTTCTGATCCATATGAACCGTGTCGAGGAATCGTACAGTACCTGTTTTAGAGCGCATCACGATAGTATGAGTACGCGCACCGCCCGGGAAGTATTGAATCGGATTCAACAAGTTACCGCGTGTAATGGCTGTTGCCGCAAAAATAACATCATCGGTACGAACTAAATCATCCAGGGTAAGGACCTGATTGACATCGGTAATGCCCATTTCATGACAACGACGAATTTCTTCATCCGTTTCCGGTTTCAAACGAGCCTGCATATCGCCACCTACGCATTTCAATGCTGCAGCGGCCAATACGCCTTCAGGAGCGCCGCCTGTACCGACAACCATGTGTACCCCGGAGCCTTCAATACAACATTCCATTGCAGGGTTTACATCTCCGTCGGTGATAAGCATGATACGTGCACCTAGATCACGAGCTTCTTTCATCAATCCCTGATGACGCTCGCGATCAAGCATAACCAATGTGATTTCATCTACATTACGGTCCATCTTGGCAGCCACGTTTTTAATGTTTTCCGTCAAGGATTTTGTAATATCGATAGCACCTGCCCCGCGAGGACCGACGCACAATTTTTCCATATACATATCCGGTGCGTGCAACAGACCGCCCTTTTCAGCGATAGCCATAACTGCAATCGCCCCGTTCTGCCCTTTTGCAATAAGATTCGTTCCTTCGATAGGATCCACCGCGATATCGACTTCCGGTCCGCCCGCACCTACATGTTCACCGATATAAAGCATAGGTGCTTCATCAATTTCACCTTCACCGATAACTACGGTACCGGAAATGCGTACGGAATCAAATGCTTGACGCATCGCATCTACCGCAAGACCATCGGCCTCATCCTTTTGTCCGCGTCCTAATAAACGACCGCTGCGCAAAGCCGCAGCCTCAACGACACGAGCAAATTCCAACGATAATGTACGATCCATAATGGGCCTCCTTATAAGTCCTGTATTTAATAATGTAGCTCACTTGTATGAGTTATATACTGTCTTATTGATTAGCTTGTTTCCAATCAGCCATAAACTTTTCAAGACCTGCATCCGTCAACGGATGTTTCATGGCCTGTAAAAGTACTTTAAACGGAACCGTCGCAATATGGGCACCGGCCTTTGCACATTGAATGATATGCAGTGGAGTTCTCACACTGGCAGCGATAATTTCCGTCGGAATGTCATGGATAGCGAAAATATCAGCAATATCCTGAATTAATGTAAGCCCTTCCATACTGATATCGTCGATACGTCCTACGAACGGACTCACATAAGAAGCACCGGCACGTGCCGCCAACAGCGCTTGATTAGCGGAAAAAATCAAAGTCACGTTTGTTTTGATGTCTTCTTTACTTAACACAGAAACGGCCTTAAGCCCTTCCGGCGTCATCGGAATTTTAATGACTACGTTAGAACCTAACTTCACCAGTTCATGAGCTTCAGCGACCATGCCTTCCGCATCAGAAGCGATAACCTCCGCGCTGACAGGTCCATCCACGAGATTCGCAATCTCGGAAATAACTTGTTTCAAATCGCGTTTAGCTTTCACGATAAGGGATGGATTGGTAGTTACCCCATCGATAAATCCGAAAGCATAAGCCTCTTTAATTTCATCAAATTCCGCGGTATCAATAAAAAACTTCATAGGAGCCCCCTCTTACTTCACCGGCGCAATCACTTCAACGCCGCCCATATACGGAACAAGAACCTTAGGAATTACAACGGAACCGTCCGCCTGTTGATAATTTTCCAAAATGGCGGCCACCGTACGGCCTACAGCAAGTCCGGATCCGTTCAAGGTGTGAACGAATTCAGGTTTTCCTTTAGGTCCGCGACGGAACTTGATATTCGCACGACGAGCTTGGAAATCGGTCATATTGGAGCAGGAAGAGATTTCTCTATACTTACCTTGTGCAGGCATCCATACTTCAACATCATAGGTCTTAGCGGAACCGAATCCGATGTCACCCGTACAAAGGGTGATAACGCGGAACGGTAATTCCAACAAGCGCAACACTTCTTCGGCATTATCCGTCAATGTTTCCAGTTCCTTAAAAGAATCCTCAGGTTTCGCCAACTTCACCATTTCCACCTTATTGAACTGATGCTGACGGATAAGCCCCCGCGTATCGCGACCGGCAGAACCGGCTTCGGCGCGGAAACATGCAGTGAAAGCGGTATAATATTTCGGCAACTCATCTTCATTCAGAATCTCGCCGCCATGATAATTCGTCAGTGTTACCTCTGACGTAGGAATCAAGAAATATTCCGTATCCTCTACATGGTACATATCTTCCGCGAATTTAGGCAGCTGACCCGTTCCGGTCAACGTTTCGCGCGTCACCATATACGGTGTCATCATTTCCGTATAACCGTGCTTATCTACGTGAAGGTCGACCATAAAGTTGATAAGCGCGCGCTCTAAGCGGGCCCCCAAACCTTTATACACGGTAAAACGAGCACCGCTCATCTTGCCGGCGCGATTGAAATCAAGAATATCGAGGTTTTCACCTAAATCCCAATGAGCCTGTACGTCAAAATCGAATTGACGCGGTTCGCCCCATTTACGCTGCTCTACATTTTCATCCTCATCGGCACCGACAGGAACGGACTCATCACACATATTCGGCAACATCAAGGCAGCATCACGTAAGCTGGTTTCCACCTCGCGAATACGGTTATCGAGTTCCGCAATATCATCGCCTACCTTTTTCATTTCGGCGATTTTATCATCAGCATTTTCTTTATTGCGTTTCAATTGACTGATTTCCTCTGTTACGGAATTACGTAGAGCCTTTAATTCCTCCACCTTACCAATCAATTGACGACGTTCATCATAAGCGGATACAAAGGTTTCTAAATCGCCCTTCGTATGGCGATTGTCCAAATTTTGTTGCACCAAATCGAGATGTTCACGAACAAATTTTAAATCTAACATACTATAAACCTCTTTCTCCAACTATGTTACGTACAAAGTGTATTCAATACGTTTAAGTATACCATATATTATTGTATTTATCATTAACAGCCTATATTTATACATCTATTCAGCTCAGCAAAGATTTATACATCGACGCGCATTCATACAGATGTCTAATCGTCATCATCTTCGTCGAGCAGATAATCTTTCGCCATCCACTTGCGTGTGCCCGTGAAAGAAATGGTCACCCATTTTTCCGTCGGATTTCCGCCGATTTCCGCATCGATTTCATTGCGAATCGCATCAAGCTCGGCAATGGTTTGGTACGGGAAGTTCTTGCGAACCAGAATATCAATTTCGATGATTCTGGAATTACCGTACGCCTGTACGCTTGTCACATAATCCTTGAAATCATATTTTTTCATAAATCGTTCCATAATTTCCTGCACCTCATCATGCAAGGATGACGGCGCCCAGCCCAAAATTTGTTTAGTGGACGGAACGATAATATGAATGGCGGATGGAATCATCTGTACTGCGAGTACAATCAATACAATCGGGTCAATATAAGCGGCCCATTTTCCGTATTCCGTTCCTTCCAGCATCGTTGCTACGACGAAACTGATCAGAATAGCGGCTTCCAACAGTGCGTCTACATACCAGCTTACGTTATCAAACTTGATCAAGTTTGACTGCAAACTCTTATTGATGCGTCGAACATATAGATAGTACGCGGTGTCTGCAACAGTAAAGAATATGGCATAATAAATAGCAGGTCCGAAATCTACGTGACGTCCTCCGCTTAACAGATCCGTGATACCGCTGGATAATGCGTACAGCACGATAAGCAAAATAAAAAAACCTTCCACCGCGAGTACGAGAGGTTCAAATTGCCAATATCCGAACTGAAAGCGCTTACTCGTCTCACGAGCCACTAATTTGGCCGTCATGAGCATCATAATCTTAATAACTACATCGACAAAGGAGAATACACCATCTAATAAGACCGCACTCGACCCGGTCACAATCCCCATTATCGTACCGCTCACAGCCACCAAAGCCATAAGCCCTACGGATTGCATCAGCAGTTTCTGTTCAATGGAGCGCCTTGCCCCTAATATATCCATTGAGCACACTCCTTTCTGACTTATATACATCTTTATTATACACTAATCATCGAAGTGTATAAAATATATTACAAAAAGCCCACCGTATACCTTATGCACGGTGGACCTTCAATAATCACTAACATATGAACTTCTATTCTATTATATGATAGCTACATAGCCATTGGCGGCTCATCTAACAATTTACCGGCTACATATCTCCCAACAATATGGCGATCATCGCCTATATATAGCCACCGTTCCAGACGTTCCTCTATACTCCGTTCATTCGGATCAAACAATTCATGATCATCGATAACAAGAGCATCAAATTCATAGCCGGTTTCAAAGCTACCTACGTCACCAAAGAATTGTCCGCCCCCCTTAGTCGCCATATAGAAAGCTTCCGATAATGTAAGCGATGCATAGCTGGCATCCACCTCGGCCCACTTCATCTTTGACAAACCCACGGCTTCGGTCAAAACCTTGGCCATACTGATGTCATGGCCTCCTGAAATGTCTGAGCCTAATGCAATGGAAATACCATGATTCAACAATTTTCGTATAGGTGCAATGCCGCTGGACAAATTCACGTTAGAGTACGGGCAGTGTGCCACCATCGTCTTCGTTTCATGCATCCGCTCCATTTCTTCATCGCTCAGATGAATACAATGAGCCATGACCGTCGGCACTGTACCCATCAGACGATGTTCACAGTATACATCCGTATAACTGGAGGAATCCGGATGAAGTGAATGAACCCAGTCAATCTCACCATGATTTTCAGATAAATGAGATTGAATTGGCACATTATACTCCACCGCTAAATCTCCGAGTCCACTCATCAGGCGGCTCGTACAGGATGGCACAAAGCGAGGTGTTATAATAGGTCGCACGAGCGGTCCGAATTGTTGAGCCTCTTCAAGCCATACTCTTGTATCATGTAAAGACTGGTCCGTATCCTCAATCAGATAATCCGGACTGTTCCGATCCATATTAACCTTGCCTACAAAAGCGGATAAACCGGCTTTTGAAAGCAGTTTCATCAATAGCAATGTGCTTTCTTTATGAATAGTGCCAAATAAAATACTGCGCGTTGTACCGTAACGCCATAATTCATTAACAAAAGCGCTATATACCGTCTTTGCGTAGTCTAAATCCGAAAACTTCGCCTCCTCCGGAAATGTATACGTTTCAAGCCAAGGCAGCAATTCTTTATCCATGCCAAGGCCTCGATTGCAAAATTGAGGCGCATGGGCATGGGTATCGACAAATCCGGGAATAATTAAATTATCTCCGTAGTCCTCAACCGGATACGACTCAAATTCGGAGGGAATACTTTCACCACAATACGCGATACGACCGTCACGAATAATTACATAACCGTTTGGAATCACTGAAAACTCCGCTGGTCGTGATGTATAAATAATATTACCTTTTACTATATAAACGGAATTCATCGAATAATCTCCTCTTTTCAACAATACCGCTTAACCGTAATATACGTACGTCAACTACAATGAACTATAATTGCTCGATGTTACTCTCTCAACAATAAAAACACATATAACAATCCTGACTCTCACAGCTTATATAGCAAAATGTATGATGAAAGCAATGGTCATTACATACATAACAGGATGGATTTCCTTACAACGTCCTGTAATAAGTTTCACCAATGTATAAGAGATAAAACCGAAAGATAAACCTTGCGCAATACTGAAGGTAAGCGGCATAAGAAGAATCGTTAAAAAAGCAGGCAACGCTTCCGTAAAATCACCGAAGTCGATATGCGTCACTTCACTCATCATAAATACACCTACGATAACGAGTACCGGAGCTGTTGCTTGAGCGGGTACCAATAAGAATAATGGCGCAAAAAACAGAGCGATTAAATATAATATACCCGTTACGCATGCCGTAAGACCCGTACGTCCACCATCGGCAACAGCGGCCGCACTTTCAATATAGGAAGTTACCGTAGACGTACCGATGATTGCACCGGCCGCGGCACCTATAGATGTACATAGTAATGCATGGTTTAGCCGTTTAAATTTACCGTCCGCATCAACGAGATTCGCTTTTCGCGTGACACCGATAAGCGTACCGATGTTATCAAACATATCTACGATTGTAATAGAGAAAATAATCGACAAGAATCCATATTTAATAGCACTCATCACATCCAATTGAGCAAATGTATCCACAGGAAATGGCGGCACCAAGTTAAAAACATCCGTACTAGTTTCAGGGACCTTTGTATAACCGAAAATCATGGCCGCAACAGTCGTGATAATCATCCCCAACAACAAACCGCCCCTCACCTGCTTGGCTAAGAGCACACTGGTGATGAGCAAACCGGCCAATGTCAACAATACCGCAGGATCCTGCATATTGCCAAGTGTTACAAATGTGGCCTTATCCGCTACGATAATATGAGCATTTTTAAATCCGATAAAAGCAATAAAGAGACCTATACCGACACCGATAGATGTTTTAAGTACCTTGGGAATACCGTCAATGATAAGATTCAAAATACGCGTTACTGTCAAAACAATAAAGACAGCACCGGAAATAAATACGGCACCTAGTGCGGTCTGCCAGGTCAGTCCCATCGATCCGCATATGGTATAGGCGAAGAATGCGCTAAGTCCTAGTCCCGGAGCGACGATAACCGGAACGTTCGCTACTAAACCGATTAAAATTGTCGTAAATGCGGTCGTCAAAATAACTGCCGCAACCGTACTTTCATGAGGCATACCGGATGCAACCAGCAAATTCGGTATAACCGCTAAAATATATACGGAAGCGATGAACATAGTTATGCCCGCAAAAATCTCGGTACGCACATTCGTACCATGCTGAGACAGCTTGAAAAATTTATCAAGCCAGCCCCGGTCCTGTCCGTGTCTTACACTCTCATTCGACATCGAATTCATCTTACTTACCTCCTAACTTAAAGAGAAGAAAATAAATAAAAACGACTACAAGAGCATCACAAAATAGCTCTTGTAGTCGTGAATATCGGTTCCCGCTAGAAAGCCTTGACCCATCATGTCAAGGGTATACAAGGTATAGTCTTACTATGAAATTATATATATCAATTATATAAAATATGTACCGAACAAAATATATCTTGGTTTAAGTATAAAATTATTTTTATATACTGTCAATAATAAATAATAAATAAACATCCTAACAATGCGCCTCCCTCAGGAGGCGCATCGTATAAAGACTATTTCCCGAGATTTCGTTCCAAATCAAATCGGTCCGATACAAAGCCGTACAAGGTCCAGCCCGCAAAGGTTACAATGGCACCATATGTCATTGCTTCAAGACCGGATGCATATAGCGCATATAAGCTATAAATGGAGCCAATGAAAGCGATAAAGGTTGTCCCCTTCAATTCGCCGCCACTGCGGCCCGCAGCTTTCATCAACACGATGATAGCCCCCATCGACAAGAGGTATGGAATGATATTCGTTACAACCGCTAAATTAACGAGCGTTTCAAACTGTTCACTCAAAGATGGACTGATTGTCATCAAGCTGAGGAAGGATTGAATGATTGTAATCGTTACCATACCAACTACAGGTGCATCTTTAGATGTAATCTTGCTGAATAATTTAGGAAAATATCCTTCGTCCGCAGCACCTTTAAATACATTGGCAATGGTGAACTGCCATCCGAGTAAAGATCCGAAACACGACATAACCATAAGGCCCATAACGATTTTACCGGCTACACCGTTAAACATGGATGCAAAGGCCAAACCAAACGGTGCATTACTGTTAACGAGTTCATTTGCAGGAACAATACCAAAGATCATATTGGTGGATACGATATAAATAACTGCAACCCCTAATGTACCGCCGAGAACTGCTTTCGGTACATTCTTTTCGGGATTATCTACGGCATCCGCATTTGCACAGGCGGACTCAAGGCCAAGAAATGCCCATAAAGTCATGGCGATGGAATTAGTTGCCGCTTCGCCGAACGGCATATTATTAACATTCCAGTTCGCCACATACATATCTGTTGAGAAATAAGCCCAACCGACTGTACTGATTACGATAACCGGTGCAATAACACCCCATACCGTAAAGCTGGATACACGTCCCGTGATACTGGCACCACCGAAATTCAACGTCGTCGCCAACCACAATGTGACAATTGTATAAATACCGGTCAACAACGGAGTCAACGTAACATCTGCAAAGGTCGCCGCATAACCTACGGCTGAAATAGCGATAGCAATATTGGCAATTAAAAGAGACACGCCATACGTATAATTCGCCATGAAGTTCCCCGCCTTGCCAAAGGAATATTCGGCATAACCGCCCATACCGCCGCCTTTACGACTATACATACCGCACTTTGCAAAAGCATAGGCCAAACACATGGAACCTACAGCTGTAATCAGCCATGATACGATTGACAATGATCCTACCTGCGCCAATTTTGTAGGCAGCATGATAATACCTGAGCCCATCATATTTACAGCGGTCAAAATTGTAAGCTGCAATACGGACATCTTATTTTTGCCTGTACTCATAGTTACCTCCTTTTATCTTGTGTATTGTACCGCCGGAAAACCCCCGACGGTACACAGAGGAATTATTTTTCAAATTCTTTTTTCAACACATAACCGAATGCTTTCTTCGTCCCATCCGGCTGTTTCGTAATGTATACGCCCTGAATTTCCGGAGCAAATCCAGGTAATTTGTTAATGCCTTCTTCCAACGCCAAGAAGTAATCGCAAGCAGTTTTTGACCAACGTTCGCCCGGTTGTACGCACAATACCCCTGGAGGATAAGGAAGCGCACCTTCAAGAGCGATGCGTCCTTCCGCTTCGCTCAACGGTACAAGTTCACCTTTGCCGCGCTGGAATTCAAAATTGGCTTCCTGAGGATTCATAACATATTCCGGGAAGTAATCATATAAGAACAATCGTTGTTGCAAGATACTTACATTCCGGTCTTTATAGAAGTCATGCATTTCCTGACATAGCTGACGAATGTGATATCCCTTGTATTTATCCAAGTGGCTGTAATAAATGGACGGCAATACATCTTGCATAGGTGCATCAGCTTCAATCAATTGTTCAAATCGGACAAGTTGCGCCACTAAATCGTCCATCTTCGTCTTTGTTTCCGCCGGTGTCATCAAGAACAGAATGGTATTCAAATCACATTTTTCAGGAATAATTCCGTTTTCACGCAAGTAGTTTGCAAGAATATTGGCATGGATACCGAAATCTTCGTATTCACCCGTTTCCACATTAATACCCGGTGTAATCAATTGAAATTTACAAGGATCTATAAAATATTGACCTTTGCCATAGCCTTTAAAGGAATGCCATTTCGCATCCGGTTCAAATGCGAAGTAATCCACATCCTGTGCCATTTTCTTTGTGTCGCCGTCTTCCCACTTTTTACCATGTACAACCGGTGGTACTAAAGGACGTAGATATTTACAGTGTTTCAATACGGCTTTACGAGCTTCAATAACCGTTTCCACACATTCAATCCATAATTTTTTACCCGCTTCGCCTTCATGCATTTTTGCATTTACGTCAAGGGCTGCAAACAACGGATAGAACGGTGATGTAGAGGCATGCATCATGAACGCATTATTCAAACGTTTATGATTTACATAGCGGTCTTGCCCCTTAATATGCTTATCCTTCTTATGAATCTGAGATGTCTGTGAGAAGCCCGCCTGCTGCTTATGAACGGATTGAGATACCAGGATACCGGGATCATCAGGACCAAGTTCCAAAAGCAACGGGCTGCAGTCTTTCATCATAGGAATAAACTGTTCATAGCCGACCCAAGCGGAATCAAAGAAGATATAATCACAGAGATGTCCGATTTTATCGACTACCTGACGCGCATTATAAATGGTTCCGTCATACGTTCCCAATTGAATAACCGCCAACCGGATAGGCCGCTTTGCCTTTGCTTTCTTAGGATCTTTTTCAGCAATCAGCTTGCGAATATATTTTTCATCAAAGCAATGTTCTAAGATACCACCGATGGACCCGAACGGATTACGTGCCGTTTCAAGATATACAGGTGTTGCGCCGGACATGACGAGCGCCCCGTGACAAATCGATTTATGATTATTGCGATCATATAAAACAATGTCCCCAGGAGTAAGTAATGCATTTAACACGACCTTATTGGAAGATGATGTCCCGTTCAGTACAAAATATGTTTTGTCCGCATTATAAACCTGTGCAGCATGTTGCTGAGCCTCAACTGCGGAACCTTCATGAATCAGAAGATCACCTAACTTAACGTCCGCATTACAAAGATCGGCGCGGAATACATTTTCTCCGAAGAAATCATAGAAAGCACGTCCTGCAGGATGCTTGCAGAAGAATTGCCCCCCTTGATGCCCCGGGCAGTCAAATTGAGAATTACCGTCCTCTACGTAATTTGCCAAGGCCTGGAAGAATGGCGGTAACATAGATGCTTCATATTTTGCAGCAGCCGCTTCAATCTGTCGTTTATATAAATCAAAATTTGTAGTTGATCCGTCGATAACACGTTCCACCTTACCGATAAAAGGAGAAATATCTACAGACTTATCAAACACAACCAAGAAAACCGGTATACCAAAGGATTGTACCAACTCATTTTCAAGTACATCTGTATCGGACTCGCTAATGACGATGGCCCCCACATCGGTAAAATCAGTTTGACTAAGCTCCACATTTGTACGCCCTTCCATAGAACCGAAGTAGAATTGCGCCTTATGAGAGAAAGCAATTTTTAAATGTTTCATGATGTGTTTCCTCCTAAATTATGTTAACAACGATAATTTAAAGAATATAACTTACACATAGGGTTGATTTATAAAATTTATTAATGAATTCACCTTTACTAAATACACCTCCTTGTTTTAAAGGTAATTCACGTATCTATATTTCTATCTTAACATCTGAATTTTTCATTTAAAAGTGTTTAATTATACACATATATCATAATTATACATTGTGCATGATTTAAATGTATAATCTATACTATTACAGGTATGTGTAAATTTAATCACATATATCTCTATAATATTGGAAAATCAACGATAAATACTATATATCCATGTTCTTTTATTTCATCACAAAGTAAATCAAAATTTTTTATGTATATCATAATGTAATCATAGATAATCCGTACACCATTTTTATATTGTATATCTAATCACACTGCATATATTTATTAATCAACATTATAAGAGTTGATAAAAGCCCGTATCAAAGTATTTGATACGGGCTTTATACCGATTTTTTTATATGCTAAACAGCAAAAAGCTCACCACCATACACGGTAGTGAGCTTTAGAATTAATCTTCTTCAGATTCAGTTTGCTGTTGAACTTCCGGTTTCATCAACGGGAACAATAATACATCACGGATAGATGCGGAATCTGTCAAGAACATAACTAGACGGTCGATACCGATACCGAGACCTGCAGTTGGAGGTAAACCATATTCCAACGCCGTTACATAATCATTATCCATACGATGAGCTTCATCATCACCGGCTTCACGTTCCTTCAATTGAGCTTCGAAACGTTCTTTCTGATCAATAGGGTCATTCAACTCGGAGAAACCGTTTGCCAGTTCACGGCCATAGATAAACGCTTCAAAGCGTTCAGTAGTCAACGGTTTTTCACGATTCAACTTAGCCAACGGAGAAATTTCCTTCGGATGACCGTATACGAATGTAGGCTGAATCAAGTTTTCTTCTACATACTCTTCAAAACAAGCATTCATGATCTTACCGATACCGTCACCCGAACCATACTCAACATTCAAACGATCTGCAATGGCACGAGCTTCTTCCAATGTTTCAACGGCATCGAAATCCTCACCTGTATACTTTTTGATACCTTCTTGCATCGTGATACGATTCCAAGGTGGAGTCAAATCAATTTCAGTACCTTGATAAGTAATCTTGGTCGTACCCAATACTTCTTTTGCACAGTACGATACGATATTTTCTGTCAAACGGATTACGTCTTCATAATTGCCGTATGCCTGATATGATTCCATCATTGTAAATTCCGGATTATGGCGATTATCGATACCTTCATTACGGAAGGAGCGGTTGATTTCATAAACGCGTTCCAACCCACCTACGATAAGGCGTTTTAAGTACAATTCCGGAGAAATGCGCATATAAATATCAATATCAAGAGCATTATGATGCGTAATGAACGGACGAGCAGCGGCACCGCCAGGAATAGCATGCATCATAGGAGTTTCCACTTCCATGAAGTGCTGATTGTTCAAATACTCACGAACCTTCGCTACGATTTTAGTACGTTTTACAAATGTATCACGAACTTCGGGATTTACGATCAGATCAACATAGCGTTGACGATAACGTAATTCCGTATCCTTTAAGCCGTGCCATTTTTCAGGCAATGGACGCAACGATTTGGACAATAAGGTCAATTTATCAACTTTAACGGTAATTTCCCCCATATGAGTTCTGAATACATGACCTTCAATCCCCACGATATCACCGATATCAAGCATTTTTACATATTTGTAATTATCTTCACCCAAAACATCCTTACGGAAGTATACCTGAATATCACCCGACAAATCACGGATATTCGCAAATGCCGTTTTACCATGGGAACGCATAGTCATCAAACGACCTGCAATCACTACAGGTTGATCATCGTAATTCAAGAAATCATCCTTAATATCTTGTGCATGATCTTTGACAATAAAACGTTGACCGAACGGATAGATGCCATCAGCTTCATACTCAGCCAATTTATCGCGGCGAATTTGCATTTGATCATTTAATTCTTCTTGGGTATTTTTAATTTCTTCACTCATCTTATCGCCTCTTCGTTGTGAACCGTAAATTATTGGATTGCTAATACTTTGAAAGTCACAGGACCGTCCGGTGTGGACACCTCTACTTCATCACCTTTGCGTTTGCCCAAAATAGATTTGCCTACAGGGGATTCATTGGAAATACGATTATTAAAAGGATCCGCCTCGGAAGAGCCCACAATAACGTATTCCAACTCATCGTTATACATCGTATCCAATACGGTAACCTTGCTACCTACAGATACTACATCACCCTTGACGGATTCATCGATGATTTTCGCAGTATTGATTTTATTTTCTAATTCCACAATATGACCTTCGATGAAAGCTTGTTCATTTTTCGCATCGTCATATTCGGAGTTTTCACTGATATCGCCGTATTCAATAGCTGTTTTGATGCGTTCAGATACTTCGATACGGCGCACAGATTTATAATACGATAATTCTTCTTCTAATTTCTTTAAACCTTCGGCGGTAAGTAATGTTTCTTTTACGTCTGCCATGGATACCCCACACTTTCTACGTATAAATAATAAGAAAAAGTGTCACAATAAGATGACACCTTATCCTTTGTTTGTAAATTTTCTCAATCATTATATAAAAATACTATACATTTGTCAATGCGCCTTAACTTCGGCCAGGATGGAACGGTATGTTTCCAGCTCTTTCTGAAAGCTCGTTACCGTATGAATCGTATTCACCCGATTGCGCCAATAGGCGGATTCAGGTAAGCCTTTCAGATACCAGCCCGCATGTGTTCGGATTTCTCGCACAGCCAAGTGTTCACCCTTATATTCACATAATAATCGGAAATGTTTCATCAACATATCGAGGCGCTCCAATGCGGACGGTGCAGATACGACTTCACCGGTGGCTAAGTACTGATGAATGCGATCAAAGATCCACGGATTGCCCTGCGCACCACGTCCTATCATCACCGCATCACAGCCTGTCTCATCAAGCATACGCTTCGCATCCTCCGGCTCAACGATATCTCCATTACCTATAACAGGAATAGATACGGTCTCTTTAACAGCTTTAATATACGACCAGTCCGCTTGACCGCTGTACATCTGTTCCTTTGTACGCCCATGAACAGCGATGGCTGCTACGCCGGTAGATTCAATGCGCTTAGCAAAATCTACAACATTAATATGATCGTGGTCCCAGCCGATCCGCATTTTCACTGTCACCGGTACATCAACAGCTTTGACAGCCGCCTCAGCCACACGCGCTGCCAAATCCGGATGTTTCATGAGAGCTGAACCGTCACCGGATGTAACCACCTTTTTTACGGGGCAGCCCATGTTGATATCCACAATATCCGCACCTGCATCGGCGACAACCTTTGCCCCTAAAGCAATAGCTGCAGGGTCGGATCCAAAAATCTGCATCGACACAGGTCGCTCCGCCTCTTCAATACGCAATAATTCATGTGTTCGTTCATTTTTATATTTAATTCCCATAGCGCTCACCATTTCGGTACACACTAAAGCCGCCCCGTGCTCTTTCGCCAAAAGCCGGTACGCGATATCGCTAACACCCGCCATGGGTGCCAGTATGGCCTGTCCGTCAATCAAAACGGAGCCTATATACCATCGTTTTGTATCCATATATATCACCTAATAAAAAGGGTACAGCATAGGCTGTACCCGAATGTACACTACTTTGTAATAATTTATAACTCTATTATAGTAGCATTATTTATTTCGTTCGTAAATAAGACGTAACCCTTCCAGCGTCAACATAGGCTCTACATGGTCGATACAATCGGTAGCGCTGCTGATAAGCTGTGCCAAACCGCCGGTGGCAACTACGGTCACGGGTCCTCCCATTTCCGCTTTCATACGAGTCACAAGGCCCTCTACTTGACCTACATAACCGTAAAACATACCGGATTGCATCGATGATACGGTATTTCGGCATATAACCTGGCCCGGATCCTTGACCTCGATGCGCGGCAACTTAGCGGCCCGTTGAAAAAGAGCTTCCGCAGAAATGGTCACGCCGGGACTGATGACACCACCAATATAATCACCATTACCTCGGACGGCACAATAGGTAGTCGCCGTACCGAAATCAATAATAATCAAATCACCTTTGTATTTATCATAAGCAGCCACCGCATTCACGATACGGTCCGCTCCTACTTCACGAGGATTATCATATTTTATGGCAATGCCCGTTTTCGTGCCGGGTCCTACGATAATCGGATTCACATTGAAATAGCGAAGACATACACGTTCCAGTGTAGGCATTAACGGCGGTACAACGGAAGAAATAATAATATCCTTTATATCTTTCACATTGACCTTGCGATCATGAAAAAACAGGTTCATCATCAACATGCCATATTCATCGGTGGTACGCACCCGATCCGTAGAAATACGCCAATGGCCGACAAGTTCTTTCTTGTCATATACACCCAGTACAATATTGGTGTTCCCCACATCAATAACTAATAACATGAATCCTCCTCTATTGGCGTGAGCGTATAGACACGTCTCCGGCCACAATGCGTTTAATGGTCCCGTCAGGGGTTCTAACTAATAAATTACCGTCTTCATCAATATCCGTCGCCACACCTTCATAGGTATTTCCCGGCGCCCGTACTTCTATATCCGCCCCCAATGTGACAGAGAGCTGACGCCATTCATTAAGGGTATCCTCAAAACCGTTATCGAGAATTTCATAGTACTGATGCTCCAATGATTCCAGTATAATTTTGAAAGCCTCCGTCCTTTCAATGTCAACACCTTCCATCAATAAGGACGTAGCAATATGTTTTAATTCTTCAGGCAATTCTTCCTGTTTCGTCTTTACATTGACCCCGATGCCCATGATGATATGAGAAACTTCTTCCATGGATCCGGACATTTCCGTCAAAATACCTACCAATTTACGACCATTCACGAGAATATCATTCGGCCATTTTATGCCCGCATCGACAAGCCCCATCTTGTGAAATGCCTTTGTAAGGGCTACCGCCGCCATCAAAGTACATTTAGGCGCATCCGCAGGTGCAAAATCAGGTCGCAGAATAATACTGAACCACAAGCCTTTACCGAATGGCGAATACCACCCGCGGGACAAACGACCTCGCCCAGCCACCTGTTCTTCCGTAACCACGACAGTCCCTTCTTCTGCCCCTTGCTGAGCTAAACGGCGAGCCTCTAAATTCGTGGATTCCGTCGTATCCATATAAACATACCGCTTGCCAAACACATCGGTATCTAAAATCTGTTTCATTGCCAATGGACTCAACAAATCAGGTTCCTCCAATAATCGATACCCCCTCTTGGTATAAGATTCTATTTTATAGCCTTTTTGACGCAATGCTTTGATATGTTTCCAAATTGCAGTACGAGATACGTGACATGCATCCGACATATCCTGTCCCGATACGAAGCCACCTTGGTTTTGTCTCAAGAATTCTAGCACTTCATCACGCATGGTTAGAGCCCCTTTCTTTGTTAACCTGGGTTTACAATTCGATTTTACAAGCGCGTCTCTGAAAATGCAAGAATTATTTTGAATCAAGACACTCTATATTCTGAAAGTGGTATAATACATATATCAAAAATTTACGGGATATAAATGTTAACCATTCGATTATATGATGTACTTTCAATAACAATATATCTACATATCTACGGGAGAGAAACTATTATGCAACAGTTTACATTAGAAGAAAAAAACACAGTGCTGGAGAACCCCTTTGTTCATATACATCGTAAATTAGATGTGCTGCTCCACGTGGGGAAGCTGCTCATGGAGTGTGGGGCAGATACAAACCGCATTACCGAAGAAATGTTAAAGGCCGCCACATTTATGGGGATTCCTCACGATTACTTGAATATACACATTTCCTATACGACCTTAATGGTAAATTTGCTCCATAAAGAACGATCCATTACGGTTTTTCGCAAAACGCCCGTTCATATACCGAACATGGCTATGATCAACGCCGTTTCAAAATTAACCTGGCGAGCCTTCGAACGCCATTATTCACTCACAACGTACGAGCATCTCATATCAAAATTGGAATTTACCATACCGGCTTATCCGAACTGGATAAAGGGCCTCGCGTGCGGTTTAGGATCGGCAGGTCTCGCCTTCTTATACAGCGGCGACTGGATTGCCTTTATCGTCACTATCATCTGCTCGTTTATCGGATATTTTACACGCACCTTATCCACGCGTATCGGCTGTAATGAATACGTCGGTATTTCCGTAGGCGCTTTTACCGCCATGGTATCGGCGTACGCTTTTTATACACATATCGAACTGGGCTCATTGCTATATGTCCTCGTATGCTGCACGCTCTTCATGATTCCCGGTGTTCCACTTATCAACTTTGTCATCGACATAATCAACAACCATATATTATCCGGTGTGACACGTGCCATTCGAACACTGCTTATCGTAGGAAGCATGACACTCGGCATGGCCATGGCGCTTTATTTCAGTCCCGTTCCGGCCTTTAATTTCGTCGACATCAAACCGCATGTCATCTCCCTTACACAGATTATCGGTGCTTTCACGGCGGCCTCTGCATTTGCGGTTCTCTTTAATGCACCGACACGCCTGCTCGGATACATCGGTATCGGCGGTATTCTTTGTGTGTCCGTCCGCAATCTGCTGCTGGTTGATTTCGGATTCTCCACGCCCGGTGCAACCTTTGTAGGCGCCGCTGTCATGAGTATTATTTTTGTAAAAGTATCTACATGGATAAAAACATCGAGTACAGTCATCATCGTTCCGTCAGCCATCGCTCTGATGCCCGGAATCCTATTATATCGCTTCGTATTCGATATTCTACATATCAACAGCCTCAATGAAGCGGGCCTTGTTCACATGATGCAAAACGGCATTACGGGAGTCCTCACAATTATCGGAATTGCGGTAGGCGTAGCCATACCGAATGTATTGGCTCAGAAATATCTAAAAAATATCAAAGAGCGTCGAATTGCGGAACTCATGGCGACACGGCATGTACACGACGGCCAATAAATGACATATGGCACAAAAGATTTAAAAATCATAATTAGCATTATCTATATAGCAGATTAGATAATGCTAATATCCATATAGCAGAAAAAGCAGGACTCTCATGGAGACCTGCTCTTTTTGTGTTCATACCAATGGTTATGAACTACTGTAATTATTTAGTTTCATCTTCATCGGTAGAAGCAGCATGATTAATTTCTTCTGAAGGATGAGAAGTTTCAGTACCAACTGCGTTATCCACAGGATTGTCAATCGTTTCCGGCACGATAATTCCCGCTGCTTCCAATGCACTTTTAGGCTCAGCCGCATCAGGAGCTTTCGTTGTACCGTATTTATAAAGATTTTCCACCGCTTTCGCATCAATGGTTTCCTCTTCCAATAAAGCCTTCGCCATATTGTGAAGGAAGTCCAAATTGTCGCTGAGAAGCTTTGTAACATCTTTATACGCTTCCTCTACAATACGATGAATTTCTTCATCGATTTTAGCGGCAATCTCTTCGCTATAATTACGTTCATGGCCGAGATTTTTCCCTAGGAACACCTGTTCCTGCTGTTCGCCGAATACGATTGGTCCCAACGCATCGCTCATGCCCCAACGTGTTACCATGGCACGAGCCGTGTTCGTAACGCTTTGAAGATCGCCGGATGCGCCTGTACTGATTTCATCGAGAACCAACGCCTCCGCGATACGACCGCCGAGAGCCACGCGAATATCCGCCAACAATTGAGATTTTGTTTTATAATTCTGTTCCTCTGTAGGTAACATCATCGTATAGCCACCGGCAGCACCGCGTGGAATAATCGTTACCTTGTGAACCGGATCCGCATGAGGCAACAAATGCGCCACAATAGCATGCCCGGATTCATGGTACGCCGTCAATTTGCGATCTTTTTCACTCACGATATGGCTGCGGCGTTCAGGACCCATGCTGACCTTTTCGCTGGCTTCTTCTACTTCCGCCATGGAAATGATTTTTTTATTGAGACGAGCCGCCAAAAGGGCTGCTTCGTTCAATAAATTACTCAAGTCCGCACCCGTAAAGCCCGGTGTTTTCTTCGCAATCGTTTTTAAATCCACATCATCAGCCAACGGCTTATTGCGGGCATGAACTTTTAAAATTGCTTCACGACCACGCAAATCCGGACGACCTACAACAACCTGACGATCGAAACGACCGGGACGTAATAATGCGGGATCGAGAATATCCGGGCGGTTTGTCGCCGCAATGGTAATAATGCCTTCATTGGCACTAAATCCATCCATTTCAACGAGCAGCTGATTCAAGGTTTGTTCGCGTTCATCATGACCGCCACCAAGACCTGCCCCACGCTGACGGCCTACCGCATCAATTTCATCGATAAAGATGATGCATGGTGCATTTTTCTTCGCCTGTGTAAACAAATCGCGTACACGGGATGCACCGACACCGACAAACATCTCTACGAAGTCGGAACCGGAAATAGTGAAGAACGGTACCCCCGCCTCTCCGGCTACGGCTTTAGCAAGCAAAGTTTTACCGGTACCCGGAGGTCCTGCAAGTAAAACCCCTTTTGGAATCTTCGCGCCGATAGCGGTAAACTTGCCGGGATCCTTGAGGAACTCCACCACTTCTTCCAATTCCTGTTTAGCTTCCTCTGCGCCGGCTACATCTTTAAAATTAACCTTTACATTACCTTCACCCATTAATTTTGCACGGCTTTTACCGAAGTTCATCACTCGGCCGCCGCCGCCTTGGGTTTGTTGCATAATGAAGAAGAAAAGTACCACCAAAATAATAATAGGAATAGCGGATCCTAACAAGCTCATCCACCATGCCGGTTGTTCCGGCGGAGCAGCTGTAATTTCCACTCCATTATCTTGTAATGTTTTGATTAGCGTTTCATCACTAGGCGCATAAGAATTAAATTCTGTTCCATTCTTTAATTTGCCTTTAATACCATGATCATTCGTAATCGTTACGGACTCAACCTTTTTCTGCTGTACTTGTTGAATAAATCCCGTATAACTGAGTTCAGATTTATTCGCGCTTTGACCAGAAAAAGCATCAATAGCGATAACAAAAGCGGCAATGATCAGTAAATAAAGGACGATATTTTTTGTAAATCGACCCAAGAGATTACCCCTTTCAATAACAATTTAGTTTATAAACGAATTGAGTACACCTCATGACGAGATGCACTCATATATTATACCATACTTCTTAATCTTGATACATTTCTTCCTTCAAAATACCTATATATGGTAAATGGCGATATCGTTCGGCAAAATCCAGTCCATATCCGACGACGAAATAGTCGGGAATCACAAATCCCACATAATCGACATGCACATCCATCTTTCGACGGTCCGGTTTATTTAGTAACGCTGCCAAGCACACACTTTTAGCCCCGCGGGCACGCAGATTATCCAGCAAGTAATGCAACGTCGTGCCGGTATCCACAATATCCTCGACGACGAGCACGTGCTTACCTTCCACGGAACGATCCAAATCCTTCAAAATTCTTATGACGCCGGTACTTGTAGTACTATTGCCATAACTGGAGCAAGAAATAAAATCAAAACTCACATTCACCGTATCATCTATAGCACGGGCCAAATCCGTAAAAAATACGATAGCCCCCTTTAAAACTCCGACGAGCACCACAGATTCGCCCTTGTAATCGCGACTGATATCGCGCCCCAATTCGGTAACGCGCGCAGCCAATTGCTCCTGGGTATACAAAATCTCTTTTACATCCTGATGCATATATGACCTCCACGATCTATATCTAATGTTTGCTATACACTTTTATTGTATCACATCGGGCCTCAATAATAATATGTGCAATAGTGAAAGTTTTCACTTCTCCCGTCTGTACTATATCCGACAACTGCGTCTGATGAGCAAAACTCAATATTAAACGATTATCGACTACCTGTACCATCATCTGCCACAGCCTTCGCTGTAATGCCCTCGGCTGTTGACGCAATCGACGACGGGAAACGGTGCAGCTTCGGTCATCTACTGAGATCAATGTGTTAAAAGCCTCTTGCGCCATCTGTTGCAGGAACTCCATATCCTCCGTTACAGAGCGGCCCATCCGCCCAAGGGAGTCTATAACCGCAGGATTTATTTTTTCCAATTCCGGAATGATACGATGACGAATTCGATTGCGTTGATACTCTATATCGTCGTTAGTACGATCGATACAATAAAAAATATGACGTTCCTCTAAATACGCCAGCAGCGCCGCTTTCTTCACCTCAAGTAACGGTCTTACAACAGGTATTGTATAGCTATGACTAATAACGGACATCCCCTGTAAACCGTTCATACCCGAGCCTCGAATGAGATGAGCCAAAATTGATTCAGCCTGGTCATTTTTATGATGAGCCACCGCAATATAATCATATCCCTTAGCTCGAGCTAACTCCGTAAGCCATTCATAGCGTATGTCACGTCCCGCAGTTTCTACAGAAATCTTCCGCTCCATACTAAGAGCCGGTACATCAACAGCCACGCTGTAAAAGTCCAGATTCAAGGCTTTCACCCGATCCTGCAGCCACAGCACCTCAGCCTTGCTTTCACGGCGAATCTGATGATCCATAACGGCCACCCCGATATGCCACTGCGTATGACGATGCGCCGCAACATCCAATAACAGATGAAGCAATGCCATCGAATCGGGCCCGCCCGAACAGGCGACCAATATACGGCTATATTCAGGAAATAAACCATTCTGTTTTAATGTGAAATTAACGGTTCGAATGAGCTGCTTCACATTCACGAGCCATCGCCTCCATACCATCCTGATCACTCACAATTACATGCGGCACTTCATACGCATCCATAAAGGATGTTAAAATTTCAGCACCGGCCACGATAATATCGGCGCGCCCCGCAGGTAATCCGATCACCTGTAAACGCTCATCACGACTCATATAGCGAAGTTGCATGATAAGTCCCTCTACAGTTTCACGACTCAATTTATGACCCTGTACACGTCTGCCATCATATACATCCAACCCCAGGTCAATTGCCGCCAATGTCGTCAACGTGCCTCCGATACCGACAAACTCTCCAAACTGGCCTTCAATCATCATCGGATCCCACAAAAAACGTGTTTCCTCCCATACCCGTTGTGGTCCTTCATCAGATACGGCCTGTAAACGCACCGCCCCTACCGGATAGGAACGGCTCCAATAGACACCGCCTATATTCCCTACAGCAATTTCGGTACTGCCTCCACCAATATCGATAGTGGCGTAGTGACGACCATCCTGCAGCTGTTCACCCAAGGCCCCTTTAAAACCATATACGGCCTCTTCATCACCACTTAATATGCGCCGCTCCATTGGGCAATAATCGGAAACGGCATTCATAAAATCCATTCCATTAGGCGCTTCGCGCACGGCACTGGTGGCGAAGCCACAGCAATACTGTGCTCCATACACTTGAATCAGGTTATGTATCTCCTTAAAAGCCTTATACGAAGCCTCTATCGATTCTGCCCGCAAGGTTCCGTCCGCATTACGCTGTCCCAGCCGTGTCGTCCATAGCTGCTTCGGTTCAAAGTGCCATATAGTTCCGTCAAATTCCGCCAATAACAAACGTATCGAATTAGAACCGATATCTACAATTGCCGATTTCATATGCCCTCCTGCACCAATATTTACGAGTACATAAATAAAGAGATGGCTCGAAGCCATCCCTTAACTCAATCTCGACGACCGCCACGGCCTCCGCGTTTTCCTTCTGTATTTCGCTTCAAATCATGCAAACGTTCATTACTGTCACGTAAAAACATTTTCATTTTAGCCTCAAACGCCTCTGCGCTTTGTTTATTCTGAACGCGACGCGGACGCTCTTCACGAGCAACTTCCTTTGGCTGCGTCTGACGAATAGAAAGACCGATCTTATTACCTTCAACGGATAAAACCTTAACTTTCACAGGATCCTCAACCTTCAACACCGTGTTGATATCCTCTACATAACCATGCGCCACCTCAGAAATATGTACTAAACCCGTTTGTTTTTCGCCTAAATCAACAAACACTCCGAATTTCGTAATACCCGATACTGTACCATCAATAATGTTACCAACTTCGATTGCCATGCAACCTCCTAAAATAATGCGGAAACTTCAAACTACAAACCGTTGCGAATATAACTTTGTCCGTGAAAGTACAAATCATTTCACATATGGTACTTCACCAGGTTTAACCAGTCCTAACTCCTCTCGAGCCACCCCTTCTATGGTCTTCGGATCTTGTAACTTAGCCTTTTCCTGTTCTAATTCATCATTTCGCTGCTTTAGTTCTTCTAACTGTTGTTCTATATGTTGTTTTTCTTGATATACAGCCACCAAGCGATAGGCTTGCCCTAACAATAGCAAAACCATAAGCCCTATTCCGATTCGCTTGATCCACATAAGGGCAATACGCTGATCCTGTTCTCTGCGATTAGGGCGAACCCGTTTACGCGGTTCCTTCGGTCTTTGTATTTCCGTTGTATGCTGATTCATAAATGTCCCCCCAAATATTCATCAACTGTATACTGACATTCTTAAATTATATCATAGAACTGATTAAATATGTCATACTATCTAACCCGATTTTTATAAAATTTTCATTTCGTATATTTAATGGGAACCAAAGGGAAGGGACTATACTTGTTTGCTCCATCCTGCGCAAAGTCGCTGCACAAGTACAGTCCCTTCTTTCTATCATTTTAACTATAATATGACCCATTAAAATAAAATTTCTCTTATATTTTTAGAGAGGTATATAATAACAGTATACTTATCAACCTTAATAGATAATTAATGATAGGAGGTAATCATGAAATTACGAAAAGTCGGCATCATCGGCACCGGTCACGTAGGATCGCATGTAGCATTTTCCCTCGCATTACAGGGTGAGGCAGATGTATTATACATGATGGATATCGATGAAAAGAAAGCACAGGCGCAAGCTATGGATATTAACGATGCGGTCAGTTATATTCCGCATCACGTAACAGCTACGGCAGGTCCTATCGAAAACTGCGGAGACTGCGATATTCTTATCTTCAGTGCAGGTCCTTTACCAAACATATCACAAGATAGATTGGAAACGTTAGGGGAAACGGTGGAAGTCCTAAAAGATGCCATTCCCCGCATTAAAGCATCAGGCTTTAAGGGATTCATCATTTCCATTTCAAATCCGGCCGATGTGGTCGCAACCTATTTACAAAAACATTTAAACTGGGATTCGAATCGCATCATTTCATCCGGTACGGCACTTGATTCAGCACGCTTACAAAAAGAATTAAGTCAACACTTTCACATAAGCCATCGTTCCATTACGGCCTATTGCCTCGGCGAACATGGTACCAGCGCCATGATACCTTGGTCCCACATATGTATCCAGGGCAAGCCGTTAACGCAATTGCAAAAAGAATTACCTCACCGCTTCCCTGAACTTGACCACACGCAGGTGTTAAACGATGTAAAAATCGGCGGTTATCATGTGCTGGCCGGTAAAGGTTCTACAGAGTTCGGCATCGCCAGTGCTACAACGGAACTTATCCGATCCATTTTTCACGATGAAAAAAAGGTCTTGCCTTGCTCCTGTTATCTCAATGGACAGTACGGAGAATCCGGTATTTTCGCCTCTACACCGGCCATCATCGGGAAGGATGGCATCGAAGATATCTTAGAACTGCAATTAACACCCGATGAGTTAGAAAAATTCAAGTATTCCTGTTCCGTTATTCGAGAACACGCATTAAAAGCGGAAATCATGTAAAAGCTTTCATCATGAGTCCATCCCCAAAATAATATTCACTATAGCATAATCATCAAATACCATACAACAAAAGGTCCACCCATTCCGATAAATAACGACTCTACAATGAGCGCCGGACGGAATAGGCGGACCTTTTCATTTAATGATTATGTTACCGATACTATTCTAATATGCTTGATAATCAATCACTATCATACTAAAAGAAATTAACTATTACGACCTGTAAAGAAGCTTACAACGGCAACAACGATAACAGCCCCCGCAATGGACGGAATCAACGCCATGCCGGCAAGGCTAGGGCCCCAAGTGCCAAGCAAGGTTTGACCTACAGAAGCACCGACTAAACCTGCAACAACACGATAAATAATACCCATTTTTTCAGATTTATTTGTAATACAGCCTGCTACAAAGCCGATAAATCCGCCTACAATAATAGACCAAAGCATAATATATACCTCCTATAATGTCATATCCTCAAGATTTAAAGGAAATAAATCTTTCTCCTCTACAACTTGAGGGGATTTTTCTAAATACTGCTTGCGCATCGTCCAAAGAATATCCAAATCTTCGGGAGCTAATTTAGATAATGCATAAATCATAGTGAAATTCGGTCCATAATGACCGCGTAAGCTATCCGGTATCCCTTTCGCACCTTCACCACTAATGCGATTATTGAAAAATCCTTGAATCTGTCGCGTATCCAGATCAATGATGATAAATCCCGATGCATCATACACATATAATGTATGATTAACCCGTTTTAAGGCTCGTACCGTATTTGTAATAAAATACTGATCCCGCAGATCTATAAGAGATGCTTCATAACCGGAATGATAGAAGTCTCCATAGTAATAGGTTCCACGATCAGAGGATTTCAACAATCCCTCCAACTCGGACCGATCCTTATCATCAAAATCGGAAAACGCTTTTACCTTAATAACATTCTTTAACCCTCTTTGATATGCCGTTGTCTCCGGAACATCCACATGGGGCCCTCTGAAAGCAATCGGCATAAGGCTAAGAGTATTATTATCTAGATTATACACTCCATAACCGTCATAGCCAAGAAAATAAACTCGTGAGTCTACAGTTTTCATAGCTAAAATACGTTTGGAGATAACGGCATCACTAGAATTTACCAGTGCATGCGACTCCGGATCTATGCGAATCGTCTTGGTACCATGATTAGTTCCACCCACGGCAAGCCAATATGATAATCCCATTATAATTATGGCTAAAATGCATAGACCTATACGTTTTATATACATTTATCCTCCCCAGGAACCCCTTATCATAAAACGTAACTATATAATATGTCTCGTATATTATATATCTAATACAGATAATCTATCCTTGATAGATATCCCATTATAAATGAAAGCAGGCAATAATTCCATCAACGACTTCAGTACAAAATCCCGCTCCCAGAAATACGGATGCGGAACCGTCAGAATCTCATCATCAACAGAAAATAACCTATCATTCTCATAAATTAGAATGATATCTAAATCCAATGTTCTCGGTCCCCAATGAATATGCCGCTCTCTACCGGCAACACGCTCCAGATTCTGTAATACTTCGAGCATATCATGTGGAGATAAACTGCTTTCACAGGACCACATGCCATTTACGAATGTACCTTGATCTTTATAGCCCCAGGGTTCTGTCTCAATTAGCGTGGAAGTGTGCACATTATATATATCATCATGAGTCTGAAAGGATTGAAATGCTTCATCAATATATCGATATCTATCCCCCAGATTCGATCCGACACCGATAAAATAAGTATACATCAAATTTGGCCCCGCGTAGTAACCACCTCAACATAGTCAAGCATACCCGCAATCGGCACCGATGGTTTACGCACCGTCACGGACAGCCCTACTATACCTTGATAATGCTGATATAAGGAGTCCGAAATGAGCGCCCCCAACCGCTCTAACAGATTACATTTCTCACCGATCATAACGGAACGTACCAATTCATAGACTTCTACATAATTAATGGAATCCTCTAAATTATCGCTTTGTCCCGCTTTTGTAAGATCCGTGGTGATTTCCACGTCCACAAAAAAACGTTGTCCCTGTTCCTGTTCCGACTCCAGATTTCCATGATATCCGTAAAAGCCCATATTCTTTAATACGATTTTATCCATATCATTCACCTCGCAGCAAACTATCCGCCACGGCTAAAGCTCGCTTATGCATTCGTACATTATGAACACGTACCATATCAACGCCTTGGAATACACCGGTAATGCACGCGGCTACGGTACCTTCATCACGTTCTTCCGGTGGCAGGCCGCCCAAGATAGAGCCGATAAAACGCTTTCGACTAGGTGCTAATAAAACCGGATATTCATAAGCCGTCAATTCGCCCAACCGCTGTATAACCTCAATGTTCTGCTCTTCCGTCTTGCCGAAACCGATTCCCGGATCAATCCAAATCTGTTGAGGCAATACGCCTTCTTTCATCGCCTTGTCTATAGCAGCAAAGAAGAAGGCTTTCATATCTTCAATAATATCACCATAGTTCGTATCATTGCTGTTATGCATGATAATGATAGGCACCTTGTATTGTGCCGCAACAGCCGCCATATCCGGGTCGTAATGCAGGCCCCACACGTCATTTAAGATATGCGCTCCTTTTGAGAACGCATAATCCGCGGTCTTCGCATGATATGTATCAATCGAAACAGGAACCGTCGATGCATTCAATACCGGTTCCAGCAACTCAGATAAACGTCTGATCTCTTCATCCGCGGTCAACGGTATTGCTCCAGGTCTCGTTGATTCGACACCGAGGTCAATGATATCCGCACCGTCCTGAATCATCTGTTTCACATGATCCACTGCCGTCTGCGGCGTGTCAAATTGGCCTCCATCCGAAAAGGAATCAGGCGTTCCATTTAATATCCCCATAATGAGGGTTCGATCGGATAAAGCTAAGCTCTTCCCATCTTTCCATGTATAATTTCTACGTTTAAACATCTGCCTGACCTCCGCCTAACATCGCTAACGCTTCATCTCGAAGCGTCCCCGTCTCATCTAATACACCGCGACTCTCCAAGGTGATTACCTTTGAATCTTGCTGCATAGTCCCCTTAATCAACATGCATAACTGAGTTGATGTGATGCGCACAAATACACCGTGAGCCGATAAATCATTCATAATCGCATCGGCCAGTTCCGACGTCAACCGCTCCTGTAATTGCGGCCTTCGACTGAGGATGTTCACCACATCCTGAAACTTACTGAGCCCCGCCACACAACCGTCCTTCGGCTGATATACGATATCTACAGTACCGAAAAACGGCAGCAAATGATGCTCGCACATGGAATAAAACGGTATTCCACTCAAAGCCACCAGGCCCTTATAGTCTGCCGTAAAGGTGTCGCCCCACGCGGATTTCGTATCCATCCCGACACCGCTAAATAATTCGCCGTATAATTCCGTTACACGACTTGGTGTTTTCTCTAATTCCGGCGCCTCTGTATCAACAGATAAAGCCTGTAAAAACTGCTTTATCCCGTCCTTCGCACGTTGATTCATCGGTCCTCCTAAACAATTTTTGTCGTCCAATCCTCAATATTCCAAATATCCGTAACCCACCCGTTATAAAAATCGGGTTCATGACTTACGAGCACAATAGTGCCTTTGAACGCGCGCAACGCACGGCTCAGTTCTTCTTTTGCATACACATCCAGATGATTTGTCGGTTCATCCAGGACCAAAACATTATACTTATTCTGCATCAGTTTGCAAAGGCGTACCTTCGCATTCTCTCCACCTGAAAGCACGCGCATTTGTGACGTAATATGTTCATTGGTAAGACCGCATCTCGCCAATGCCGCCCGTACCTCCGCATTAGTCATCAACGGGTATTCGTTCCAGATGTAGTCAAGTGCCGTCTCCGAGTTGGACGGCGCATCCTCCTGTGCAAAATAACCGACTTGCAAAAACTCACCCTTAACAAGTTCTCCGCTGACCGGCTTCAAAAGTCCCAATATCGTTTTCAGCAATGTTGTTTTTCCTAATCCGTTAACACCGCGGATTGCAATTTTTTTGTTTCGTTCAATCTGAAAATCAACCGGTCTCGTAAGAGATTCATCATAGCCGATTTCAAGGCCAAAGGCCTCCACGATAAATCGACTCGGCGTACGCCCTTCCTTAAAACCGAAACTAGGCTTGATATATTCCTTCGGTTTTTCCAGAATTTCCATCTTCTCCAGCCTCTTTGCTCGCGAATTTGCCATACCCCGCGTCGCAACGCGCGCCTTATTTCGCTGGATAAAATCCTCCATGCGTTCAATTTCCTGCTGCTGACGTTCATACGCCTTTTGAGCTTGCGCCTTCTTTACCTCATAAGCCGCCTGGAACTGATGATAGTCACCAGTATAACGCGTGAGCACGGCTTGCTCGATATGATAAATCACATTGACTACGGAATTTAAAAACCCCATATCATGAGAAATCAGGATAAATGCATTTTCATAATTCTGTAAGTAATTTTGTAACCAATGAATATGCTCTACATCCAAATAGTTAGTCGGTTCATCCAGTAATAGAATAGTCGGTTTCTCCAGTAACAATTTTGTTAATAGCACCTTGGTACGCTGCCCGCCACTGAGTTCGGTCACATCCCGATCGAGCCCGATATCCATGAGCCCTAAACCGGATGCGGTGCGTTCAATAACCGCATCAATTTCGTAAAAGCCCCGCTGTTCAAGAATCTCCTGCCATTCTCCGACCTGTTCGAGCAGTTTGTTCATTTCAGCTTCCGAGACATCACCCATGCGATTATAGGCATCATTGATATTCTGTTCCATCACAAAAAGGTCATCGAAGGCCTTTTGCAAGACATCTCGAATCGTCATACCCTTTTCAAGCACTGCATGTTGATCCAAATAACCCACAGTCACCTGATTTGACCATTCTATCTTGCCCTCATCAGGCGGTAATTTACCGGTAATGATGTTGAGGAATGTAGATTTCCCTTCCCCATTAGCCCCTATGAGACCTACATGCTCGCCTTTCAGCAATCGGAACGATGCATCATCTAAAATTTGTCGCGCCCCAAAACCATGAGTCACATGGGAAACGGTTAACACACTCATATCAATCTCCATCGGAATAAAAGCCGCCTTACATAAGACGGCTTGTTTCGTACTAATTATCGTATCTATTGTACCTTGATTGTATACATTATGTCAAAATTTGGACATCGCATATCGCAATGCGACGACTGCCATGATTTTTGCGCCTTTAATCGCCTGATCGAGCCCATACTCAGACCCCGATGCACAGGTGAACTCCGGTGTATGCGCCTCCAGCCCCAAACCTATTTGCAATGTCGGCTGTGCTGTCGGGACCTCATAAGACACATTTCCTACATCAGTACTGCCGTCAGCCTCGTCATCGGGCAGTCTCCTCGGCCGTTCTCCGAACTCAGTCATAACCTCATCAAACAGCTCCAGTAACATCTTATCCTGTCGCATATCCTTAAAGAGAGGCTCATAATGATGCATCTCCACACGAGCACCATAATGTTCTGCAATCTCCTTCGCCTCAGCTTTAATAGCCGGTAAAATAATATGTTCCAGATCATCCACAGTTCTACCACGCACCGTCATGCGCAACGTTGCCGTATCGGTCACCACATTAGGGGCTGCTCCGGCCTCCGTGAAAATGATACCTACAATAACACCTTTAGGAAATTGCTCCGCTTTCATACGTTTTATCGATTGATATAAATCAACGGCGCAGTCGAGCGCATTGACACCGGAATCTGTAAGGGATGCAATATGACAAGAACGGCCGTAAAAGGTCACCTCCAGAGGATGCGTCGCCAACGATGTACCGCCAACCTCATTTTCACCACCCGGATGAATGATAAGTGCCCCCTCATATCCATCAAAGAGGTGCTCCTCCGCCATAAATACCTTACCGCCGATAGTTTCTTCGGCAGGACAGCCGAAGAAGGTTGTGCCCCACCGTTCATCACAAGTTTGACTAAAGGCTATAGCCGCGCCCATGCTCATGATTGCGATTAAATTATGTCCGCACCCATGACCTAACTCGGGCAATGCATCATATTCGCCGAGAAAAGCCATTTTATGATTCCGTTCTATATTCTTATCGCTGCGCATTGCTGTGCGCAGTTCAGGCCGTCCGGTTAATCCGACTTGTGTAATGAATCCTTTATCCGTCATGTACTGACTGATTTTCTCCAGCGCTTTAAATTCCGCCTGCCCCAACTCGGGATTATCATGCAGAAATAGAGAAATTGCCTTTAACTCATCCTGCAGATTGTCAATAATAGCACAAGCCTGTGCTTCACGTTCCTGTAATGTCATAGTTTCTCTTTCTTATTAGGATGTATACGGCGATAACACGATTGTGTTTGAAATATATCTGAAATGAACATGTGCCCCTAACGGCAATGTCTGATGAGGTGTACCGTGTCCGGTCGGAACATAACAAACAAAGGGATCCGGCAAAGACGACTTGCGGTTTTCCTCCATATATCGCAATGCTTCATACCCTATATCATACTCCCGTTCGCCCTCATCGCCATCACAATCCGTGAAAGTACCGACCATAAGACCTTTGATGCGATTCAACAATCCGGATAGACGCCATTGTTGCAACATACGATCTAATTTATACGGCGCTTCCCCTATATCTTCGATGAAAAGAATCGTATCCTCAACACTGTCATCCTCAAAAAAATACGGAGTACCGCAAAGCATGGATAACATTGTCATGTTACCGCCACGCAAGATACCGTCACCTAATTCGGTTCCGATGGCACCACGGGGCGGCTCCGGTAACGGTTCAATTACCTGCAATTTACCTTCCACCGCTGAAAAAAGAGCATCAATGTCATCATGTCTTTCCGGTTTAAAATCGACACCCATCGGACCGTGATAGGTTACGAGACGACTGTATCGATTAATCGCCATATGAAGAGCTGTACAGTCACTATATCCGATAAAAGGCTTCTTATACTCTCGAACAGCATCGTAATCAATTTTATCAAGATATCGCATCGTGCCGTAGCCTCCGCGCAATGCCAAGACCGCATCACAAGGGCCATCTGTCATCATCCATTGAAATTCTTCGGCTTGTTTCTCTGCCGATCCGCCATATAATCCCTTGCTGCGACAGGATTCACCGAATATAATATCATACCCTTTCGCTCTACATATCTGCTGTATCATTTCTAATGACTCATCGCTGCTGCTGGCGGGTGCTATACAACCGATTGTCATACCCGGTGCCAACCGTTTCGGATATTTCCACTCCATAATGCCTCACAATTTATCTAAACTTTTCTAACGTTCATACTGGAAAGCAAACATACAAAAAGACGTACACAATGTGTACGTCTTAAGTGTATCTTATTTGTATGCTTTTTTAAAGTCAACAAGACCTAATGTGGTCCAGAAATAATCTTGAATCGTTCCGTTCGTTACATATGGCTGAGTTGTAAAATACAACGGCATAACAAGGGATTCATCAAAAATCATCTTTTCCGCTTCATGCATGAGCGCATCACGCTCCGGTCCATTAGGGGTCACACGGATACGTGCGATAAGGTCATTGTATTCTTCGCTATGATATTGACCGTCATTATCCTCTGCGGAGAACACCTCCAGGAAGTTTTGAGGGTCACTGTAGTCCGCTACCCAGGAAGCACGAGCCACCTGGTATTTACCCGCCTCCCTATCAGCGAGGAATACCTTTGTTTCCTGGTTCTGCAAACGCACATCTGCACCGAAAGCTTCGGTCCAGGCCGCTTGAATAGCTTCTGCAATAGATTTATGCAGCTCGCTGGTGTTGTACAATATCGTAATCGGCGGCAATGGACGATTTTTCCCATAGCCTGCATTTCTCAGAATTTCCTTTGCCTGTTCCACATCTTCATACACGAGATAGCTGCCGGCTTCGCGGAAATCGTCGCGGCCGTTGCTTTCAAGCATACCGTACGGCACAAACGCATATGCGGCTTCTTTACCGCCCTTGACAATATTTTTAACGATATCAGCCCGGTTGATAACCATGGAGAATGCTTTACGCACTTCAGGATCTGTGAACGGTTCAGCGGTCACGTTAAACACATAGTAATAGTTACCTAACATAGGCCCGATATGTAACAGCCCGGCCTCTTCCAGCCTCTGTTGATCCGCCACCGGCGGTTCTACGGTCATATCGGCTTCGCCGCCTTCCACAAGAGTCAACCTCGTACTTTGAGATTCGCTGATAGGCCAGTTCATATTCTCGGTCTTAACGGAATCGGCATCCCAATAGTTCGGATTCTTTACAAAATCCATTTCTCCGTTATGATGCCAACGAAGCAGGCGATACGGTCCGTTGGATACCAGCGTTTCCGCTTCGGATGCCCAGTTTTCATGAGCCTCTACCGCTTTTTTATTCACCGGATAATAACCGTGAGATGCAAGCAATTTTAAGAAATACGCCGTCGGATTTTCCAGTGTAACTACAAGCGTATCATCATCAACAGCCTTAACACCTACATCATCAGCCTCGGCATCACCGTTATTATAGGCTTCGCCGTTTTTCAGCACATATAACATATATGCATTATCCGCATGAACATCAGGATTTAAGGCGCGCTTCCATGCGTATTCAAAATCGCGGGCGGTCAACGGCTCACCGTTTGACCACTTCAAATCAGGTCGTAAATGGAATGTATATTCCAAACCATCTTCGGAAATTTCCCAGCTTTTCGCAAGCGCCGGTTCCGGCTCACTTTCATCATTGAGGCGCACAAGGCCATCAAATAATTGTAATTGTACCGTAGCCTCCGGAGATGTGTTCGACTTCGCCGGGTCTAGCGTAGACGGTTCCTGCTCTAAAACGTAACGGATTGTATGTTCATCTATATGTTGAGCCCCTCTTGGGTATCCAAACACAAATAGAATCACACTCACACCGAGAGCGAGAACCATGAGTTTTAACAAATTGCGTTTATCCATCATGGCAATGCTTCCTCTACAAATTCTTTCATACTGCGCCCCACTCGAGCACCTAATTCTTTGGCACGGACATTTCCAATACCGCTCATGAGCAGCACAAAACAAAAATGACCGCTAAATGTTTCCAGTACGCCTCCATCATGCTCTACGCAATCAAGGGATCCCGTTTTATGGTGAAAGCATACATCTTCGCCCCAATAAAAGGGCAGAATATCTCTAAATTGTTGACGTCCCAAAATATTCCACATTTCATGCCCGTATGCATCACGGTCTCTATGTTCAAAAATGTGATGGTACAAGCGTGCTAAGGACATAGCGGTTAGCCGATTCTCCCGGCCCTCTGAAGATGCCTCGAAGTCCATCATCATGCGATTGAGTTCCAAGTCATCAAGCCCCAGCTGTTCCGCACGGGCGTTGATATTCTCCATACCGAGCGTCATGATAAGAAGGTTTGTAGCCCAATTATCACTGAGCACCATCATCAGCCGACATAATTCCAAATATGTAAAACTATGTTTACCTGTCAGCTCCTGTAATGCTCCGCCGCCTTCAACTCGAGGTGTACGCGAAAGAGAAACCGCATCATTCAGATTCAGTTGATCTATACGAGCCAAATAAAAAACGTATTCCATAATGAGTACCTTAATCATACTCGCACCGCTATGTACCGTATGTTCTCCCTTAGCAGCGATGAGAATCGGTTCCTCGCCATCATTAAATTGCATAACTACATAGGATATGTTTCCGGCAGGTGCAAATTCTCTGATGTACGCATCGAGCCGATTCTCCAAAGACTTGCCAACAATTAGTTTTCCCATTTATAATCTCCCGTTACAAATGCCAACACGCAATGCGACGATCAGCCCATTCCCTGAGCGGTGGTCGCTCTGTATAACACCTTTGTTCCGCTTCCGGACAACGTCCGCTGAATAAGCATCCTGTCGGCGGATTTAGTGGATTTGGCGGTTCCCCTCTAAGCGGTGTCCCTATCGGCGCATGAGGGATAACCGGTCCGTTCAGTGCCGTTAACGCACGAGTATATGGATGTTGTGGGAATTCATACAAATCAAGAGCCGGTCCCTCTTCCATAACGGACCCCATATACATAACCACCATCCGATGGCTGATGTAACGCACCATACTCAAATCATGAGAAATGAAAAGGTACGATATCCCGTTTAATGCCTGCAAACGCTCCAATAATGTCATAATCTGTACCTGAATCGATACATCTAATGCCGAAAGCGGCTCATCGCAGATAATACATTGCGGTTCCATAATCAAAGCACGCGCAATACCGATACGTTGACGTTGACCGCCGGATAATTCATGAGCATAGCGTTCCCCGAAAGCCATCGTAAGACCTACTTGCTCCAACACTTCTTTTACACGAATGACACGATCCCGAGCGGTGTATTTCGTATCCAGCTCCAAAGGCTCTTCTAAAATCGTATTAACGGTAAGCCTTGGATTGAGCGATGCGTAAGGATTTTGAAAAACCATCTGCATCACAGGATGAACTGCATCCCGATTTCTATAAGGATCAATTTCCTGTCCGTTCATATAAATGGAACCGGACGTAGCCTCATGTAACCCCATCAGGGTGTAGCCGAAAGTGGACTTGCCGCAACCGGATTCCCCAACAATACCGAGTGTTTCCCCTTCCGATTGATACAGGCTAACCCCTTGTAAAGCATGCACCGTTTGTTTCGGCTTAAATAAGCCGCCTGACAGAGTAAACTCTTTAACGAGATTTTCTGTCTCCCATACATATCCCATTAGAGTCCCTCCAACTTAGATAACCAACATGCAAATTGATGATTTTCAGCGACATCCACATCCATCGGGATACGCTTGCCGCAAATGCGCATAGCCCATTTACACCGAGGATTAAAAGAACAGCCTCTAGGCAGATTAAATAAATCCGGCGGCTGACCTTCTAAGGCTTTCAGTTCACCATGCCATTTCCCTTGCGGCAATGCCAACAGCAGACCGATTGTATAAGGATGTCTCGGATCATTAAATATTCCGTCAACGGTCGCAGACTCTACGCATTTACCGGCATATAGAACCATAACACGATCACAAAGCTGAGCAATAACACGTAAATTATGAGAGATAAAAATAATCCCAATGCCTGCCTCAACGGCTAAGGTCTGCATAAGGCGTAAAATCTGAGCCTCTGTAGTCACATCAAGTGCCGTCGTCGGCTCATCGCAGATGAGAATCTTCGGTCGCCCCGCCACAGCCATGGCGATACATACCCTCTGACGCATACCGCCACTCAACTCATGGGGATATTGCGATAAACGCTTTTCCGGTGTAGACAAGCCCATCTTCATTAACAAATCAATAGCTATCGCCTTTTCATCGTAATCATCACCATAAGCATTACTGCGTTCGATGACTTCATACAACTGTTCACCAATCGTCAAAATCGGGTTTAAGGAGGTCATAGGATCCTGGAACACCATGGCTACCGTGGTACCTCGCAATTCATTCCAGTCATCCTCATCATACGCTAAGCAATCATGACCATCGATTACAAATGAATCGGCCTTAATCCTCGTTTTCCCGCTCGGTAATAGACCCATTAACGAATTAACGAGCACAGATTTACCGCATCCGGACTCACCAACAATACCTAAGATTTCTCCGGCTTTCAAGGTGAGATCTTGATTTCGAATCACCCGCAACGGACCTTGGAAGGTATCAATCGTAATAGACACATTGCGAACATCAATGATCTGGTTGTTCATCATCTATCTCCTTCCTTAGGATCTAAAACATTGCGCAAACCGTCGCCGAGAAATACAAAACCAAGCATAGTTATACTGATTGCGACAGCGGGAAATATCAACTGAAACGGGTAAGAACGCATACTGCTGATGCCTTCGGATGCCAACACACCCCAACTTGCCATCGGTGCATTTACACCAAGTCCGATAAAGCTGAGAAATGCTTCCGTAAAAATAGCTTCCGGAATAGCCAACATCAAAGTAATGATAATAGGCCCCACACAGTTCGGTAAAATATGACGCATTAAAATACGTCTCTTCGGGATTCCCATCGCCTCGGCAGCAACGATATATTCCTCACGTTTTACTTTCAAAATCTGACTGCGTACGATACGAGCCATATTTAGCCAATAAGCAATACCCAAGGCCAGAAAAATAGACATAAGGCCCGGTCCCAGTACGACCATCAGCAAAATAACATATAGCAGAAGAGGAATACCGTAAAGGATATCTACGATAGCCATCATGATACGGTCCACCTTGCCGCCCATATAACCGGCGATACCGCCATACATTACACCGATAACAAAATTGATAAAAGCCGCTACAAACCCGATAGTCAAGGAAATACGGGCGCCGTACATAACACGCGTATAAATATCACGGCCTAATGTGTCGGTACCGAACCAATGTTCAAAGCTCGGCTCCTGATTCGCATTCAATAAAGATTGATCCGCATAGGTATACGGTGAGATAATAGGTCCTAAAATCGCCAGTACAATCATCACCAGAATAATGGACGCACCTACAACGGCTAATCGATTTACCTTGAATCGTTCCCACTTACCCGGACGTTTTACAAACGTCGAACTGTCATCCTGCGGGGAGCGTTCGATAGGAAAAAATTCTTCTCTATTCATTTCTGTCCTCCCCTGTCGTCACGCGTGGATCGATCAATGGGTACACCATATCCACGAGAATATTAAGCGCTACTACGAGAGCACTATAAAAAATCGTTATACCTAAAATAACCGTATAGTCCCGATTATAAATAGACGTTACAAAATATTGACCCAAACCGGGAATCGCAAAAATCGTTTCCACAATGAAGCTGCCGGTCAAAAGTCCTGCCGCTAAAGGTCCTAAATATGTAATTACAGGCAGTATTGCATTGCCTAAAGCGTGCCGCGTCAAAATAGTCCAACGGCTCAGGCCCTTAGCACGTGCCGTGCGGATATATTCCTGCTGATACACATCAAGCAAGCCGCTTCTGGTTAACCGTGCAATAAACGCCATCGGCTGTGCCGCCAAGGTAAGTACGGGCAACACCATATAGGACGGTCCACGCCATAATGCGACAGGTAGCCAGCCCAATTCGAAGCCTACCACATATACCAACACGGCTCCAATAATAAAGGTAGGTACAGAAATACCCAAGGTAGATACAAATGTTATCACATAATCTACAATACCATTTGGTCGCATCGCACTGATAGCTCCGGCCGTAATTCCACCTACAACGGCTACGGCTAACGCCAACAACCCGAGTTGTGCGGAAACCGGAAATGCATCGTTGATGATATCGTTAACACTACGGCCTTCATATTTAAACGACGGTCCCAGATCACCCTGAACCACACTGCCCAGATAATCGCCATATTGTTTCCACAACGGATCATCCAAATGATACTTCGCTTCAATACTTGCTTTTACCTGAGGCGGTAATTTTTTCTCTGTTGTAAAAGGTCCACCCGGTATTGCATGCATTAATGCAAAGGTTACGGTAATAATAACCCACAAGATTATAATTGCGCCACCTAGACGTCGAAACACATACCTTGTCATTTAACTATCCTCCATAGAAAATTTTATCTTTTTATTATACTATATTGTGAAAAATTTTTCACGAATTTAATGATTACATTTACAGGACGCCTGCTATACCGTACAATAGAAGATATAATCTATTGGAGGTGTTTATGAATACAGTACCGCGAATATTAACCATACAGGATATGAGCTCCATCGGTCGCTGCGCCCTTACGGTTATGATTCCTATCATCAGCGCCATGCGATGTCAGGCGGTTCCGCTGGCTACAGCTGTATTGAGCAATCACTTAGAATATCCGCACTATGAATTCGTAGACCTCTCCGATCACATGCGCGATTTTATGGATTGCTGGGAAAAGAATAACATCGATTTTCACGCTATCGTCAGCGGCTTTTTGGCATCTCCCGAGCAGATTCACCTCGTAGAGGAGGCCATCAATCGTTTTGGCAATACTAACCAAATGATTATCGTCGATCCGGCTATGGCCGATGACGGACGACTTTACTCCATCTATACATCGGACATGGTTGTTGCCATGCGCCACCTCGTATCTAAAGCGCATATCGTCAAGCCGAACTATACGGAGGCCTGCTTTTTATTGGATATACCGTATTCAACACACCCTATCAGCGAAGATGAATTGCGACACCGCTGCAAGCAATTACATCAGATGGGCCCGGACATGGTCATCATGACCAGTGTGCCATCCGAAACGCACGCCACCGTCGCCGTATACGACGGCATTACAGACAACTTACAAACCTATTCTATCCCGCTGGTACCTGTAAAAGCAACCGGAACCGGAGATATTTTCACCGCCGTATTATCCGGTGCCGTCATGAAGGGATATTCACCGTACGATGCGGCAGAGCTGGCTATGAATTTTACAACGAAAGCGATTCAGGCTACCGTGGATAATGTAAAATCAATGAAACATGGTGTGGCATTCGAACTCGTCTTACCGGAATTAATAAAATTGTAATAAAAATTTTAAAAAGGGGAATTTATGGATTTAATTTATGCATTGCTGCGTACGCTTCTGATTTGCGCCATCGGTTTTCTCATCGCATTTCTGGGGCGTAGAAGGGGCTTAACGATATTTAACTTATCCGGCCGGATAAACCGCTTACAATTTATCATACTATTTATCGTGCTGATGATATTATTCTATATCGTCCATATTCTTGACACTAAACTGATAGAGTTTGTCGTATCTTTACCATCATACTGGATTTCCCGTGCGTTCATATGGCTTTTATTAGCCGCTTTATTCCCTTTATCCTGCGCTCTCTTCGGACGACGCATTCACGATATCGGATTTAATGCATGGGCCGGCATTCTCTGGTCAGCCATTATCATTTTCATCAATACCTATACAGCCGTCTCCCCGGTTAATTATTTATTATACCTTTTTATATGGCTCGTCGGTTTTCTGTTCTGGGTTTTGCCGGGCCAACCGGAACCCAATGAATATGGTTATCCACCGTTTATGAGCGTACCGCAAAAAGTCTTCGAGCCCGCTAGAGAACCAAAAAGCGAACAGGCACAGAAAAAACGAAAAGCCGCACGAAAACGTCGAAAAAAGAAAAATCTCTAAACTGTCCGCTTCCGGTAGTAATTGACATACAAATACTAGTTTAGTATATAAATACAATTACTACAAAACGATTAACCTTACCTCAACCAATGATACCGTATCTCGTAAATGAAATGTCCGCTTACGATTAGATTAAAATAAATCTAACAGCAAGCGGACACGACAAATCCGAGATACGGTATTTTTATATCATATTATATATTTAAAACATAATTGCTATCAAAACTTTTATTACCGTCTATACATAATCAATTCATCAATAACATCAACTCTATTAATGTACAGCCGATATAGGCAATGATAAATTTAACCTTCTGTTTTCGCGCTCGATCATCATCAGCAATCTTTAAGCGATTCGCTAAAAAACGCTTATCCCGAATTTGAAGCAATAAGTGCTTGATACGCTCCTGGCTTTCATTTGCGGTACATTCATCACAATCCGATGTAAGTGTCGCCTGCTGCATGAAGATACGACGATGTAATTTGCGCATCTGAATCTTGATATTGTTATGTACAAAGGCGCTCTGCCACTGCTTACGCGAATCAAAGTACATATACAGATAGCGCGGAATATTCATCACCAGGAAGGAGATAATAAATATCCCCAGAGAAATCAAGAAGTATGTGGAAAAGGAAAATTCCAAGGTTTCCGTCGGTAGATAATGATGCAGGATGATGAAGGTAATCCATACACCGATTGGCAACAGTAATACCGCCGCTATATCGATAGAGCGCAGCCAACTGGTACGAGTCGGCACATCCGGTACCGTGAAAGTATCCACCGGATCATGAAACGCATAGTAATCCAGCTGTAATACGGACTGGCTGGTTCTCGGATTTCCCAACAGAATAGGCCCCGTACTGCCGATATGGCGTTCCGGTAATGGTATAAACTTCTTAACCCTCGTATTCGGCAAAAGATCAAACTGAATGATACCTTTCTTTTCAAAACGCATGGTGGAACCCTTTTCACCCAGTTCAATGGGATTAAAGAATATTCCGAACAGGCTGAGGCACCAATTCCCAAGTAAATGGAGAATAGAGTTTAAAATAAACCCGCCTGTATCTATGTTATTTGTATCTAACCGTATGGCAAATGATGATGAATAATCATCAAACCATAAATCCTCTAAGGTAAACTCCACATTGATTACATTCCCCCACTTCGTAATAATGGACAGGAATATCTGATTATTCGGTTCAAATTCAAAGGTTACGGAATAAAATAACCAATGATTGCGAAGAGCGGCACGCAACATGCGATTAACCATATCTTCTTCTATATATAATAGACGATGATCGAAGAGCTCCGGCTCCATCGATACAGTATTACTAACAGTAGTAGCCTCAATCGTCGTGTCCCGTTCAGACAATGCTTCATCCACCAAAGCACGTAATTTGGTGAAAATTCTAGTCATAACCCCTCCAAGGGTAACATGAAATAGCTTTTAACACTCAAATTATACCATATATTGCGTAATTTATCGATATAATACTACTAAATCTGCTACCCGATACGTGCCATAGACAAATAACAATATTCATAAAATCTGCCCTCCGATGCAATGAGTTCATCATAAGTGCCATCTTCAACAATTTGTCCCTGATCCATAAATATAATTCGATCCATTTTTTCCAGACCTTCTAATTGATGAGTGATATAAAGACATGTTCTCCCCTCTATGTATTTCATCAAGTCTGTATGTAATGACCTTCTGGTCACCTGATCAAGACCTTCTAGCGGTTCATCCAGAAGCACGAGTTGCGGATTGCGCAAAAACAGTCTTGCCAAGGCGACGCGTTGCCGTTCACCACCGCTCAGGCCATACCCACCGGATCCGATAATGGTATCAAGCCCCCTCGGGAGCCGATTTACGACCGCCTGCAAAGAGGCCCTTTTAATGGTCCTATCTATATCGTCATCAGATGCGCTCGGTCTGGCAAGCCGAATATTATCCTTCAGAGAAGCATGGAAAATATATGTATCTTGCGTAATGGTTCCCAGTAATTCTCTCCACGCATCGATAGCGAGATGTTTTAACTCATGTTTACCTATATCAATCGAGCCACCGTAATCATAGAGTCGCTCCAGCATATTAAACAATGTTGTTTTGCCGGAGCCGCTGGCCCCGACAATCGCTACAGATTGCCCTTTAGGGATGTACAAATCAAGATTTTCATAAATATTGTTATATGCATCATACGCAAAGGATACGTCTTTAAAATGTATATGCTCTATCGTATCAATTAGCTCCGGCTGTACAGTTTCGATTACAGGAGGTCTCTCCTGCTCTAGCTCTAATAAACGATTCGTCGCAATCCGGCTTTCAGCACCGTGATGAACAGCGGCTATCATCGGCTGCAATGATTCAAACCATGCCTGAACACCGATAGCCGCTACGGCTACCATGACGCTCGCATAAGGTCCCGATAACACATGTGCCGCCATACAGGCCACTATGATAACTGTTAACTGTATGCACGCGATAAAAACCGTATTTCCACGATTCATATCGTTATCTATGGATGACTTACAGTCATCAACCGCAGTCATCATGAATTGAATTCGTTCATACACAAGATTTTCATTGCCGTAACTGATGATATCCTCCAAACTGTCCATTGTATCGCTAAGCAGAGCCTTATATTCTCCCTGCTGCGGTGCAATTACACGTAAATTTTTTTGATTATAACCATATACAACTATTGGTAATATAATCCCCGTCACGACTGCAGCTATCAGAACGGGCCATAACAGGCCAGGACTGATTGTAAAAGCACCGTACGCTACTAATGCGGTCAAGCCGATAGCAGCTATCGGCGGAATTAAGGTACGCAAATAGAAAAATTGTAATACTTCAATATCCCCCATAATACGACCTAACATATCGCCCGCTCCGATGCGTTTCAAAATCGCCGGTGCAAGCGGCTCCAACCTTTTATAAAACCAGAGGCGCAATCCGTATAAGCCCTGAAACGCCATGCGATGCGTTGTATATCGTTCAAAATATCGACACACGGCACGACTGATGCCGAAGGAGCGGACACCGACGATAGCAAGGCTCAAATATGTTATATCCGGCTGTAATGCGGCAGAAGCCAGTAACCAAGCGGATACACTGAGAAGGCCTACATTCATAAAAACCGTAAAGAATGTAAAAATCAAAGCAAGTACCATGGACCATTTAGCAGGTCCAAGAACAGAAAATAACAGCTTCCAGCCTTGTAAATCAATAAACGATCCAGCGCCCCTTCTCTCCAAACTTTTTTCACGTAGTGTGTCATCCCCGTACATCGATTCAGCACGAAGCGACGGATGTGCCGATTGGCCAGCCGGCACATTCTCGGATCCTGTATAGCCAGATTCATACAATGTGAAAGCTCCCGAAACGGTATCCTCTGATTTGCCAGCATCAACAGATGTTCCGCTCGAAGCTATATCAAGTTTTCCTGTTCCTGCCGATACCAACTCCTTAAAATATCCATCAGTATTGATGAGTTCATCATAGGTCCCCTGTTGGATAATGTGTCCGTCTTTCAACACATAAAGAGACGATGCCCAGTGCATTGTCTGCAATCGATGTCCGATGAGGATGACGATTTTCCCCTTCATCAGGCGTTGAACGGCACGACTGATTATAGATTCTGTTTTCACATCCAAGTGAGCCGTCACTTCATCTAGAATAAGAATTTGTCCCTGTCGTAAAAATGCACGCGCTAGGGCTACCCGCTGTCGCTCACCACCGCTAAGACCTGCACCGCCTTCACCGATAATCGTATCGAGACCTTCCGGTTTACGTTTGATTACATCGATTAACGCCACCTCTTTACAAGCATTTAAAATATCCTCATCACTGACATCTAGGCCAAAAGATAAAATCTCACGCAAAGTTCCTTTCATAAGATGAGGCCGTTGAGATACATAAATAACTTGTCGACGCCACCAGTCGATATCCAACTCCGTCATATCATAACCATCAACGAAAACCGTACCTGTCGGGGCCTTTAAGAATCCGCCTATAATATGAGCAACTGTAGATTTACCTGCACCACTTTCACCGACAAGCATGACAGATTTATCACGATGAGCCTGTAAAGATATATGGTGTACACCGTTTTTACCCTCTCCATAGGTAAAGGTTAATCCATCAATTGAAATATCTTGTAGCGGCTCATCAATACATTGAGATCCACCTCTTGGTAAAAGTGATTGAGATGCCATGAATTCTTCGTATTTAAGTATAGACGTCTTTCCTGCCATCCCTGTATGAAAGGCCGCCCCCAACTGTCTGAAAGGTGTATAAAACTCCGGTGCCAACAGTAAAATAAAAAATGCCGGCAAAAAAGCGACGCCTCCATCCAGCAGGGTTAAGCCTAAATAGACAGCGATCAAAGCGGTGCTGATGGTGCTCACTAATTCAAGCACTAATGCTGACAAAAAAGCGACACGCAACACGCGCAGCGTGGAATCTTTGAATTCTCGAGATAAACGGGCTATAACCTGAATTTGCTCTTTTGCACGACCAAACAGCTTCAATGTCGTAATACCTTGTAACACATCAAGGAAATGGCCTGATAACAAGCTCATACGTTCCCACTGTTCCTTGTTGAGGCGATCTGCCTGCTTCCCGATCAGGATCATAAAAAACGGAATCAACGGAACGGTTATGATAAGAAGAATACCGATAATCGGCATCGTATTCACAATGGCAATTCCCATCACAAGTGGAATCATGATGGCATAGAGAATTTGCGGAATATAACGAACCACATAGGCATCCACCTGCTCTAAGCCATCTGTAATCATATGAATGACATCGCCATGTCGCTCTTTCTGCTGCACGCCGAGCTGAAACATATGTCGTAATGCGTGAGCACGAAAAGATGCTTTCACGGAGTTCCCCAGTCTCAATGCTAGCGTCTCCTGTAAATAATAAGAACCCAAACGACATATAATGGCAATCCCTAAATAAATCAAAGTATCATGTTCATCCTGAACTGAATGCTCCAAAAATATAAAATTATTAAGTAAAACAGCAAAAAACCATGCCTGTGTAACTATGGCGAGACTTTCAATAAAACATGTCATCCCGAGTAAAAAGAATGACCCCTTATGCTCGAGTAACGCCTTTAATGCGGTACGTTGTATCATATAATATCCCTTTTAAAAGTACTAATTCTAAATTGAATCTAATTTTATCAATATTACACTCATCTTACCACAAAAAAGAGACGTGCCGCTACAGCACGCCTCACAATGAATACTAATTTTCATGATTCAGATGATATGAACTTTGAATACTAAAATTCTATCCGATTAGTAATGTAAATCTTTTTCTGTTACACGATGACGGAATATCCAATATACCCAGGATTGGTAAACCAAAATAATCGGTACAAATACGAATGCTACGCAAGTCATTAATGCCAATGTATATGTAGAGTTTGCCGCATTAGAAATTGTTAAGCTCCACTCAGGATTCAAGGACGAAACCATAATACGAGGGAATAAGCCGGAGAAATACGCAATCGTTACAGAAATAACAGACAAAGAACTAAATATAAAGCCCCATTTTGTATTGCGAGTACGTGTAGCTCCCCAGGAAATAAGAAAAAACAAAACCGTTAGTGTAAAACAAATAGTAGCCAATACAGAGTTAAACAAATCAGTATATACATAAGTAGCTATCACTAATGCCAATGCACCAATAGCCGCCGGAACACCTACTACTAATGACGCAGCCCGGGCACGTTCAGATATAGGCCCGGCAGTCTTAATAGATGTAAATAAACCACCATGATATGTAAATACTAAAATAAATGCAATGCCACAAAGAATGGTATATGGGCTTAATAAATCAAGAAATGTGCCCACATATGTCATACTACCATCAATCGGTGTACCTTGAATCAAGTTTCCTACCGTAACGCCCCACAATAGTGCAGGAATCAATGAACCGAAGAAGATGCAGTAATCAAAGGTCTTACGCCATAATAAGTTAGGACTTTTAGAGCGGAATTCAAAAGATATGCCGCGAATAATAAGCATAGCAAGCATCAAAAATAGCACCAGATAAAATCCACTGAATAATGTAGCATACACATGCGGGAAGGACGCAAACAACGCACCGCCAGCAGTAATCATCCATACTTCATTGCCATCCCATATAGGGCCTAGCGCATTAATCATTTGACGACGTTCCACGTCAGTTTTACCGATGACCGGCAACAGAATTCCTGTTCCATAGTCAAAACCTTCTAACAAGAAGAAGCCTGCAAACAGTATGGTAATTAAGATGAACCATACCACCTCAAGGTTATTCCAAATCAGTTCCATAGTCGCGCCTCCTCTTTTTCAACCACATTATGAGACGGATTACCTTCCGGACCTTTTTTAATATGCTCTACAGCAAGATAAATAGCCGCAATAGCCGCTAAAAGATACATAAGAGTAAACCCGATAATCGTCGTCAAAATTTCACCTGCCGTTACAGCTTTAGATGCGCCGTCTGCAGTGAGTTGTAACCCATATACAATCCATGGTTGACGGCCCGCTTCCGCTACGAACCATCCCGTGGAATGCGCGATAAACGGCAGCGGTAACATCCAGAACATAATTTTTAAGAAGATGCGATTTCCTACAAGCTTATTCTTCGCATTGAGTATAAGCCCGACGAAAGCAACAAGCAACATGAGAGAACCGGTAGCGACCATAATACGGAATGTCCAGAAAACAGCTCGTACATCCGGGATGTAGTTACCAGGTCCATATTGAGCCTCTGACTTAGCCTGTAATTCTTTAATTCCTTCCACCTTGCCGGAAGTGAATGAATTTTGAGTCAAGAAAGACAAGCCGCCGGGAATTTCAATGGCACTTGTATTTTTCTGTTTCTTTACATCGATATTGGCAACCAACGAAAACGGAGCCGGATCCTGTGTTTCCCATAACGCTTCCATCGCCGCCATTTTCATCGGCTGTACCTTTGTAACATATTGCCCCTGATGGTGACCGGCCAAGGCCCCCAATGTCCCGAATACAAAGGCGAAAATCATGCCCCATTTAGCAGACTTGCGATAAAAATCAGTGGCATTGTTACGCAATAAATGCCATGCACTGATGGACATGATGATTATACCGGCAGTTAACAAACCATTAAATACGATATGGAAGAATTGCCCCGGCACATAACCGTTTTGAATGATGGCAAAAAAATCCTCCATCTCTACACGTCCATTGCGAAGCACATACCCTACAGGATGTTGCATAAAAGAATTTGCTACGAGAATCCAAAATGCGGATAAACTTGTCCCCAACGCTACCAAGGTAGCTACAAAAGCATGAACCCTTTTATTTAAACGGTCCCAACCGAAGATCCACGCGCCCATAAATGTAGATTCCAAAAAAAATGCCATTAATGCTTCAAGTGCTAACGGAGCACCGAAAATATCGCCCATAAAACGAGAGTATTCCGCCCAGTTCATACCGAAGTGGAACTCCTGAACAATACCCGTCACAACCCCCATAGCAAAGTTAATAAGGAATAATTTGCCCCAGAACTTTGCCATTTTTTTATATACTTCTTTACCGGTGGCCACATAGGTCCACTCTAAAATAGCTACAATCACTGTCATACCTATCGTAAAAGGCACGAATAACCAGTGATAAATAGATGTTAGCGCAAATTGCAATCGAGCTAAATCTACAGCCTCAAACATCTGTTTTCCTCCTTAGAATTAAATTCCTACCATCACTTGATGAGCTCATCGATTTCAAAACTTACATCATTGTACTTGTGAAAGTGGTTGTAATTCCTGCAATATAACCGCCTCTCGCTCAGCTAACTGGTAAAAATTAACCCCTTCTAATTGATCTATTAGTTGATGTTGAATGATTCCCATCGCTTCATTAATAGCACAACGTCCCCTACAAGACTTTGAACATGAACCCATATCATATAAACATTGTTGTAAATACGCATCCCCTTCTACCGCTCTAATCACATCGAGCAATGAAATATTTTGAGGTTCACGATTAAGTGCAAACCCGCCATCCACACCGCGGAAGGATCTCATAATCCCTGCTGCAATAAGACTACGCATAATTTTGAGCAAAAACCGTTCGGGAATCAACTCCCTCTCGGCCAACACAGCACCTGTTACCTTTTCTCCAGGAGATAACAAAGACATATGTAAAACCATACGAAATGCATAATCCGTGGCCTGATTTAACTTCATATAATCTCCTTTCTTATACACACGGACTTACGTATTACTAAGACTAGTATAAATGAAAGAAAACAATACTGCAATGGTATTGTTTTTCTTTTTTCATGATTAACTCATTATTTAGTTATTTCTCTCACCAAATGAGCCATTTCAGGAATAATCAGTTTTCCCATAGCCAATGTAACCGCCCCTACGGATCCGGGTACAGAAAATATAAGAGTATGATTATTGACTCCCGCCTCTGCCCGAGACGCCATAGCCTTTGTACCGATATCCTCCGTATAGGATAAGAATCTGAAAATCTCACCAAACCCGGGAATATGCTTTTCATATAAACTGTTAGCAGCCTCAATCGTGACATCTCGTTTGGCA